>PKWA01000063.1 GCA_003131665.1 Acidimicrobiaceae bacterium
GGCAGGGGTGGGCCGTGGCCGGAAGTTTCTCATTGCTCGCGCTGTGGTGGTTTGTGCGTGCCGCCTTCGCCGGAACAGCGAGTAGTTTCTTGCCCCTGGGAGCGAGCATCCTTGGTTTTGCTGTCGCATTTGTCCTGGTTCATTCCCTGTCTCAGTCCCAACGCGAAGTGGCCGGGCTCTTTGTGGCGACCCTCGGCGGCGTCGGTGCCCTGATCGGATTTGCCGGATTGACGTGGCGTTGGTACCCCATGTCGATGCCGGCGCAAAATCTCTGGCGCCTCTCGACGACTCTCACCTACGCCGACGCCGCGGGCGCGTTTCTCGCGATGAGTCTGCTGGTGGCGTTGGCGGGGGGGCCGCGACTCTGGATCGCTCGCGCCAGTGTGTGTCTTTGTACGGGCGGACTCCTCGCGACCCAGAGTCGCGGCGCGCTGGTGGCCTTCGTCGTGGCGTGCGCCTTCGTTCCCTGGCGTCAGTACGTATCGTTTCTGGTTCCACTGTTGGCCGGCGTCGTGTTGGGCGTCGCGGCAGTGGCGACGTCACCCTCGTCGGGCAGCGTCGCGTGGCTCGGCGTGGCGACGATATCGGCCCTCGTGATCTCGTTGGTGTGGGTGCCCAAGGCGCCCACCCGGCGTTGGCCCCGCCGCCAGGCCGTCATCCTCGCGGTCCTGGCGCTCGGCGCGTTGGCTGGTGTAGCACTCTTGTTGCACTCAGAGATCGCCCTTCGGGCGTTGGCCCCCAGTGACCAAGATCGCGCCGTCGAGTGGAGTGCGGCGTGGCACCAGTTCGAATCGAATCCCTTGATCGGCGTGGGGCCTGATCGCATCTTGCACTTTCACGCCGTTGATGGAACTAGGGCGTACTTCGCGCACAACGAGTACTTGCAAGTCGCGGCCGATAGCGGGCTGGTGGGCCTCGCATTGTTGGCCCTCGGCGTCGGCGCGCTCGTCAAACGAGTGAAGCGCTTCGACACGCTCAGCTCGTGCGCCGTGGGCGCCCTGGTGTGTTTCGCCGTCGCGGGCGCCTTCGACTTCGATTGGCACCTGACGTTTTTGGGGCTCCTGGGTGGATGGGTGGCCGGACTGGCCACGAGGACCGTTGCGCCAGGCCCCAAGGTTTCCTGAGCGACCTTTATTCCTCAAAGTGGGATGGGTAGACTGATCACGACTTGGTGGCATTCGCCACAAGCGCGGGGGAGACGCAGATGAGGTTCAACGTTCGCGTCAAAACCGCTTCGATCGTGCTCGGCGCGGTTCTCGTCTTTGGCGTGGCTGTGCCGCTCGTGAGTGGCGGAGCGAACTCTGGCGCCGTGGGCCACAAGAGTCCCGTCGCTAAGAAGAGTGTCGTCGGCAAAAAGAGCGTGGTATTCAAGCCGGTGGTGAAAAAGCCGGTGGTGAAAAAGCCGGTGAAGAAGGTTGTCAAGAAGGCGACGGTTCACACGCTGGCCCTTGAAGTGACCTACGCGGCGCCGAGCGCCACCTTGAGCGCCGAGGCGAAGAGCCAGTTAGCGGCGCTCGCGAAGAAGCTTGTCACGGGAGCGTCGGTGACGATCCACGGATACTCCAAGAACAGCTTTAGTCTCTCGAACCGCCGCGCGGCGGCCGTGGAGCAGTACCTCAAGTCCAAGACCAAGGTGAAGTTCAAGGTGAAGTTGATTCCCTCGTTCACGTCCAAAAACGGGGCCTCAGTGCAGGTGAAGCAGTCTTAACTTGAGCTTGCGGTGATTAGGGCATTGGCGTAAGACCGGCTCTCTGGCCACTCGCTCGAAGAGCGCATAGAAGGTGCGTCGAGTCGAATTTTGCACGATTTTTTGTCCCCTACGATGGTGTCCTGTGCACACGCGCGAGCCGGTCACCACCTTCCAGCAAACAAGGGATGAAGTAAATGGATCTCTTTGAGTATCAAGGCAAGCAGTACTTCGCGCGTTACGGGATTGCCGTGTCACCCGGTGACGTCGCCGACACCGTCGACGCGGCCGTCGCTGTCGCGCAGCGTATCGGCTACCCCGTCGTGGTGAAGGCTCAAGTGAAGGTCGGTGGCCGCGGCAAGGCCGGAGGNNAGTGACATCGCGAAGGAGTACTACGCCTCGTTCACGCTCGATCGGGCGAACAAGACCCACTTGGGCATGCTGAGTGCCCAAGGCGGTGTGGAGATCGAGATCGTGGCCGAGGAGAACCCTGAGGCCATTGCGTTCTTGTCCATCGATCCGGTGCGCGGACTCGACCTGGCGACCTCGCGCCGCTGGGTCGCTGAAGCCGAGCTCGACGAGGTCGCGCGCGAACAAGCGGCGGAACTCCTCGTGAAACTCTACGACTGCTACACCAAGGGTGACTGCGACCTCGCGGAGATTAATCCGCTGATCCTGACGCCCGACAACCAGGTGCACGCTCTCGACGCGAAAGTGACTCTGGACGAGAACGCGTCGTTTCGCCACCCCGAATGGGAGGCGTTTCGTGAAGACGAGTTCGAAGACCCCCGCGAGAAGATGGCCAAAGCGAAGGGCCTTAACTACATTGGCCTCGACGGCACGGTGGGCATCATCGCCAACGGCGCGGGACTGGCGATGTCGACACTGGATGTGGTGAATCAAGTGGGTGGTTCGGCGGCGAACTTCCTCGATATTGGAGGAGGCGCCAACGCCGACGTTATGGCGGCGGCCCTCGAACTCATCAACGCCGATCCCAAGGTGAAGTCGATTTTTGTCAATATCTTTGGGGGTATTACACGCGTCGACGAGGTCGCCCAGGGCGTGCTTGAAGCGTTGCAGCGCGTCAAGATCACGTCGCCCATCGTGCTGCGACTCGACGGAACGAACGCCTCGGAGGGTCGCGCGATTCTGGCGCCGCACTTGAGCGGGGATCTGATCACCGAACCAACAATGTTGGACGCCGCACGCCGCGCGGTGGCACTGGCGAAGTAAGGACGACGATGAGCATCTTTGTTGACGAACACACCAAGGTCATCGTGCAGGGTCTGACCGGTGGCCAGGGGCGATTTCACGGACTTCGCAACCGGGACTACGGCACCCAAGTGGTCGGCGGCGTGACACCTGGCAAAGGCGGCACCGACGTGGACGGCGTACCGGTTTTCAACTCCGTGAAGGAGGCGGTCGAGGCCGTCGGAGCGAGCGCGTCATTCGTAGTGGTGCCGCCAAAGTTCGCCTCCAACGCCATCATCGAAGCGGCCGAGGGCGGCATCACGTTCATCGTGTGTATCACCGAAGGCATCCCCGCCCACGACGAGGCCGTGACCTATAACCGACTCGTCGAGGAGTTTCCGGGCGTGCGACTGCTCGGTCCAAACTGTCCGGGCATCATCAGTCCCGGTAAGTGCAATATCGGCATCACGTCGGGCGACATCGCCCTGGCCGGCGGGCCGGTGGGCATCGTGTCGAGGTCGGGCACGTTGACGTACCAAGCTCTGCACGAACTGAGCCAACAAGGCGTCGGTCAGACGACCTGCGTGGGCATTGGCGGCGACCCGGTGCCCGGCACNNATGGGCCACGCCGGCGCCATCATCTCGGGCTCCCAGGGCACGGCCCAGGCCAAGATGGAGGCCCTGGCCGCGGCGGGCGTGCACGTCTGTGCCAACCCCACCGAAGCCGGAGCGAAGATGGTCGAACTCGTTCGAGCGATGTAGCGCTTGGAGCCGGTTCGTCTCTGTGTGCTGGTGTCGGGATCGGGCACCATCCTCGAAGCCATGTTGGAGTCCGGTATCGAGGTGACCCTCGTTGTCTCGGATCGACCCTGTCGAGCACTCGACGTCGCTCGCCGAGCGGGCGTCACCGCGCAGCTCGTCGACCGTCTGAACTTCGGTGGCTTTCGATCGACCTTCGATCGAGAGGGCTACACGGTAGAACTAACTCGCGTGTTAAGAGAGGACCGTATCGACCTGGTCGCGATGGCGGGCTTTGGCACGATCGTCACCGGCGCCTTTCATCGAGCGTTTCCCGGTCGCGTGCTCAACACCCACCCCAGTCTCTTGCCCGATTTTCCCGGCTGGCACGCCGTGGCGGCGACGTTGGAGGCGGGCGTCAACGAGTCGGGGTGCACGGTGCACGTCGCCACCGAAGCGCTGGACGACGGTCCGATTCTCGCTCAACGCCGTGTCGAGGTCTACCCCAACGACGACGAGACGTCGTTGCACGAGCGGATAAAGACGGTGGAGCGAACGCTCTATCCCACGGTCGTCGCTAGGGTAATGGCGTCACTCGCCCAGGGTCGTGAGCCCGAGAGCGTGGCCGGCACCGTGGAGGAGAGCTAGATGCGAGCGTTGCTAAGCGTGTTCGACAAGACCGCTCTAGTCGAGTTCGCTCGAGGGCTCAGCGACGCGGGCGTGGAACTCGTGGCGTCGGGCGGCACCGCGAAAGCCCTCGAGGACGCGGGCGTGGCGCACCTCGACGTCGCGGACGTGACGGGTTTTCCCGAGATGCTCGACGGGCGCGTGAAGACCCTGCACCCGCGTATTCACGCGGGCATTTTGGCCGATCTCGATAAACCCGAGCACCGCGCCGCGCTGGTCGAGCACGACATCACCCCCATTGACCTCGTCGTGTGCAACCTCTATCCCTTCTCGTCCAACCCCTCGACGGAACTGATCGATATCGGCGGCCCGGCAATGGTTCGCGCTGCGGCGAAGAACCACCGTCACGTGGGCGTCGTCACGAGTCCGTCTCAGTACGACAAGGTGCTCGAAGAGATCGTCTCCACGCGAACGTTGTCAAAGGCAACGCGTCACGAACTCGCTCGGGCGGCCTTCGCGCACACCGCGGCCTACGACGCCCAGATTGTTCGATGGTTCGACGCCGGCGCCGAATTGGGCGAGGCGCCGAGCGCCACGGACGCCGTCGTGCCCGAGTCGTTGCACCTCACGCTCGAGCGCGCCGCCGTCACGCGCTACGGCGAGAATCCTCACCAAATTGCCGCGCGCTATCGGGTCGCAGGTACGACACCATGGTGGGACGGAGTGGCCCAGCATGCGGGTAGCGAATTGTCCTATCTCAATCTCTTTGACGCCGACGCGGCGTGGCGCCTCGTGCACGAATTGAGTTCGGACGCGCCCGCGTTGAAGGCGGTGGCGATCGTGAAACACGCCAACGCTTCGGGTGCGGCACTGGGGACGTCGCTGATTGAAGCATTCGCTCACGCACTGGCGGCCGATCCCCAGAGTGCCTTTGGCGGCGTGGTTGCGGTCGGAGGCGCCGTTGACGATGAACTCGCCAAAGTAATCGCGGCCGGACCCCAGGCGGATGTGATTATCGCGAGCGGTTACTCCGAGCGGGCCATCGTCACGTTGGTGGCGCGACGCAAGGCGACTCGACTCCTGAGCGCCCCGGCACCCGAGCCGCTCGGGCTGTCGATTCGCACCTTTGGCGACAGCGCACTCGTGCAAAACGCTGACGAGTTGGTCGTGCCCGTTAGTGAGTGGCGCTGCGTCACTGACGCCACGCCGACCAGCCAACAGCTCCAGGACTTACTGGTCGCCTGGCGTGTGTGCGCGCGCACGACGTCCAACGCCATCGTCATCGCGCGTGACGGTGTCGCGGTGGGAGTAGGTGCCGGCCAACAGTCCCGCGTCGTCGCGGCCGATATCGCCGTCGCCAAGGCCGGTGCGTTCGCCGCGGGCGCCGCCGCGGCGTCGGACGCTTTCTTCCCCTTCGCCGACGGGCTCGAGGCGCTGACGAGTGCCGGGGTCGTTGCGGTCGTACAGCCCGGCGGATCGGTGAAGGACGGCGAGGTCATCGACGCGGCGAACAAGGCCGGTATCGTCATGATGCTCACCGGCGAGCGCCACTTTCGACATTAGGAGAGCAATGAGTGCAGAACTACTGGACGGCGAGCGCGTGGCGGGTCGGATCAAGATGGAGTTGGCTGATCGAGTTCAGCGCCTCTACGCCGCCGGTCGAAGGCCCGGACTCGGGACGATTCTCGTGGGCGACGAGCCGTCGAGCGTGCGCTACGTCGAAATGAAGATTGCCGAATGCGTCGAGGTCGGCATTCGCTCGTTCGACGTTCACCTGCCCGCCAGCGCCACGCAACACGACATTGAAGAGGTCGTCGATCGCTTTAACGCCGATCCCTTGGTGCACGCGATTTTGGTGCAACTGCCGCTGCCCAGTGGAGTCAACGAGGAGCAGGTGCTGTTGCGCGTGCAACCCGACAAGGACGTGGACGGACTGCACCCGACCAACCTCGGCCGTCTGGTCATGGGCGCGCCGGGGCCGCTGCCGTGCACACCCAATGGCATCGTGGAGTTGCTCGCCGCCTATCACGTGCCCGTCGAGGGAAAGCACGTCGTGATCATCGGACGGGGCCTCACCATCGGTCGGCCCCTGGCGCTGTTGATGGCGATGCGTCGACCGGGCTGCAACGCGGCGGTCACGGTCGTACACACCGGGGTCGAAGAGTTGACTGAGTTAGTTCGAAGCGCCGACGTCGTCGTCGCCGCGGCCGGTCGAGCCGGTCTCGTGACTCGCGACATGGTCAAGCCGGGCGCCGCCGTCGTCGGTGCGGGCACGAGTTGGTCCGGTAAGAAACTCCTGAGCGATGTGGCCGAGGACGTGGCTGACGTTGCGCGTTGGATAACACCTCGACTCGGTGGCGTCGGTCCAATGACCCGTGCCATGCTGTTACGAAACGCCGTGTTGGCCGCGGAGAGGGTTCAATGACGACAGCTGACGGCAAGGGCCGCGAGTTCGATGAACGCCCCTGGGGCTCGTATACGGTGCTGGACGACGAACTCTTTGATCACAAGGTCAAGCGCCTCGTCGTGGCGCCTGGCAAGCGGTTGAGTTACCAAAAGCACGGCCAGCGGGCCGAGCACTGGTTCATCGTCAATGGCACCGCTACCGTCACCCTGGACGGCGTCGAGCGGGACTACTCCGCGGGCGACAGCGTCGACATCGCGCTCGGTCAAGCGCACCGTTGCGAGAACCGCGGAACGACACCGGTCGTGTTGATCGAGGTGCAGTATGGCACCTACTTTGGTGAAGACGACATCGAACGACTCGAAGACGATTTCGGTCGAGCGCAGTAGTACCGTGCGCGTCGACGAACTGCTCGCCAACGGGTTGACCCGATCCTTCGAGTTTTTCCCACCGAAGTCCGACGAAGAGAGCGCCGTGCTCGAGAAGTCGTTACGCGAGCTCGATCGTCTTGACCCGTCCTTCATCTCGGTGACCTACCGCGGTGGGCGAGAGTCGCGCCAGCGAACCTTCGATCTCGTCACCCGCATCCAACGAGCCGGCCACGTGACGGCGATGGCGCATCTGATCTGCGTGGGTCACCGTCGAGACGAGATGCGCGATCTACTCAAGAACTACGCCGACGCGGGCGTCACGAACGTCATGGCCCTCGGGGGCGATCTGCCCGACGATCCCTCACTCGAGGCGTCAGATTTCACCTACGCGCTCGAACTCGTCGAACTGGCGCGCGAAGTGGGCCAGTTTTGCGTGGGCGTGGGGGCCCATCCTCAAGGCCACCCTCGCTCGAAGGACCTCACTTCGGACCGCGTGCAGCTGGCGAGAAAACTCGACGCCGCCGATTTTGCCGTCACGCAGTTCTTTTTCGAAGCGTGCGAGTGGGTGCAACTCGTTAGTGAACTCGCCGAACTGGGCGTGGAAAAGCCAGTACTACCGGGCATAATGCCAGTGACGACGTTGGGCGGCGTCGAGCGAATGGCTTCGATGGGTGCTCGCGTGCCAGAGGCTCTCATTGCGCGCCTTCAAGACGCGAGCGTTCGANNATCGCTCGACGGCGACGCGCGAAATCTGTCGCGCGCTCTTCTCCTAAGGTCGAGTAAATGGGACCTTTGGCCCCAAAAGACGCTCGCGGCATTCGCCGTAGGATGAAACAATGGCTGAGAAAATAACCGTAAATGCGAACGGGGTACTGCACGTACCCGATAACCCCATCATTCCCTACATCGAAGGCGACGGCATCGGCGTCGACATCTGGCCCGCGTCACGTCTCGTGCTCGACGCGGCCGCGAAGAAGTACGGCAAGACCGTGGAGTGGAAAGAAGTGCTGGCCGGTCAGAAGGCTTTCGATGAGACCGGCGACTGGCTGCCCGAACAGACCGTCGTGGACTTTCGCGAGTACCTCATTGGCATCAAGGGCCCCCTGACGACACCCATCGGTGGTGGTTTTCGATCGCTCAATGTCGCGCTGCGCCAGATTCNNACACCGAGGACGTCTACGCCGGACTCGAACTCGAAGCCGGCAGTCCCGACGCCGAGAAGCTGCGCGCGTTCGTGAAGGACTCCTTCGGCTGGGACGTACGAGAGATGAGCGGTCTCGGTCTCAAACCGATTTCGGAGTTTGGCTCAAAGCGATTGATTCGCGCGGCCCTGAAGTACGCGATCAGCCACGAACGAGAGTCCGTGACCCTGGTGCATAAGGGCAATATTCAAAAGTTCACCGAGGGCGCTTTCATGAAGTGGGGCTATCAACTGGTGAAAGAGGAGTTCGACGACGTCGCCGTGGGATGGGACGACTGCAACGGCAAACCCGGCTCGAAGATCCTCGTGAAGGACGTCATCGCCGACATCGT
>PKWA01000012.1 GCA_003131665.1 Acidimicrobiaceae bacterium
CATGCGATGATTTTACGACGTTCCGGTGGGCGACCGCGAACTTCGAGTGATTTGCAATTTAGAAATCCAGGCGTTCTCGTTTAGAATTCCGCAGTGCCCAGGATTCTGGTTTCTACGCTCTGGATTAGTACTCTCGCTCTGGCCCTCGCGCCCGTAATGTTGGCGCAGGAACCGGCAGGGAACTCACAATCAACCCAACCCCCAACCGAACCCCAGGTGAAGGTCAACATGCTGAACGTATGTTCGCCGTCGGCCGAGGAGCAGAAGGAAATCGCGGCCGCTTTGGCTCGCGTTCCCAAGCAACCGTTGTTCGCAACTGATTTTGAAATTTCGCGCGGACGTTCCACTCTGAGCGATATGCCGAACTTCCTGCAGCCAGGGCAGAGCGGCCATGTTGCGGGGGAGCCATCGGTAGCCAATTATGTTCGAATTCGCCGCGAGTTTTCGGTACAGGCCCTTTTTTCCAGCGTGCAATATTNNTTATTTTCCAGCGTGCAGTATTCCTTCAGCAATGACGGCCAGAATATGGTGGAAACGCTGGTGTTGCATGTGCGCGATCCGAAGGACTTGATTCAGGTTTCGCTGGAAGACAGCGCCTCAGCGGTCACTAGTTCTGAGGCGATGCTGGCTTCGAATACTCCCGCTAGCCGGGTCCGTTTGGAACGTTTTGGAAAGCCGTCGGTCGCGTTGGCCCGATGTGTGGCGGAAGAGGGCGCGCCGCCGCCGGATCAAAGCGCGTATGAGCCGCTGTTTCGCGGCGCCTCTGACGAATTGGCTAATTATCGTGCGCTTCTGAGCGTGAAAAAAATCGTGCCGGAGGAGCTGGCGCAGATCGCTGGAGAATCCAAGCCCAAGACTGGGTCAAAAGCTAGAACTAAAGCTGCGCCGGTGCCGGAAAAGAAGTGAGCCATTTCCTGTGTGTGAGTGAGCGCTTGCATCAAAAATTGAAATCGCCCATCTAATCTGCTGCTACACAACCATCCATGAGCGAAACTCGAGACGTTGTCATCATCGGATCCGGGTGCTCCGGACACACGGCCGCTCTTTACACGGCGCGGGCCAACTTGAAGCCACTGGTGATCGAGGGCCACGAACCGGGCGGGCAGCTCTCGATGACTACTTTGGTCGAGAACTTTCCTGGATTTCCCGAAGGCATTCTGGGGCCGCAGTTGGTCGAGAACATGCGTAAGCAAGCGGAGCGCTTTGGCGCCGAGTACCGCATGGCCCACTTGACCAGCGCCGACCTTGGCAAACGGCCTTTTCTGCTGCATATAGGGGTCCATCAGGTTCATGCGCAAACTTTGATCATTGCCAGTGGTGCGTCGGCTCGGTGGTTGGGTCTGCCGCATGAGCAGCAGCTGATTGGCCATGGAGTTTCATCGTGCGCGACCTGCGACGGTTTCTTCTTTCGCGGTCAGGACATCGCCGTGGTCGGTGGCGGCGACTCGGCCCTCGAAGAGGCCCTCTTTTTGACTCGCTTTGCGACGAGCGTGACCGTGATCCACCGGCGCGACGCACTGCGCGCGTCAAAGATCATGCAGGAGCGGGCCTTCTCGAATGAAAAGATCCGTTTCGCGTGGAACACTCAAGTCGTCGAGGTCCTCGGTGACGACAAGGTCACCGGGCTCAAGGTCCGCGACACACTCACGAAGGAAGATCGCGTCCTTGAAGTCACGGGCGTCTTCGTCGCCATTGGCCACGTGCCGAACACCACCCTCGTCACCGGCCAGGTGGATCTACACGCGAACGGGTACGTGCGCACCGGGCTTGGCTCGTTCACCAACATCGAGGGTCTCTTCGCCGCCGGTGACGTCCAGGACGACGTCTACCGCCAGGCCGTGACCTCGGCCGGCTCGGGCTGTATCGCGGCGATCGACGCCGAGCGATGGCTCGAGACGCTGGGAATGTAGAACTCGGTCGCTAAGGTGGTTGACGCCACGCCGACACGGCGTATCTGGAGGTCATCATGAGCGAAAACATCACAACCTTGACCGACGCGACGTTCGCCGAGGTCATCGGATCCTCAGAGAAGCCAATACTCGTGGACTTTTGGGCTGAGTGGTGTGGTCCGTGCAAGACGATCGCCCCCATTCTCGAAGAGTTTGCCGTGGAGCAATCCGATAAGTTCAGCGTGGGCAAGCTGGACGTGGACGCCAACGTCGCCACCGCGACAAAATTCTCCGTCATGAGCATCCCAACGTTGCTGCTCTTTAAGAACGGCGAAGTCGTCGCGCGACTCGTGGGAGCCAAGCCCAAGGGCGCTCTCTTGCAAGAGATCACTTCAAGCCTGTAGTTCGCCTGAACTTCGAACCGCTCCGCCTGGGCGCCACGGGCCAGCGTGTGCGCGAACTCAATGAACGCTTACGCGCACTGACGCTCCGTCCGACGCACGACGCGGACGACACCTACGACGCCGAGACGGTCGCGCTCGTGGAGGCCTTTCAGCGATCACGAGGACTCCCCCTCACCGGCGTCGTGGACGTCACGACCTGGGAACGACTCGGCGAAGCGCGCTGGCAGTTGGGTGATCGTCTCTTGTACCTCACGCGGCCGTACCTACGTGGAGATGACATCGCCGAACTCCAGGTGCTGCTCGCCCAACTCGGTTTCAACCCGGGGCGCATCGACGGAATCTTCGGGCCCCAGTTGGAGAGCGCGCTCTGTGAGTTTCAGCGCAACTGCGCTGTCGATTCCAGCGGGGCGCTGACCAAGGCCACCCTCCAAGAACTCGTCCGNNAATCCCCTCGCCACCGGTTCAATCGTGCTCTGTGGCGAGAGCCCCCTTGTGACGGGGCTCGCTCGGTCGATCGGCGACTCGCCGGCGATCCACGTGCTCACCGGCACCTCCCACGAAGAGTCGTCGGATTATGCCAACGCCCACGACGCGGCGTTAACGTTGTCGTTTCAAACTCTCTACGACGTCGACGGCATCCACCTGCACTACTGGGCTAGTTATCGCGCCCACTCGCGACGTGGTGAACTCGTCGCGAGCGCGATGGCGTCGGCCCTGGCACTCGTGCCGAACGGTCCGAGGGTCGAAGTAACTGGGATGGCCCTTCCGATACTTCGCGAGACCAAGATGACGACCGTGCACGTTGAACACAACGACCTCTCTGAACAGGTACTTCACCAAGTCATCACCGCACTAAAGGGTGTAGTAGAGCAAGTTATCCACAGGCCGGAGTGAAATTACCAGTTCAATATCGGGTAATTCGGGGGAAGATACCGATGTTTTCAAGCAAAATGGAAATAACCCACAACTTCATCCACAACTTGGGGAAAACTTCAACGAGAGGGTTAAGTTGAGAGTTGAGAGTTATTTCGGCTTAGCGATGGCACTATAGAGGCGTTCTAGGTCGTCAAGGTCCGCGAAATCAATGATTATTCGGCCATTTCGACCCTTGAGATCAACGTGGACCCTGGTGTCGAGATAGTTCTCGAGCAACTCTTCGAGCTCCGCCACGCTGGCGTCGGGCACGGGACGAAGTCGNNCGTGGGACTCCATCGGGTGTCTTTGCCGTGGCTTCGGCGACCGGTGCCGATTTAGGTTCGAGAAAGAGCTTCACCGCCTCTTCCGTCGAGCGCACCGAGAACTCATTTTTGATCACCCGCGCCAGCATCGTGGCTTGCGCATTCGCATCACTGATCGCTAATAGCGCTCGGGCGTGGCCGGCCGTTATCTGCGAAGCGACTAAGGCGCTCTGAGCGGCGTCGCCTAGTTGCAACAGTCGTAACGTATTCGTAACATAAGCTCGGCTCTTGCCAACCCTTTGAGCGACCTGATCGTGGGTGAGATCAAAATCATCGACGAGCTGTTGATAGGCCGCAGCTTCTTCCAACGCGTGAAGGTCCACGCGATGCAGGTTTTCCACCACGGCTTGCTCGAGTGAAAGCCGGTCGTTGACGTCATCTTGGAGAAGGACGGGCACGAACTCGAGTTTCGCAATCGCCGCCGCACGCCAGCGTCGCTCACCAGCAATTAGCTCGAAATGGTCGGGTTCGCCCTCGACGGGTCGCACGATGATGGGTTGCAGCACCCCCAACTCCTGGACCGAGGCCGCCAGAGTCTTCAGGCTCTCGTCGTTAAAGACTTTTCGCGGCTGAAACTGATTCGGACGGATAGCGTCAATGGGCACCATTCGAAGCGGGCTGGATGACGGCGTCTCCGAGGGCTTTTCGCCCGACTTTGAAGTGCTATCAGGGATGAGGGCCCCGAGCCCCTTACCTAGACCTGGTTTTCTAGCCATTCAAGATCTCCTCTGCTAATGCTTTGTATGCCTTGGCGCCCTTGGACGATGGATCGTAAACCGAGATGGGTTGACCGTGAGAAGGTGCCTCCGCCAAGCGCACCGTGCGAGGGATGACCGTCTTGCAAAGCTCGTTGGTGAAGTGCTTCTTGACTTCCTTCGCCACATCCACCGAAAGGGTATTACGTGCGTCGTACATGGTAAGTACCACTTTGGTGATACGAAGCGCGGGATTGAGGTTTTTCTGGACGAGGTCAACGATTCTTTGCAACTGGGTGAGACCCTCAAGCGCGTAATACTCTGTCTGCACCGGCACCATGATGTCCGTCGCGGCCGCAAAGGCGTTAATGGTGATAAGGCCGAGCGATGGGGGGCAGTCGACGAAAATGTAGTCAAAATCTCCATCCACGGAGGCGA
>PKWA01000071.1 GCA_003131665.1 Acidimicrobiaceae bacterium
TTTTCCCATCGCTCGCCCTGTGCCTCTTCCTGCTGTGCTTGAACTTCATCGGCGACCGACTGCGATCACACTTTGAAGTGACCGAGGGCAACCTGTGAGTATGACGCCCGAGCTCCTCGTCGTGAAGGATCTTTCGACGACCTTTGACACGCCCGCCGGTCCGCTCGCGGCCGTGGGCAATGTCTCGTTTGACCTCAATCAGNNGCGAGTCGGGTTCGGGTAAGACCGTACTTTCGCGCACCGTCATGGGCCTGCAACCGCGGACCAACGTCACCGTGACGGGTTCGGTGCTGTTGAACGGCTTCGAAGTCGTGGGTGCCAGCGACGTGGAGAAACAGAAGATATGGGGCCTCCAAGTGGCCATGATCTTCCAGGACCCGATGACCTCACTGAATCCCGTGATGCGTATCGGCAAGCAGATCGACGAGATTCTCCGGGTTCGCCTGGGTATGGACCGCTCGGCCGCCAAGGCCCGGGCCATTGAGTTGTTGGAGTTAGTCGGCATCCCCTCGCCGGCTGAGCGCTACAGCGACTTTCCCGGCCAACTCTCGGGTGGCATGCGCCAACGTGTGGTCATCGCGACCGCACTCGCCGGCTCGCCTCAGTTGTTGTTAGCCGACGAGCCCACGACCGGTCTCGACGTGACGATCCAGGCCCAGATACTGAACCTGCTCGATGAGATCAAGGAGCGGATGAAAATGTCCGTGGTGCTCGTGACCCACGACCTCGGCGTCGTCGCCACGAGGACGTCTCGGCTCATCGTGATGTACGCGGGGCGTATCGTGGAGATGGGTTCGACGCGCGAAGTCTTCGCCAACCACCGTATGCCCTACACCCGCGCGCTGTTGGACGGTTCACCTAAGGTCTCGAACCCTTCACACACCCGATTACTGGCTATTCCCGGTCGGCCGCCGAATCTGCTCAATCTCCCTCCGGGGTGCAGTTTCGCTCCGCGTTGCTCCTTCGCCACGGATCGCTGTCGCCAGGAACGTCCCGAGTTGCAACCGGCCAGCGCGCCCGGTCACAGCTTCGCCTGTTGGAATCCCCTGCCCACTAGCCGAGGAGCGACCTCGTGAGCGATACCACGACGCCACTGTTGAGGGTGCGTGACCTCACGGTCAACTTTGGTTCTCGTCGTCACCCACTCAGTGCCGTGGCCGGGGTGAGTTTCGACATCTACGAAGGTGAGACCCTCGGACTGGTCGGTGAATCGGGGTGTGGCAAATCGACCACCGGCAAGGCCCTGATGCGCATCGTCGAGCCCACCAGCGGCACGATCGAGCTCGAGGGCATTGAACTGACCACCCAAAAGGGCAAGGCGCTACGCAACCTTCGTACGCGCATGCAGATGATCTTCCAAGATCCCATCAGCTCGCTCAATCCGCGCCGGCGGGCCAAGGACATCGTCGCCGAGCCATTGGACTGTTGGAAGAGTGTCGAAGGAGATGAACGCACGGCGCTCGTGAACGACCTTTTGAGCAAGGTGGGCATCGATCCAATCGTCTACGGCAATCGCTACGCGCGACAGTTCTCCGGCGGGCAGTGCCAACGCATCTCCATCGCCCGTTCATTGGCCATGCGCCCCAAGCTGTTGATCTGTGACGAGATGGTCTCGGCCCTGGACGTCTCGATTCAAGCGCAGATCTTGAACCTGCTCGAAGACTTAAAGGCCGAGTACGGACTGACCCTGCTCTTCATCGCACACGACCTGGCGGTGGTGAAGAACGTTTCGGACCGGGTGGCCGTGATGTACCTGGGCAAGATCTGCGAGATCGGGCCGCCCGACACGCTCTACGACTCGCCCGAACATCCCTACACCCAGTTCCTCTTAGGCGCGGCACTCGAGGCCGACCCCGACTCGCCCTTGCACGGCGAGGTGCTGGTCGGCGAGCCGCCAAGCCCGATGAATCCACCGAGCGGCTGTCGTTTTCGCACGCGTTGTCCCTTCGCTACGGAAAAGTGCGCCGCCGAAGAACCGCTGCTCATCGAACTAGCCCCGGGTCACAAAGTGGCCTGTCACTACCCACTCTCGCTCTCGCGAAAGTAGCCGACATCGCGCTCGGCGAAAACGAGACCGCTAGGCGGTCACTCGCTCGCAGCGTCCAGCGCGACCGTTTCGCTCGGCGCCGACGCGTCGTCGGTCACGGGCACGTCGGGCGTCGGAGAAGGTTCTAGCGATCCCGCGGGCTTCGCTGCTACTTCGGTGGCGAACTCCGCCCACGCGGCCTGCGCCTCGGTTTCGGGGGTGAACTCACCGAACTCGAGCGTGCCGATGTAGTTACCCTCATTGTCGTAGGCGTGAGAGCCAAAGGCTTCGCGGTACTCCTCAGAGACCTCGCCACCCTCGGCGGCCTGCTTGATCGACAGACTGATGCGACGACGGGCCGTATCGAGTTCGATGATCTTGACCCACAGCTCTTCGCCGGCCGTGACGACTTGGTCGGGCGCTTCAACGTGGTGCGCGGCCATCTCTGAGATGTGCACCAGTCCTTCGATCCCCTCACCCACCTGGATGAAGGCGCCAAAGGGCACCAACTTCGTGACCCGTCCGTAGACCAACTGATCGACGGCGTGGCTGTCGGCGAAGACCTGCCAGGGGTCGGACTGAGTGGCTTTGAGAGAGAGCGAGATGCGCTCTTTGGAGAAGTCGACGTCAAGGACCTCGACGTCTACCTCGTCGCCGACCGCGACGACCTGACTCGGGTGATCGATGTGCTTCCAACTGAGCTCAGAGACGTGAATGAGTCCGTCCATTCCTCCCAGGTCCACGAAGGCGCCAAAGTTCACGACCGAGGAGATGACGCCGTGACGACGCTCACCCGACTTCAAGTTCGACAAGAAGTCGCCTCGCTGTTCCTTCTGGGTCTCTTCGAGCCAGGCCCGTCGCGACAAGACGACGTTGTTGCGGTTTCGATCGAGTTCGATGATCTTGGCCTCGACGGTCTTACCGATATAGGGCTGGAGTTCGCGCACGCGGCGAAGCTCGACCAGCGAAGCCGGCAAGAAGCCGCGAAGTCCGATGTCGACGATGAGACCGCCCTTGACGACTTCAATGACGACACCCTTGACGACCTCGTCGCGGTTCTTGAGCTCTTCGATGTTGGCCCAGGCCTTTTCGTACTGAGCGCGCTTTTTGGACAGGACGAGTCGTCCCTCCTTGTCCTCTTTTTGCAACACCAAGCACTCCACGCGCTCGCCCAGAGACACGATCTCGGAGGGGTCGACGTCGTTGCGAATCGAGAGTTCGCGCGAGGGAATCACGCCTTCGGATTTGAAACCAATATCGAGCAACACTTCGTCACGGTCGATCTTGACCACGGTGCCCACGACCAGGTCGCCGTCTTCGAACTCGAGGACACTGTCGCCCACCAGGGCGGTGAGATCGGTGCCGATCAGGTCGTCTTCAGTGATGACGCGAGGGATGTACTTCCCGTCTTCGTCAAAGGTACCCATCTGCTGGGTGGAGAGGAGGCTCAGGCCGTCCGACATTCGTACTTCTTTCGTTTGACCACACCGGGATCTAACTAGTCAATAGGGCTGGGTCGCCGGTGTTAACCCAGGTGACAACCTTAGCACCGAGCGTGCTAGCCCTTGGCCGCCGCCCAGTTCTCGCCCCAACTCAGTGAGACTTCTAGTGGCACGCTCAGCGTCGCTGCGTTCGTCAACGCGTCGATCATGATGGCACTCACGCGATCCTTCTCCTTGGGTGGCGCTTCGACGAGTACCTCGTCGTGCACCTGAAGGATGAGACGCGCGTCAAGTTTCGCTTCACGGAGTCCTCGATCGAGGCGCACCAGCGCCGACTTGAACACATCGGCGGCCAGGCCCTGGATGCCGGCGTTCATCGCCTGACGTTCGGCCGCTTGACGCTGTGGTCCTACGGCGGTGGCGAAGTCCGGAAAGGGTCGGATTCGCCCGAACTCGGTGCGCGAGTAGCCCTGACGACGAATCTCTTTCACGACGCTGTCCATATAGTTACGCAGACTCGGAAAACCAGCGAAGTACCGGTCCATGATCTCTCTCGCGGCGCCGACACTGACGCCGAGGCGTTGGCTGAGTCCGTAGGCCTCCATGCCGTACACCAGACCGTAGGAGACGGCCTTGGCCTGTTCGCGTTGTTCGTGCGAGACGTCCTCGGGCTCAACACCAAAGACCGACGCGGCGATCGTGCGGTGCACGTCTTCGTGGCTTTCGAACGCCGCCAGCAGGCCCTGGTCCTGGGAGAGGTGCGCTAAGATGCGCAGTTCGATCTGGTTAAAGTCCGACACCGCGAGGAGCCATCCTTCACTGGGAACGAAGGCGTAGCGTAGACGCCGTCCCTCTTGGGAGCGAACCGGAATGTTGTGCAGGTTGGGGTTCTCCGAGGAGAGTCGACCCGTACGCGCCACGACTTGATTGAACGTGGCGTGAATTCGCCCGTCCGCGCCCACGGCGTCGATTAGCGGTGCGCCGTAGGTGCTGCGCAACTTCTCAATTTCTCGATAGCGAAGAATCAGCGGCACGATTTGATGGTCGTCCTGGATAGCTTCCAGGCTCGTCGCGTCGGTGGAAAATCCCGTTTTGATCTTCTTACCGCGGGTCAAACCCATCTCGTCAAAGAGCACCGTCTGTAACTGCTGGGGTGAGTTGACCTTGAATTCGTGTCCGGCCACCTTTTGAATCTCCGCCTCGAGCTCGCGGGCTTCGGTGCTGAACTCTTCGGCGATGGTTTTCAACATCGCGACGTCGACGCGAATCCCGCGAGCCTCCATGCGCCCGAGCACAGCCACGAGCGGCAGTTCGATCTCTTCGTAGACGCGGTTGAGTTCCCACCGATCTATCTCAGAGCGCAGCACCACTCGTAGTCGCGCAATGAGTTCGACATCGTGCTGAAGGTTTTCGTCGTTCGGGGTCACGAAAAGCGAGGGTCGGGCGTCGGCAATCGGTTCGTTGAGGAATCGAGACGCGACGTCGGCGAGTTCGTAGTGTCCACTGAGGGCATCGACCAAAAAGGCCATGATCGAAGAGTCATCGGCGGGGTCCGCGAGCGAGACGCCTCGATCATCGGCCAAGCGATAGAGGCCCTTGACGTCGTGGCCCGCGAACGAGACTCCTCGAGCCTCGCGGAAGAACTCATCAATGCCGACGATCGCGAGGGCCCCCGACGCCGCGTCCAACACGGCCACTCGTTCGGGGCTGAACGCCACCACCGGACTTGTCGCGTGCTTGAACAGCTCCGCCAAGGAGGTCTCGCGTGTTACCAAGAGCGGCTTACTGGGCGCCGTCTCGGGCAATGGGGCTTCTTTCGCGCCGGCCGGCTCGCCAAGGAGGCCGTCTTGGATGAGTTTGCCGACGCGGGAGCGCATCGAGTTCATCTCGTAGCGTTCGAAAAAGGCGTTGACTTCTTGGCGGTTCCACCCGCCCAACGTGAGATCACTCACGTCGACTTCAAGTGGTACGTCACGGACCAGACGCATGAGCATTTCGTTATTGCGGGCCCGCGCCTCATAGGTGGTGAGGTTCTCTCTCAATTTAGGGGTGAGCGTGTCTAGATGAACGTAGAGGTCATCGAAGTCGCGATACTGCGCGAAGAGTTTCGCCGCCGTCTTTTCACCGACTCCCGGGACACCGGGCAGATTGTCCGAGGTGTCGCCGCGCAAGGCCGCCAGTAAGGGATAGCGAGCCGCTTCGATGCCGCAACGCTCGAAGATCCCCGCTTCGTCGTAGAGCGAGTAGTCCGACACGCCGCGGCGGTTGTACAGCACTTTGATGAACGGATCCTCCACCAATTGAAAAGTGTCACGGTCGCCCGAGACCACCACGACCGGGATTCTCGCCTCTCGCCCCAGCGTGGCGAGCGTCGCCAGCACGTCGTCCGCTTCGAAGCTCGGAACGCCGAGCACCGGTATGTGCAACGTCTCACACAACGTGCGAATCAATTCGAACTGGGGTTCGAGTTCGGGCGGCGTCTCGGCGCGACCCCCCTTGTTGTCCTCGGTTAATTCATCGCGGAAGGTCCCTCCCGGCAGGTCAAAGGCGACGACGACCGCGCGGGGGTGTTGGGTCCCCACGAGCGACACCAACATCGACGCGAAACCGTGCAGGGCATTCGTGACGAGCCCCGACGACGTCTGTATGTCGGGCGGCAGCGCGAAAAACGCGCGAAAGGCCAGCGACATGCCGTCCAACAGCAAGAGTGGCCGTTGGTCGTTGGTTACGTCACTCAACGAATTCGCCCTTGAGTATCTGTTGAGCCACGTCGCGCATCCTCGTGCGCGCTCGCATGGCGGACTGTTGTATCACTTCAAAGGCGGCCGGCTCGTCCAATCCGCGCTCTTTCATGAGAAACTCTTTCGCACGCTGAACAATCTCTCGAGTCTCAATTTTGTCGTCGGCACTCGGGGCGTCGGTCGCCACTAGAGGCTCATTCGCCGCCGGATTCAAGATTGCTGCCAACTTGGGCAAGATCTCGCTGCTTCGAAAGGGCTTCACCAAGTAGGCCGCGACACCGGCGTCTCGAGCGCTCTCGATGAGGGTGCGCTGGCTAAAGGCGGTCAACAGGACCACGACGGTCTTGGAACCCTTCAGCTCTTTCGCCACCTCGATGCCGTCGAGTCCCGGCATCTTGATGTCAAGCAAGGCGAGGTCGGGCTCGTGCTCTTTGATCATCGCCAACGCGTCATCGCCGCGCGCCGCCTCGCCCACTACCAAGTAGCCGTCGCCCTCCAAGATTTCCTTGAGGTCCAGGCGGATAATTGACTCGTCGTCGGCGATGACGACTCGCTTATCCATGTTCATCCTTCGGCGTCCACACTCGAAGCAGTTCGTCTCGCGCATCGACCAGTTCTCGCACGTCGTGCGAACGCCGGGTCATCTCGGCGTTGGCCACCATGACGTGGCGAGCGAGCTCTTCGTACTCTTTGGACTGCAGCGGCGTCTCCGAGACCAGGGAGCGAATGCGCGCATCGTCCAACGCGTCGTTCCACACGGCCACCTGCTCTTCGAGAACCGACAAACTCTCACGGGCCTGGGCCAATTGGCGCTGCACGTCCTCGAGTCGACGCTTTACGAGTCGGGGTCCCATACTCACACTCTACGGCGACCTACGAGAAGACCGAGAGGCGCTCGGCGTCATTCAACATCTCACTCGCGGGTTCGACGCCAAAACTCGACTCAACGATCGCCACTTCGTCACCGTACTCACTTCGTTGCACTTCAACGTTGAGAAGATCGCTCGGCTCGCTCACGCACGAGCGTGCCAGGGCTCGATGAACGCGTCGAGCGTAGGGCGACTCGAAGAAGCCACCGAGGTACGCCGTCAGTCCAAGTTCGTCGGCCCTCGCCAGTAGTGCGCGAGCGTTCGACAGGCCGCCCACGCGCGCCGGCTTGACGCAGATCATCGTCGCGGCGTGATAGTTCACGATCTGGGTCAGGTCCCGGATCGAGCGTACGCCCTCGTCAATGCTGAGTGGCACGTCGAGTTGAGCCGCAAGTCGCGCGTGATCGATCACGTTGCCCGGTTTGAAGGGTTGCTCAACAGCGGAGACCGTGGCGACCTCGCCAATCAGTCGCATCTGGGAGAGCACTTCGTCATCAGTGGCTGCGGAACAGTTGTAGTCCACCAGCACCGGCACCTTCAAGTCCGAGAGGCGTTCGAGCCCGCGATTACTGAGTGAGCCTGGCGCACTTTTCACTCGTACCCGAGCGACCGATTCGCTGAGCGTCCAGTCACTCTCGTCCAGCAGTGAGACGGTCTCTTGGGCGGAAGTATCGAATTTCTCCGGCCACAGATCGCGTATCGTCGATGACGTCACGCGCAGTTCACGATCGAGCAGCGCCATCTCAATCAACGCCGTCGCCACATTGCTCGCCGGGGTCGCGGCGCCCAAGCGGGCCATTCGGACCCACGACGGCAAGAGTCCTTCACGCTCAACGACCTCTTTAAGTTGCGCGAGGGAATCATCGACCGCGGCTAGGACCTCGTCAGTACCGGGATCACCGTTGAGCGCAACAGGTTGTGGCGCAACCTCGCCGTAGCCCGCCACGCCTTGATCTTCGAGTCGCAGAAAGATGCGAGAGCGAAGAGCATGCTCTTGCTCATTCGCTCGAACGGGGCGTACAAGTACGACGTTTTGTCGATAGAGGCTCGCCTTCATCCCTGTCACCTTACGGTTACTGCTACCGTGGTCGCCGCAGCCCGGATGGCGGAATTGGCAGACGCGGAGGCCTCAAAAGCCTTTGCTCGAGAGGGTGTGTGGGTTCGAGTCCCACTCCGGGCACTGTTACCTTTGGAACATGGTTGACGACGCGACTCTCGCCTTTCGCGAGGACGTCGTTGCTCTCTTTCCCGGTCAAGGCTCACTCAGCGGCGGCGCAGGAGTGCCATGGCGCTCGTCTCGACACTGGGACGTGGTAGAGCGTGTCGGTGAGATCACCAAAGTGGACGTCGCGGAACTACTTCTCACCGCAAGCAACGAGGAGGTCGTGCGAACCGACCGGGCGCAACTTGCCACGTTCGCGTTGTCCCTCGTGGGCTACTACGAGCTGCTTGATCTGGGCCTGCGCCCTCGCTATTTACTGGGACACAGTCTGGGCGAATTCACCGCACTCGTGGCCTCGGGCCTCCTCACGTTGGAAGAAGGAGCTCGCCTGATCGGCGTGCGAGGAGCGGCGATGGCTCGAGCGGCCGACGCCCAGGAAGGATCGATGGTAGCGCTGATGGGCGCCGAGGACGGTTCCCTTGAAGCGTTGAGCGACCTCGACGGGGTGTGGATCGCCAACGTGAACGGCACGGGTCAGATCGTCTTGAGCGGTACGAGGCCGGGACTGGACGAACTACTACAACGTCACCGCGAGCTCGGATGGCGTCGAGCCACGCCGCTGAACGTGGGTGGCGCGTTCCACTCACCGTTGATGGCGCCCGCCCAAGTGGAGCTTGACGAGGCGCTATTGCACACTAAGTGGGGAACAACCGAGGCCGTGCTGATCTCCAACGTCGACGCGCAAGTGCACACGAACGGCGAAGAGTGGCGTGAACTTCTACGGCGTCAACTCACCTCGCCGGTGGAGTTTTTGGACGCGACCTTACAACTGCCCGACAGCGTGCGCGTCAGCATTGAAATGCCCCCAAGCGGCGTGTTGAGCGGGCTCACTAAGCGCATTCGTACCTTCGACCGCCAAGTCGCGCCCACTACCCTTCACGAGTTTCAGGAGACCGCCCTATGAGTCGACACGTCATCGTCACCGGAGCCAGTCGCGGCATCGGCGCGGCCATTGCCGAGTACTTCATCCTCGAAGGCGACACCGTCGTCACCCTTTCTCGATCGGGGAACGCGCCCACGGGCTGCGCCAAGTCTTTCACGGTGGACGTCACCGACTCTTCGGCGGTGAACCACGCCATCAAGGCCGCCGTCGAGCAGTTCGGCCCCGTCGACGTGGTCGTCGTCAACGCGGGCGTCACCCACGATGGTCTGGCGCTGCGGATGTCGGACGAACAGTGGCGCGAGGTACTCACGACCAATCTCGATGGCGCGTTTTACACCGCGCGCGCCGCGATGGCCTCGATGGTGCGCGCCCGTTCCGGATCGATCATCTTCATCGGCTCGGTCTCGCCGTTTATCGGCGTGGCCGGCCAAGCCAACTACGCCGCGGCGAAGGCCGGTCTGGTCGGTCTCGCGCGCTCACTCGCAAAGGAGTTGGCCTCGCGCTCGGTGACGGTGAATCTCGTGGCGCCCGGCTTGATCGATACCGAGATGACCAGCGAACTCGGGGACGTCAAAGAGAGTATGGCCGCGATGATTCCTCTGGGACACGTCGGACAGCCATCCGATATCGCTGGCGTTGTCGGGTTCCTCGCCAGTAACCGTGCCCGATACATCACTGGCGCGATCATTACCGTCGATGGGGGTCTTTCGTTGGGCCACTAGAGACGTCCGACCGCCGGGGTCTTTGAGTACGCTGGAGCGACAGATTAAAGGGGTTACACCATGGATCGCAACCAGGCCTTCGCAAAATTCACCGAAGACACCGTGGAAGTTTTGGCCGTCGACCCCGCGCAGGTCACCCTCGAAGCATCCTTCGGTGACGACCTGGGCGCGGACAGTCTTGACCTCGTCGAACTCGTGATGGCACTCGAAGAGACCTTCAACATTGAAGTCGCCGAAGACGAGCTCAAAGAGATCAAAACCGTCGGTGAGGCCTTCGAGCTGATCTACGCCAAGCTGTAGTGCTCGTCGCGGTCACTCCCTCGGGACCGGTGCGCGGGCGCCGGGTAGCCGTCACGGGGCTCGGTGCACTCACCTGCGCGGGCGAGGGCGTACCGGCGTTGTGGGAGGCGTTGGCCACCGCCAGCGCACCGGCGTCGATGCGAATTGGCACCTTTGAAACTGCCCACCTCGGCGGCCCCAAGGAGCTACGGCGCCTCGACCCCTTCGCGCTCTACGCGCTCGTGGCCGCCGACGAGGCGTGGCGCCAGAGCGGACTGAGTGGACCACTTGACGACGCGGGCAGCGTCGTCACGACTGGTATCGGCGGTCTTCAGTCAGTCTTGGAACAGGACGTGGTGTTGGCCCAAAAGGGTCCCGACCGAGTGTCACCTTTCTTAGTGCCCATGATGATGCCGAACGCCGCCACGGCGGCGGTGTCGATGCGTTTTGGTCTCGGCGGTCCGTGTGAGACGGTGACCACCGCGTGCGCGGCCGGTACCCACGCCATTGGTAACGCCGCTCGCCTCGTGGCCTCGGGACGGTGTCCGGTGGCCGTAGCGGGGGGCGCCGAAGCGGTGATGGTCCAGATCGCCGAGGCCGGTTTTCGCAATATGACGGCGCTATCGAATAAAGATCTCTCTCGTCCCTTTGACGTCAACCGCGACGGCTTTGTCATGGGCGAAGGCGCGGGCATCTTGATTCTCGAAGAGTGGGACCACGCGCTGGCGCGAGGTGCCACGATATTGGCCGAGGTGATTGGCGCGGCCTCCACGGCCGACGCATTTCACATCACCGCACCCGATCCCGACGGACGCGGCGCGACTCGCTGCATGGAGTTAGCTCTCGCCGACGCCGAGATCAGCGCGAGTGACGTCTCGCACATCAACGCCCACGGCACCTCGACTCAGTTGAACGACTTGGCCGAGTCGGTCGCCGTTCGACACGTGTTTGGCAATAGCGCCCCACCGGTCACGTCGATTAAGGGCCACCTCGGCCACTCGCTCGCCGCCGCGGGCGCTCTCGAAGGCGTCGTGTCGGTACTGACCTTGCGAAACCAACTCATCCCTCCGACCGCCGGCACTACCGAGATCGATCCCGCGATCGAGCTCGACGTCGTCATCGGCGCGCCGCGCCCGACCGACGTCGAAGTGGTGCTCTCAAACTCCTTTGGCTTCGGCGGTCACAACGGCAGCGTCATTTTTCGGCGCGCGGTGACCTAGTTAGAGCGTCCACTCGCCGAAGTGACGTTCAACGTACGCGTTGTCGTACGCCCAACGGGCGTTCGCAATGAATTGACCGAGCAGCACCGGGTCCTTCACACCCGGTGAACTCTCGACGCCGGCGCGCACGTCGACCCCGAAGACCGGAAAATTCTGCACGACGTCGACCACACTCGAGACGCTGAGTCCTCCCGAGGCGATCAGCGGCACCCGTTGACCGGAGTCTAAGAAGAGCTCGAGCGAATCCACCAGCGCCTCGTGCTCGTCCGACTCTGGCAAGACGAGGTAGTCCGCGCCACCCACCAACGCGAGTTGGTCGCTGCCGTCGGGCACCATGCGTAGGACCGTGTTGACGCGTTCGGCGACGTAGCTCAGTTCGTCGACGGTGATGGCGCCTTCAATCTGTACGGCGCTGAGCCCGAGAGTGTTGGCGATCTCGACGATTCGTTGCGGTAGTTCGTTTCGAAAAACTCCCACCGACACGGCGCCCTGAGGAAGTCGGCGCACGATGTCGTGCGCCGCGTCCACCGAGATCTGGCGGTCCGTCAGAGCGAAATCGAAGCCCACCGCGCTGGCTCCGAGGCCAATCGAAAAGAGTGCGTCTTGTTCGGACGTCACGCCCGAGATCTTGATAAAGAGACCCTCAGTGGTTAGCCGCACGATCCATCTCCATGCGTTGTACGTTACTCACGGCTCTCAACGGTGCTCAGTCAACTTCCTCAACCGTGACGTCGACGCTGCTTTGATCACTCAGTTGGTTCAACAGTGTTCGGTGCGCAAAGCCAAGTCCCTCGACGCGCGAACCGCGCTGCCGTGCACTCGTCACGCCTTGGGGACAGGCGGGACCCTTGGACTTCAAGACTTCGTTGATCCGTTCTCGGCTCGGGCCACTCACGCGTACGAATCGCCACGGCACGCTCGAGCCTCTCGCGTCCAAGCGTGCCACCAACTCTTGACCAGTAAAGCAGCCCTTTTGAAACGAGATCGCCGCGCCAACGACGGAACGACCGAAGCTATGCGGCGTGAGTGACGCTGCGAACTCACCGGGCCCCGGCCACGCGGCATCGATCTGCTCGTCTCGCGTCGCAAAGGGCCCTTCGCTCACCTCAACAACGTCGAGGGTGCATTTAGATCGAAGCAGAAATCTACGAAGTCTGGTCATCGCGACGTCGGCCAGTTCGCGCGGTACGACCACGTCGAAGCCATCGTCGTGGCACGTCACGTAGCACGTCGTCATGACCACGCTGTCGGGCGCGAGCAACATCGCCCACGCCCCGCCACCGTCCAGGTTCGCCAGGTCTTGGCTGAGTTGGCCTTGAAGAAAGGACTCGGACTCGGGTCCCCGGGCCTTGATGACAGACCACTCGAGCTGACTGGCGTCCTCGTCGTTCATCGGTTCACTCATTGACTATTAGAGTATGCGCCACCGCGTCGATGCTTGCCGTGGCGCTAGGGTGTCCACCGATGAGCATGCAGACCGAACTCAATACCATTACCTCGACGATGACGGAGTTGTCGGCACGCATCACCGCCCTCGTTGAATCAGAAGGCAGCTCCATGCCGCCGGAGATCTTTTCCGAACTCGTAGAGGCCGAACGCACCGTGGGCGCGCTGTTGCGCCGTCTCACTCGAGTCGCCGGACGGACTCTCTAAGACCCACCGGTAGTGTTCGGCTATGGCCTCAACGTGGTGGTACGTACTTTCTCTGTCACCGCAGCAGCGCCTCGAGGTACTCAATCTCTTGAACCGCACCGAGTCGCTGCTCGGACGTGAGGCGATCGACGAAGGGCGCCGACGTACGGTCGTACACGGATGGCGAGCACAGCACTGGCTCTACTACGAAGGTGACGTCCTCGCGAAGTACGCAATGTCCAACGGTGACGAACATGCCACGGTCGAAATGTGCGGCGGCGAGTTCGATGGAGAGTTGCTGCGCGAACTCTTAGCGGCTCACGCCGTCGTTGACTGGTGGACTCGCGGGCCTCAATCCGGTGGTTACGCCGACGGCAACGTGATACGCATGCTCCAACTCTTGCGAGTCAAACTTCCAGTCGCCGTCGACGACGTTCCCGCGGGTGCCACACTTCGCAACTTTGAAACACACCGCGACGAAGACGCGTGGCTCGAACAGAACAACGCCGCATTCGCGCATCACCCCGAGCAGGGGGCCTGGCGACTCGCCGACCTCGACGCACGTACCCACGAACCCTGGTTCGACCCCTCGGGCTTCCTTCTCTTAGAAATTGATGGAAGGATTGCGGCGTCGTGCTGGACCAAGGTGCACGAACTTCACCCCGACCGCTTTGGTGAGATCTACGTGGCGTCGGTGCACCCCGACTTTCAAGGACGCCATCTCGGTCGCGTGATGGTCACACAAGGACTCAACGTCTTGTGCAGAAAAGGCGTCACCGACGCCGTGCTCTTCGTGGATGAGTCCAACGAGACCGCCAAGAAGCTGTACGATTCGTTGGGCTTTCACCTCGAACGAGAAGACCTCCTGATTCGTTTCACTCGCCCTTAATGGGCGCCCACCAGAGAACCCACGCCAAACGTGACCGCTGAAGCTAGGGCCGCAATGAAGAACGAGCGCAGCGCGGAAAAGACCAATCCGCGGTGCGTGTAGCGACCGACCGCCGCCCCGACGCCCAGCGACGCGGTCGCGGCGACGCCAATCGACCACCACACGACGTTGCCCGTCGTGGTGACCAACCAGGGCAGGAGGGGAATGAGCGCCCCGATCGAGAACATCAAAAACGACGACGACGACGCGAGCCACGGCGAGCCCGTCGCCGAGGGGTCGATGCCCAACTCTTCACGAGTATGAGTACGAAGCGCCAAGTCAGGATTCTTCATCAAGTCCGTTGACAGTCGTTCCGCGAGTTCGGACTCGATACCCCGACCGACGAAAATATCGCGAAGCTCTAAACGCTCGAGCTCGGGCTCGGCCGCCAGGGCTTTTCTCTCTACGTCAATCTCGTGCTCGTACAGTTCCTTTTGAGCGCGCATCGAGAGATATTCGCCACTGCCCATCGAGAAGGCCCCGGCCACCAGTCCGGCCAGCCCCGCGAGGCGAACAATGTCGTGTCCGGGATTGGCACCGGCGAAGCCGAGAATGAGTGACACGTTGGTTACCAGACCATCGGAGAGTCCAAAGAGCGCGGCTCGAAAACCGCCGCCACTGATTTGGCGATGGTGCGGAACCGCGACCGGAGAACTCACGCTGTGAGTCTATTGGGGGGTCGCGGATCCAATTGGTGACAGCGGAACGAAAGATAGAGTTGGCTCGGAGGTACACCATGACCACGAGCGTCAACAGCATTGAAGAACTGACCGCCCTTGTCGGCACACATCTCGGATACTCCGAGTATCGACCGGTCACCCAAGAACAGGTGAACCTCTTCGCCGATGCCACCGGTGATCACCAGTGGATCCATGTAGACCCCGAACGCGCTGCTAAGGGACCCTTCGGCCACACCATTGCGCACGGCTACCTCACGTTGTCCCTCATTCCCGTTCTTTTGGGCGGCATGCTGCACGTTGAAGGCGTCACCATGGGCGTGAACTATGGCACCAACAAAGTTCGCTTCACCTCGCCGGTCCCCGTGGGATCGGAGATACGCGCCGGGGCCACGCTCGCCTCGGCCGAAGAAGTCGCCAACGGAATACAGATCGCCATGGACGTCACCGTTGAGATCAAGGGCACGACGAAGCCGGCCTGCTTCGCGCAGGTGCTCTCTCGGCTCTACCGATAGCACATTGAGCGG
>PKWA01000109.1:0-6830 GCA_003131665.1 Acidimicrobiaceae bacterium
TGGACTTTAAGAACATGCTCGACCGCGAACGTTTGGAGTCGAAGAAGGTCTCCAAGACCCGCGCCGTCACGTCCCAGTTGGAACTGAACAGCATGGACCCCGACGACGTGCACATCGGACCGAGCGACCACATCCCTTGGCTCCAGGACCGCAAGTGGGCGTACATCCGCATGGAGGGGCGCAACTTTGGTGACGCGCCACTCAACATCGAACTCAAACTCGAGGTCTGGGACTCGCCGAACTCGGCCGGGGTCATCATCGACGCCGTGCGCTGCGCCAAAGTGGCCCTCGACCGCGGCATCGGCGGACCACTCATCGGTCCGTCGGCGTACTTCATGAAGTCGCCCCCGATGCAGTTCCACGACGACGAAGCCCACGACATGGTTGAGGCCTTCGCCGACGCGGGCGCCGAGAACCCCGTCTGGCCGTAGTCGCGACGCCGTAGAAAATGCCCGGCTGAACAGGGGCGTTAACTTTTATTTCGACTGGCTGGCCCACCACGCGTGCAGTCGCGTCTCAGCCTCTTCGGGGGTGATCTCACCCTCGTCGAGACGAATCTCCATCAAAAAATCGAGCGCGTGGCCGACGGCTCGTCCGGGCGCGATGCCGAGCAGAGTCATCACGGCTACTCCGTCCAAGGCCGGGCGAAGTCGGCTCAGGTCCTCTTGCTCACGAAGCACCGCGATGCGCTCTTCGAGTTCGTCCATGCGCAGAGCGAGGGCCGCCGATTTCCTGGCGTTGCGCGTGGTGCAGTCACACCGGGTCAGTTCGTTCAACTCCTCGAGCAACGATCCGG
Source organism: Acidimicrobiaceae bacterium (assembly GCA_003131665.1). Classification (GTDB taxonomy): domain Bacteria; phylum Actinomycetota; class Acidimicrobiia; order Acidimicrobiales; family RAAP-2; genus RAAP-2. The sequence continues at coordinate 797 of PKWA01000109.1, forward strand.
CGTCTCGAACGTACCGGCGCACCGCCTTGTCGCTCCAACCGAGTTGGTAAGTATGAAAACGCAGGTGTAACTCGACCAGGTTGGCCACGTCGTCGATCACTTCTTGGGAGTACTTCAACGCCGCCATGCGCTGGCGAGTGATCTTGGCCCCCACAACGTCGTGGAATCGAAAGGTCACCCCCTCCTCGCTGATGGCGCGCGTCGCGGGTTTGCCGATGTCGTGAAACAACGCGCTGAGGCGCAGCACCAGCGTGGGCGACGTCTTATCGACCACAGCCCAGGTGTGTTTCAACACGTCCTTGTGCTGGTGAATGGGATCTTGCTCGAGCTGCAAGGTGGGTAGTTCGGGGATGAAGAACTGGGCGAGACCCGTACGCACAATGAAGTCGAGGCCGATCGACGGTCGCTTCGTCATCATCAACAAGTCGAGTTCACCGCGGATACGTTCGGGCGAAACCTTAGCCAGCTGTTCGGCCATCGTCACACAGGCCGCCTCAATGGCGGGATCGATCGCGAGATCGAAACGTGCGGCGAAGCGCGCGGCGCGCAGCATGCGAAGAGGATCGTCACGAAAGAGCGTCTCGGGATCGATTGGCGTGCGCAGCACTCGATCGTGAAGGTCGTGAAAGCCACCGTAGTAATCGAAGAGCGTCTGTACGTCGGGCGTTTCGTCGTTGAGCGCAATGACGTCCAGAGCCAATGCGTTCATCGTGAAGTCCCGTCGACTGAGGTCGGCCTCGAGAGAGTCGCCCCACTCCACGGCTGGTTTACGCGAGTGATCGACGTACGATTCTGAGCGAAACGTGGTCACTTCCACCTTGAGGCCACTTTCGCGCAACGTGCCCCCCACGGTGCCAAAGGCCCTCCCCTGCTGCCATAACGCACTGCAGAGCGGCTTCATGAGACGTTCGATGTCGTCGGGCCGAGCGTTCGTGGTGAAGTCGATCTCCATGTCGTCGCCCCGAAGCTCACCGAGCAACGCGTCGCGTACCGACCCGCCCACGGCGTAGAGAGAGAAGCCCGCCTTGGCGAAGGCGAGTGAGAGCGGACGCGACAAACGTGCGAGTTCGCTCAGTCGATCGTGGGCGTACGCGAATGAAGTCACTTCGAATGAAGGGTAGTGGGCGTCCGAAGTGGCGGCTTCACGAAGGTAGCCTGTAGCAGCATGTCGCACCGAATGACGACCTGGTGGCGGGCGCTCAGCGTCGTACTCCTCAGCCTCGCAACGGTGACGTGGCCCTCGGCCGCGCAGGCTGGCACGACGCCCCAGTTCACACTGGTTCACCAGAACGCGCTGACAACCCTCTCCTCGCCGGGGACCTCACACTTCACCACGACCCTGCGCCTATCTCCGTCAACGGCGACGGCGAGCGCGAACGTCACCATCTACCCTTCGCTGGTTGCACGCTCACAGCTCACCCCCATCGTGAACGGTGCTGGCACCAGCGCAAAACCTCTCTCGTCGACCGGACAGTTCGACCTGCGATGTCTGCGTAACGGACAGGCGACCTTTAGCGTCACGCTGTACACGCACGGGCCCACCTCTACGAGCACCTGTTTGGGCGTCAGACCTCGGCTGCATCTCACTTGTGCCAGCGGTCTGTGTGACGGCGTCTATCCATTGCGCTTCGTCGTGAAATTGAATGGGACCTGGCTGACCAAATGGTCGCTCCTCGCCGTACAAACGACCTCCATCGCTAAACCGCTCGATGTCGGGTTCATCGAGACACTCACCCCCTCGGCCCTCACACACCCGAAACGTTCCCTCGACGTCTTAAACACGATTGGCCACTTTGCCGCGTCACCGCTCACTCTTAGTGCCAACTACGAAGCTCTGGCGGCGATGGAGTTGAGTCCGACGCAAAGCACAAGTTGGCGCACGGCCCTTGTCAAAGCCCTCGCCAGTCCCCTGCACCGAGTCGTGGCCGCCCCGCCCGGCGCCATCGACTTCGCCGGTCTCGTCGCCAACGGCCTTACGACCCAGGTCCCCCAACAACTCACGCTGTCGGAAAACCTCTTGACATCGCTCACGGGGCGTTACGTCGATGGGCCGGTCTTATTGAGTGGGACCCAATCACCCGCGAGCCTGCTCGCGCTCGCCGGCGCCGGCGTGAGTGACGTCGTGCTTCCCGAAGGCGACCTCACCGTGCCTCCCTCCAACACCCTCACCTGGGGCGCCCCATTTCACGTGGAGGGCGCCGGAAATGTGAGCGCCCTGAGCGTCGACGGTCCTCTCTCCGCACTCGTCAGTGACACTTCGATCGAACCGGGGCGCCGCGCCGCCTTGACGTTGGCGACGCTCGCCTTTTTGCACTTCGAAGCGCCCTACGCGAGATCGAGTCGAACAGTGGTCATCGAGGCTCCCGTGGTTTCCACGTCCAAGACCTTCGTCAGCGATCTGCTCACGGGACTGCGCCACGACCCCTTTAGTCGGCTGACGACACTCACCCCGTCGTTCAACTCCTCGCTCATAGGCACGGACAACTCGCCTAGCGTTCGCACCCTCGCGGCCTCGACGGTGTCCACATGGTCGGCGCACAACGTGAGCTCGCTGCTGACGTTGATCGGCGCGGTCAACTCGTACTCCCAGGGCGTCAAATCCGGCCACGTCGCCACGGCGTTGCGCGTCGCGGTCGCGCGCACCGAAATCCTCGCCACCGCCAACCAGCGGCAGAGCGCGATTAACGCCGCCAACGACCTACTCAACGCGCAGCTTGCTCAGTTCTCAATCGACGCCAGCGCCGTCACCCTCGCGGGTCAAGGGACCTCGCTCCCGGTCACCGTCAACTCGCGCGCGCCGTATCGAGTGGCGGCGGTCATCCACTTGGTGACGGACGGACTGTCGTTTCCTAAGGGCGGCGCGATACCTCTCACCCTGAGCTCGCCGACCCAGTCCGTGCGCGTACCCACGGCCGACCCTCGAGGTAGCTCGCTCACGTTACAGATCGTGCTCACGACGCCCAACGACCAGGTCGTGCTGGCGCGCAGCGCTGTGCAGGTTCGCATCACGGGAACCTCCGTCGTTGGATATCTCTTGACGTTCGCCTCACTGTTCGTGCTCGGGCTGTGGTGGTGGCGCACCAATCGACGTCGCCCAAAGGGCCGTCACGTTAAATGAGCGTGGACTCGACTCACTCCTCGCGCGTCGTGGCCATGGCCAGCGGCACGCTGGTCTCACGCGTCACGGGGCTCTTTCGCGTCTTGGTGCTCGCCTGGGTACTCGGCTTTAGTCCGATCTCAGACGCCTTCAACCTCGCCAACACCGTACCCAACATGCTGTTCGACTTGGTGCTCGGTGGGGTCTTAACGGCGACGTTCATTCCGGTGTTCGTCGAACGACTCGCTCTCGACGGCGAGCGACGAGCATGGAAATCAATTTCGAGTGTCGTCACGGGGTCGCTGGTCGTTCTCTTAGGCGCTTCGCTGGTGTCGTGGTTCTGCGCGCCGTGGATCATCGACGGCTTCACCTTTCTTCAACACTCGTCTTCGGCCCATTCGGCCGTCGTCCTCGTGCAGCAACGAGCCATCGCCACCGAACTCTTACGGTGGTTCGTTCCTCAGATCTTCTTCTACGGAATAATCGGCGTCGCGACGGCGCTACTCAACATTCGCCATCGCTTCGGCGTGGCGACCTGGGTGCCGGTCGCCAACAACGTGGTCTGCATGGGCGTACTGGTGTGGTTCCATCTGGTGGACCCGACGCCCGTACTCTCCTCGCTCGATGGCTCGCGCGACCTGCTCTGGCTCGGAGTGGGCACGACCCTTGGCGTCGCCGTGCAGTTCCTCTGCCTCGTGCCCTCGCTCGCCCGCAGCGACCTCTGGCGTCTCAGCTTCCGACTGGACTTCAAAGACCCTGCCGTCAAGGCCATCGCCCGGCTCGGCAGTTGGACGTTGGCGGTCGTGCTCTCGAACCAACTCTCACTCTTTGTGGTGCTGGCCTTCGCTTTTGGCATTGGCGGCAGCGGTCCGGTCAGCGCGTACACCTACGGCTGGTCGTTCATGCAAATGCCCTACGCCGTTGTGGTCGTCTCGGTGCTGGGTGCCCTCACGCCCCAACTCGCCGGACTTTCGACCGCCCAGGACTTCGCGGGACTGAGCGAACGGCTGCGCTTCGGGCTGCGCCAATCTCTGGTGATCATCGTGCCGTGCTCGTTGGTACTCATCGTGCTCTCGCAACCCATCGTGGCGATACTGCTGCATCACGTCAACGCCGAACACGAACTCTCCGTCGGCACCGTACTGGCCGTGCTCGCGGCGGGACTTCCGGGTTTCACTGTCTTTCAACTGGCCGTACGCGGACTTCAAGCGATGCAACGGGCCCGCGAAGTGTTCATGCTCTACGCCTTCGAAAACGCCCTGACGATCGTGTTGTGCGTGCTGCTCGGTCGCCACTCATTGGCCGGGCTCACCGCGAGCGTCTCGGTCGGCTACACCGTGACGGCCGTCGCGGCGCTCGTCGCACTCGCCCGTCATCACGTCAACATCATCACTGGGGTGTGGAGCGTGCACGTGCGGCGAAGCCTCGTCGCGTCGCTCGTGGCGAGCGCCGTGATGGCCCTGGTCTACGCGGTGCCGACCTGGACGCACGGGCTCGGGCTCGTCACGCGCTTCGCCGCGGCCGTGGTGATCGGGGCGATCGCCTACGGCCTGGTGGTGGTGCTGTTACGCCAGCGCCTGCGCCGACGCAGCGCCAAAGGTGCAAGGCTTGAGCAGTTCTAGGGGGACCATGGCTCGGATTCGAATAGTCACCGACAGTGCGAGCGACCTGCCCAAGGAGTTCGCCAAACGTCTCGATATTGACGTCGTCTCACTGACGATCCGCTTTGGCGACGAAGAGTTCACCGACGGCGTCGACCTCACGCCCGAAGTCTTTTGGGCCAAGTGCAAGAGTTCCAAGACCTTGCCCGAAACGTCCGCTCCCTCACCGGGCGCCTTTCAAGCGGCCTACGAACGAGCGAAACACGACGGTTGTGACGGCGTTTTGGCACTCACGCTCTCCTCGAAGCTCTCGGCCACGCACCAGTCCGCCAGCCTCGCGGCCGACGCGGTCAAGGACCTCATCGAGGTACGCGTGCTCGACACCGAGACCGTCTCCATGGGCCAGGGTCTCATCGCCTTGGACGTCGCCGAACTGGCCGCCACGGGCGCCGACCTCAATGAACTGGTGGAGCGTACCGAGACACTGATGAAAAAGACCGGCGTCGTGGCGGCGTTGGACACCCTCGAACACCTCATCAAGGGCGGGCGGGTTGGGGGCGCGAAGGCGCTGCTCGGCCAGGTGCTCTCGATCAAGCCCCTGGTGGAAATTAAGGGCGGCGTGGTCGCCGAGGCGGGTCGCCAACGTACGCGCGCCAAGGCCCTCAGCGCGGTCGCCAAGGTCGCCGCGTCGCACGCGCCGCTTCGACGACTCGCACTAATTCACGGCGCTTGCCACGACGTTGCCACGCTCGAGGCACTGATCAAGGAGGTGCCGAGCGAATACCCCGTCATCGTCACCGACATTGGCCCCACGGTAGGCACGCACGGCGGTCCCGGCATTATCGGCCTGACGTGGATTGAAAGATAGCCAGCGCGCTCCACTAAGTTTGTTCTGTGACTGAAGCCCACGAACCGCGAGAGTCCGACCTCGTTGATCGACTGTTGGGCGCCGTTGACCATCTGCTCGACGTCGTGCACGACAAGGTACTGCGACCGATCATCATGGTGGCGCGCGTGCTGGCGTACGGCTTTGTCATCGTGCTGGCTGCGGTGGTCTTGGTCGTCGTACTGGTGATTGGCTTCATGCGACTGCTCGACATCTACGCCTTTCACGGCCGCGAGTGGCTGAGCTACGTCGCGGTGGGCACCGCTTCAACGCTCGTTGGCATGATCATCTGGCGACGGCGCCGCCCCCTCAAATTGAGGAAGTAGTGACCGAGCACACTCGTGTCCTCATTATCGGCTCCGGGCCGGCGGGGCTGACCGCGGCGATCTACTCCGGACGTGCCCAACTGAACCCCATTGTCATCGAGGGCGAACCTTCCTCCAACTCTGA
>PKWA01000109.1:6840-7058 GCA_003131665.1 Acidimicrobiaceae bacterium
GCCGCGCGATTCGGCGCGGATCTGCGCGTGGATAAAGTGCACAAACTTGATACCTCGTCGCGCCCCTTTCGAGCGTGGCTCACCGGTGACGACGAGGCGAGCATCACGGCCGACGCGGTAATCCTCGCCACCGGCGCCCGGTCGCTCATGATGAACGTACCCGGTGAGGAGAACTTCCTCAGTCACGGGCTCTCGACCTGCGCGACGTGCGACGGTTT
>PKWA01000147.1 GCA_003131665.1 Acidimicrobiaceae bacterium
CTTGGAAGGCTGGAGCTCTACCATTGAGCTACACCCGCGTGTCTCTACGAGACTCGAAGGAACATTCTAGGCGACGCCATTAGCGTGATGGAGTGGGTGAATCGCTCTTCGATCAGGTTGGTGGTGAAGCGTTCTTTGTCCAACTCGTTGATGCCTTTTACGTCGAAGTTGAACGTGACATAACACTGCGAGTGCTCTATCCCGCGGACCTCAGCGCTTCGCGACACCACCTGACGCTCTTTTTGGTGCAGTACTGGGGCGGACCGGGGACGTACCAGCTAGAACGGGGTCATCCGCGCCTGCGCAAGCGCCATGTTCCATTTCGCATCACTGCTGAGGTGCGTGACGCCTGGCTCGTGGCCATGACGACGGCCCTTTCGAGCGTGCGCGATCGACTGAACGACGAGCAGTTCAAGGAGTTAAGTGCCTACTTCGATATGGCGGCACACCAACTGACTAACGCTTAGGTTCGGCGCAGGAATCGACCCTGGCCGATGGCCGCGCCGAGCAAGACGATGAGTCCGCCCACTGGTTCGAACCAGGCGAGTGATTCGTGCAAAAAGATCACCCCGACGATCACCGCGACGACGGGGGTCAGGTAGGTGACGGTACTCGCGATTGAGCTTCCAGCCGCGGCGATGACTCGAAAGTTCCACATGAAAGCGAAGCCGCTGCCAAAGATCCCGAGTGCGAGGATCGACCCGACGGCCTTGAGCGAGAGTCCGTGGCCATTGAGCCCGTCGATCAGATACGTCGGCACCAAAGTCAACGTGGCGAGTAAGAGTTGCGCGCTCGCGAGGGACACCGGCGCGAGTCCCCTCGGAATCAAAAAGTGCCGCGAGTACGGAAAGGAGAAGCCGTACAGCGTCACCGAGCCCAACAATGCTGCCACCGCCCACCAGGGGTTTGACCCAAACCCGTGCCAGACGCCCAGTACAAACAGGACGCCGATGAGACCAACGCCCAGTCCGATCAGCTGATGGCGTTTCATCGGGTCGTCGCGAAAGACCACCAGGATGAAAAAGAGCGACGTCAAGGGCGTGAGGGCGTTGATGATGCCCGCGACGATTGAGGTCGTGCGCGTTTCGGCCAGTGCGAATAAAACCCCGGGCACGACGTTGAGACACATCGCCACGACCCACAGGTGGCACCACACGATGAGTTCCTTAGGTAACGCCACTCGACCCAGCGCGGAAATGACGAGCAACGTGGCCGCGCCCAAGGCGCAGCGCATGAAGGCCACACCAAAGGGCGTGAGAAAGCCCAACGACAATTTGATGAAGAGGAACGAACAGCCCCAGATGATCCCCACGGCGAAATACGCCGGCAGCCACGATCGAGATGACGTAGCGGGCACCTTCGAAGAATAGAGGACGCCTGACGCGTTGCTCCCTCCGCCAAATGACGTGAAAGATTCTTTACGCTAGAGGGTATGAGTCGACGTCAGTATTTGCGAGAAGGCGAAGTCCAGGTCNNCCTTACTCGTCACCGTCACGACCGTTGCGCTGATCGTGGCCGGCGCGTCTCGCTTTCACCTGGTGCATGAGGTCGAGGGGTGGTTGACGCTCTTTCTCGTCGTGCCCATTGCGCTGGTGACCCTGACCAGAACGTGGCGTTGGCGATCGCACAAGGTGCACGTGACGAACGATCGCGTCATCATCGAAGGCGGCGTGTTGCGGCACCAACGCACGTCGATTGAGATTCGTGACGTCCTGGCGACACGAGTGGTGCAGCGCCTGGGCGAGCGACTCACGCGTCGGGGCTTCGTGTACTTAGAGACGGCGCTCGGACCGGTCGCCGTAGGGCTAGTGCGCCACCCCGGGGCGCTCTGTCGACTGATTGACGCCGAACGCGCTGGAGAGCAGAGCGCGTCGCTGCCCCTGGACACGGTCTTCACGTACGAAGAGCGCGATCCCTTTGATCTGCAGATCCAACCCGATGATTGGCAGCGTCGTCGTTACGAATGAGGGATTGATAATCACGGTACGGTGAGGTCGTGACCAACCGGTATCGCTGTAACGCGTGTGGCAACCNNACGCGTTTTGATGTGGTGGAGACGACGTCGGTACGTTCGTTTCACCACTACAGCGTGGGCGGTGAGCTCAATATCGAAGAGCCCGAGGTCATTGCGCACAGTGTCGAGTCGGTCACGTGTCGCTGGTGTGGACACGGTCGCGGCGTTGAGGTTCTCACCGAGTTCGAGTGAGCAGTTTTCGCGCACGCTCCTTTGACGCCTTTCGTGCGCGACCCTCGCCGTCGGTGCTGCGTGGCCGGACATTGGCCGGTAAGGACCGATTTCTGCTACTTAAGCGATTCACGTTGGTGGTCGCGGTCAAACCCCACTGTGACGGGTGTCACGATTTTGTCTTCGGGGAACTTCGAGAACTCGAAGGCGTTGAGGTCGTGGTCGTGAGCGCCACTTCGGGCGACGGCGAATGGGACGGCGCGATCCAACCGATTTTGGTGGCTCCTGAGTTGATGAACGAACTCGGCGTTCGCTCGGCCCCCTTTTACGTGCTCATCGATCCCTCAAAGTCGTTGATCGTCAGTGAAGGCACACTTTTTAGTCCCGCCCAGGTCGCCAGCGAGATTGCTCCCTTTCTCAGTGCTTGAGATGTAACACGTCCTTGCCAGAGTGTTCCGATTGGAAAGAGGGAGCACCATGAGCAAGGAAATTGAGCTTTCGATTAGCTGTCACGAGTGCGTGCGGCGCGGCACGCCGGACTGCTCGGACTGTCTGGTCACGTTCATCTTGGGTGAAACACCCGAGGAGCTGGTTCTCAGTGCGAGCGAAGCGGAAGTCATTGAACTCTTCACGGCCGAGGGGCTCTTGCCCACGCTCAAGTACCACCCGTCGGCGTACCGGCCCTGAGGCGACACGCACTGGGTGACTAGCGTGGTCCCATGGCCCGCCACCTCTTGGTGACCAACGACTTCCCACCAAAGACGGGCGGTATACAGGTCTACCTGTACGAACTGTGGCGACGTCTCGAAGGCGGTCGCGCGAGCGTGTTGACCGCTTCGTCACACCCCGACGCCGCGAGTTTTGACGCATCGAGTGACGTCGTCATTGAGCGCGTGGCGAACTCGACGCTGTTTCTTCCCACGTGGCGCGCGTATCGCGAGATTGAAGCGGCGATCGATCGCCACCAACCTGATCTGGTCCTGTTCGATCCCGCGTGGCCGCTCGGACTGTTGGGACCACGTCTCTCACGCCCTTACGGCGTGGTGCTGCACGGCGCGGAGGTGGCGATTCCCGGTCGGATTCCTTTCGTGGCGTCGTCCCTGCGCTACGTGGTGAAGCACGCCGCGGTGGCGATCTGTGCCGGAAGTTACGCAGAAACTGAACTTCGTCGAAACGCGGCGGAGTACACGTGTCCCATCATTCAGATTTCACCGGGCGTCGATACCGTGAGGTTCACACCTCTCACCGCGGCCGATCGCCACCAGGTTCGTGCCAACCTGGGCTTTGGTGAAGATGAGTTTCTCATCGCCTCCTACTCGCGGCTCGTACCGCGCAAGGGCATGGATACCTTGATTCGCGCCAGCGCCCGATTGGGCGAAAGCTTCGGCAACCTGCGCGTGGTCATCGGCGGCGATGGTCGCGATCGGGCCCGGCTCCAGCGATTGGCGGCCACACTGCGTGCGCCGGTCACGTTCCTCGGACGGGTCGAGGATGAACTGCTGCCCCGGTGGATTGCGTCGAGCGATCTCATGGTTATGGACTGTCGCAGTCGTTGGTTCGGCTTGGAACAAGAGGGATTTGGCATCGTCTTTGTGGAGGCGGCCGCTTGCGCGTTGGCCCAGGTCGCCGGCCGTTCGGGCGGCAGTGACGAAGCGGTACTGAACGGCGTCACCGGTGTGGTGGTGGCGAACTCCAGGAGCGAACGCGACCTCGCCAACGCCATCGGAGAGCTCGTGCTCGACGACGAGCGACGCCACGCGTACGCCCGACGGGCCCGCGAGTTGGCGCAGTCGAATTTTTCGTGGGACGCACTCGCGACGGAGCTTTCGACACGACTCGCGCCCTTTGACCACTTCAGCCCCGCGAGCACGCTGCTCTAAGGTGGAGATGATGGAGGTGCGGTGACCCAGCGTGCGACGGAGTCGATAGTGGTCGACGCGCCTCCCGAGACGGTTTATCAAGTCGTGACGGACTTCGAGCACTACGTCGACTGGGTCAGCGACTTAAAGAGGATCGACGTGCTCGAACGCGACACCCTCGGTCGTCCGCTCGACGTGGAGTTTCGTGCCGCGGCGTTTGGTCGATCGACCACTTACGCGCTGCACTACGACTACTCTCGAGCGCCCGAGGTGCTCAGTTGGTACCAGACTCACGGCGACCTGACCTCGGCGCTCAACGGACAGTACCGTTTCGAGCCGGTGGCGGACGGCACGCGTCTGACCTACGACCTCGAAGTAGAGCTACTGGTGCCGATTCCCTCTTTCGTAAAGTCTCGCGCGGCCTTTCGCATCCAGAGTCAGGCGCTGCGCGAACTCAAGGCGCAGGTTGAACGTCGCCCATGAGCGGTGTCGCGATCGGTATTGACGTTGGGGGCACGAAGGCGCTCGCGTTGCTGGTGGCGCGTGACGGACGGGTACTGGGCGAAATGGTGTCCCAGACCCCCCACGACGAAGGGTTCGGCGCGGGCGAGGCGACGACGAAGGTACTCGTAGAACAGGTCAGCGAACTCTGTGTGCGTCAGAGTCTGGATCCCGCGTTCGTTCCGGTGGGACTGGGTCTGCCCGGGATGATGCGTCGTGACGGTCATCTCGCCTTTGCACCGAATCTACAAACGGCTTCGGGCGCGGACCTGGGAGCGCAGCTCGGTTCGGCCCTCGGCAACTCGAGCGTCTTTTGTGAGAACGACGCGAACTGCGCGGCGCTGGCCGAACACGAGTGGGGTGCCGGACGCGGCATCCGCGACTTCGTCATGGTCACTCTGGGCACCGGAATCGGCGGGGGAGTCATCGCGGACGGACAGTTGGTGCGCGGGCGCAGCGGATACGCCGGCGAGATCGGTCACATGGTCGTCGAAGCGAACGGCGCGCGGTGTCCCTGCGGAGGCCGTGGCTGTTGGGAGCGCTACGCCTCGGGCGGAGGGCTGCACCGACTCACTCGCGAAGCCGCCCTCGAGGGACGGCTGGCCACGCTGGTCGAGCAGTGTGGCGGCGATCCCAAGCGGGTGCGCGCCGAAGACGTCACCGCGGCCGCGGCCCAAGGGCTCGACGAAGCCGTCGCCTTGATGCGTGAGGTCGGATGGTGGCTGGCGCTCGGACTCGCGAATTTGGCGGCGATCCTGGATTGTGGGCACTTCGTTATCGGCGGAGGTCTGTCGAGCGCGTCAGAGTTCGTGTTGCCGGCCGCTCGGGAGTATCTGGCCGAACTCGTGGAAGGTTACGACGTTCGCCCCACCATCACGGTGACCACGTCAATGTTTGGACCACACTCGGGCGCGATGGGCGCAACGCTCGTGGCCTTCGCGGGCGCATGAAACTCGGCCTCTTACTTCCGACCTTTCGCGACGACGCCGAAGACGCCTTCGCCGTCGCGACCGAGGCCGAGCAGATGGGACTCGACGGCGTTTTCGCCTTCGATCACCTCTGGCCGATGGGCTCACCGCGACGTCCCGCACTCGCGCCCTTTCCCGTCCTGGCGGCCGTCGCGTCGCGCTGTCCTTCGCTCTACGTAGGCCCCCTCGTCGCTCGCGTCGGACTGGTCGAGACGTCCAAGCTGGTCGAACAGTTCTCCACGCTGGCGGGGCTGGCGCCGGGGCGCGTTATCGCCGCTCTCGGGACCGGGGACAAACTTTCCGAAGCCCCACAAGTGGCCTACGGACTCGCGCACCGTTCCGCGGACGAACGGCGCCAACTAGTCGGCGACGCCATCGACGCGCTCTCGCCACACATGAGCGTGTGGTGCGGCGCGGGATCGCCCTCAACGAATCAATTGGCCCGCGAGCACGGTGCCGAGATCAATCTCTGGGGTGTCGCGCCGGCGGCGGTGCACGAACTCTCGCTCGAGGGACCGGTGAGTTGGGCGGGGCCGCTCGGTGACGACGTCGCTGCGACGCTGGACGGATTAGAAAGGGCCGGCGCGACGTGGGCCGTCGCGGCGGCACCACTGAAACTCGATGAGTTGCGAGCCTGGCGTCACGCGCACTAGGGACTACGGTTTATAGATGGAGTTCCGACGCGTCACGGGTCTACCGCCTTACGTCTTCGCGACGATAAATGGCCTCAAGGCCGTCGCGCGCGCGAACGGCCGTGACGTGATCGACTTTGGCTTCGGCAATCCGGACCTGCCCAGCCCGAACGTCGCGGTCGAGAAGTTGGCCGAGGCGGCCCACAATCCNNGCGATCGCGACTCGCTACAAGATGCTCTTTGACGTCGATCTTGATCCCGACAGCGAGGTCGTCACCACCATTGGGGCGAAAGAGGGTCTCACGCACTTGATGTGGGTGCTGCTCGGACCGGGCGACTCGGCGATCGTGCCCACCCCGAGCTACCCCATCCATCTGGCCGGCCCGGGATTCGCCGGCGCGAACGTCATCACCGTGCCCATTGTCGACCCCGGTGCGAGTACCAACGACCCCGGTGACGACTTCTTCGAAGGGCTCGTCGAAGCGTGGCGCCACGCCGCCGTCAAGCCGCGCGTCATCGTGGTCTCGTTTCCGCACAACCCCACGAGCGCCTGCGTGGACCTCGCGTTCATGGAGCGACTGGTCGGTTTTGCCCTCGAGCACGAGGTTGTCATCTGCCACGACTTCGCTTACGCCGACCTGGGATACGACGGCTACCGTCCGCCGTCGATTCTTCAAGTTCCCCGGGCCAAGGAGTGCTGCGTTGAGCTCTACACCCTGACGAAATCGTTCTCGATGGCGG
>PKWA01000074.1 GCA_003131665.1 Acidimicrobiaceae bacterium
TCGTGACGGTGAACGACTACCTCGCGACGCGCGACGCGAACTGGATGGGCGAGGTGCACCGCTTCTTAGGTCTGCGAGTGGGCCGGGTGGGGCCCGATCTCCAGGACTTTGACGCAAAGCGCGACGCCTACGCCGCAGATGTCACCTACGGCACCAACACCGANNCACCGAGTTCGGCTTCGACTACTTGCGCGACAATATGGCACGGCGAAGCGAACACATGGTGCAGCGCGGACACCACTACGCGATTGTCGACGAGGTTGACTCGATTCTCATTGACGAGGCTCGTACGCCCCTTATCATCTCGGGTCCGGCGTCGGACGTTACGAAGCTCTACTACCAGTTCGCCTCGATTGCTCGATCGTTGACTCGCGACACCGACTACGAAGTCGACGAAGAGAAGAAGACCGTGATGCCAACGGAAGCAGGAATTGAGAAGGTGGAGCGCCAACTCGGCGTGACCAATCTCTATGACGCCGTCGCCACGAACTACGTGCATCAACTGGGCCAAGCCCTTCGAGCGAAGGAGCTCTTTCACCGCGACAAGGAGTACCTCGTTGACGCGGGCGAAGTGAAGATTGTTGACGAGTTCACGGGACGAACCCTCGAAGGTCGCCGATGGAGTGACGGACTGCACCAAGCCGTCGAAGCCAAGGAGCGCGTACGAATTCAAGAAGAGAATCACACGTGGGCCACCGTCACCTTGCAGAACTACTTTCGTCTCTACGAAAAACTTGCGGGGATGACCGGCACCGCCGAGACCGAGGCCGCGGAGTTCGGCAATACCTACAAACTCTCCGTCGTGCCCATTCCGACTAATGAGACCAACATTCGTCTCGACCAGGCCGATCTCATCTTTAAGACCGAGGCCGCCAAATTCGCCTCGATCGTCGAGGACGTGCGTGAGCGCTCCGACCGCGGACAGCCGATTTTGCTCGGTACCGCCTCGGTGGAAAAATCAGAACTGTTGTCGCGCGAACTCTCCAAAGCCGGCATTCCTCACGAGGTCTTGAACGCGAAACAACACTTTCGCGAAGCGGAGATCGTCGCCCAGGCCGGTCGAAAAGGCGCGGTCACCGTCGCGACCAACATGGCCGGGCGTGGAGTGGACGTCGTGCTGGGCGGCAACTTCGAGGGCCTCGCTACGCGCGACGCCGTGGCGCAGGGCTTCTCTCCGGGCACCGAAGAGTATGAAGCGGCCTTTGAAAAGGCCGCCGCCAAGTGGAAGCCGCTCACTCAGGCCGACGGCGATGAGGTACGCGCGCTCGGGGGGCTCTACGTGCTCGGCACGGAGCGTCACGACTCTCGAAGAATTGACAATCAGCTGCGAGGTCGTTCGGGACGTCAGGGCGATCCTGGTGAGAGTCGTTTCTATCTGTCACTCGAAGACGAATTGCTTCGACTCTTCGCGACCGGTGCCGTGTCGTGGGTCATGGACCGCACGATGCCCGAGGACGAAGCCATCGAGGCCAAAATGGTGTCGAAAGCAATTGAGCGCGCCCAGAACACGGTCGAAGCACGAAACGCAGAGATTCGCAAGGACGTCTTGAAGTACGACGAGGTGATGAACGAACAACGAAAAGTCATTTACGGACGGCGACAACAGGTCCTCGACGGCGAAGACATTCACGACGCCACTGTGGCGCTGATCGAACAGAGTCTCACCGAAGCTGTTGATCTTCAACTGGGAGGCAGTTTCGCAGAAGAGTGGGACCTCAACACCCTGGTGCTGGATTTGCAGGCGTTCTACCCGACGCAGCTCAACGTCGAGACGTTGAGCGCGTACCAGAACGTCGACGACATCGTGGCCCTGGTCGTGGATGAAGCCGTCAGTCAGTACGAGTTGAAGTCAGAGAACTTTGTCGGGGGCCCCGACACCGCCAAGGAGATCGAGCGCGACGTGATGCTGCAGATTCTCGACCAGCGCTGGCGCGAACACCTCTCGGACATGGACTATCTGCGTGACGGAATCCATCTTCGCCAAGTCGCCCAACAAGATCCTCTCACCGCGTGGCAAAAAGAGGGTTATCTGATGTTCGAGCATCTCTTAGGAGCCGTCGACCTTGACTACGTTCGCTACATTACGCACGTCGAAGTCGCGGCCGAACCCGCGCCGGTGAGCGAAGCCGACGAAGGGCTCGAAGGTGCCATGACCAACGCGGTCGAAGTCGCGCCCGGTGCCACCGAACTGCCGGCGCGCGAGAAGTCAAGGAAGCCTCTCGCTCAACAGGGCGACAAAATCGGTCGAAACGATCCGTGCTGGTGTGGCTCGGGACGCAAGTTCAAGCAGTGCCATGGCCGACCCTAAGGCGGAGAACGCTTTACGCAGTGCCCTGTCCACGCTGGAAGAACTTGAGACCCGCTGGAACGCAGCGCGAGAGTACCTCAAGATCGACGCCAGCAGGGCTCGCCAGGCGTTGGTGGCCGAACTGGCCGCCGACCCCAATCTCTGGGATGACGCCGATAACGCCCGAGCCGTTACGACCGAGCTGGGACGTCTCGCCAACGACCTCGACGACTTTGACGCCCTTCGTCGATCCCTCGACGACGCCAATGTCCTCGCAGAGTTCGCCCGAGAGTCGCTAAGTGCCGGCGAGGCCGATTGGTCGCTCTTGGATGAGTTAGTGAGTTCGGTGGAGCTGCTCGGCCACGCCATCGCTGCTTTAGAGACGCAAAGTCTTTTTAGCGGTCCCTACGACGCAAACGACGCGATCGTGGAACTGCACGCCGGCGCGGGAGGCACCGACGCCCAGGACTGGACCGAGATGCTGCTACGGATGTACTCGCGTTGGGCCGAGCGACGAGGCTTCGGCGTCGAGATTGACGAAGCCACCGAGGGCCAAGAGGCCGGTTTGCTCTCGGCCACGTTCATCGTGAAGGGTCGTTTCGCCTACGGCTGGCTTTCGGTGGAACGCGGCGTGCATCGACTCGTGCGGATGAGCCCATTCGACTCTCAAGCGCGACGCCAAACTAGTTTTGCCAGTTTGGACGTCACGCCTCTGCTCGAGGACAGCGCGGCCGAGGTGGAGATCGACGAGAAGGATCTGCGCGTCGATACGTACCGCTCGTCGGGTGCCGGTGGACAGCACGTCAATAAGACTGATTCCGCCATTCGTCTGACCCACTTGCCGAGTGGCATCGTGGTGAGTTGTCAGAACGAGCGCTCCCAACACCAGAACCGTGCGCGAGCGATGCAGATCCTGGAAGCAAAGTTGGCCGAACGAGCCCGAGTGCAGCGTTTGGCCGAAATGAACGCGTTGAGTGGCGTACGAAGTGACAACGCGTGGGGATCGCAAATTCGCAGTTACGTACAAGCGCCGTATCAATTGGTGAAGGATCACCGCAGCGACTTTGAAACCGGCAACGTCGAAGCCGTGTTAGACGGCGACCTCGATGGATTCATGGAAGCCGAGTTGCGACGTCAGCGTTCGACGTCATAAAAGTTTCGAGATAGCACTATTGCCTGGGCTTTGTGGCCCTAACGCGCGTCGTGCTCAAACTAGAATGGAATTATTACTGTGCCCATGTGTCGCACAACTACCAATGAACCCGAGGGGGTGATGCCGTGATTCGATTCGAGAACGTCTCCAAGACTTATAAGAACGGCACGTCGGCGCTCAAGGACATCTCGCTCGACATTGAAAAGGGTGAGTTCGTCTTCTTGGTGGGCGCGTCAGGCTCAGGCAAAACGACGTTTCTGCGTCTGCTACTGCGTGAGGAGCATCCCGACCAAGGGCGCATTCTCGAAGCCGGTCGCGACATCGGCGAGTTGCCCAAATGGCGCGTCCCGTACCTGCGGCGAAATATTGGCTGCGTTTTTCAGGACTTTCGACTGCTGCCCAATAAGAACGTCTTTGAGAATGTGGCCTTCGCCTTAGAAGGGATCGGGCGTCCGCGTTCCACCGTCGAATCCCAGGTCCCCCAGATCTTGGAACTGGTGGGTCTGACGGATAAGTCGAAGAATCTGCCCCACGAACTCTCGGGCGGAGAACAGCAGCGCGTCGCGGTAGCTCGAGCCTTCGTCAATCGTCCGCTCATTCTTCTGGCCGACGAGCCCACCGGGAACCTCGACCCGTCCAACTCGGAATCCATCATGGCGCTGCTGGAACGCATCAACCGCACGGGCACGACGGTGGTGATGGCGACACACGACAAGGCGCTCGTCGACCGTATGCGACGCCGAGTCGTCGAGCTCGACAAGGGTGAGATGATTCGCGACCAGGTGCGCGGGGTCTATGGCATCGACGAGGGAGTCAGCCTCTAATGCGCGTGTACTTTCGCTACGCCTTCAAAGAGACCTTCAGTAATCTCTGGCGCAATCGCATGATGACGATCGCGGCCGTGCTCACGGTTGCGGTCTCACTTTCGCTCGTCGGCTCGGCGCTGCTATTGAAACAGAGCGCCGCGCAGGCCTCGGCCCAGTGGCAACAGGGCACCCGGGTCACCGTCTGGATGCAGCCCACCGCGTCCTCGAGCGAGATCAATGGGATAAGGACGCAGCTCGCGAATCTGCCCATTGTGAAGAGTTGCGTCTTTTACACCCAGGCTCAGGACTATAAAGAGGCCCTCCAACTGCTGCCCCCTTCGGAGTCTGACGTACTCAAGGTGACCGACATGCCCTCGTCGTTTCGCTGCATACCCACGGTGCCGTCGGACGCTTTCGTCGTGGAGTCGACCTTCGCCACGCAACCGGGCGTCTACAAGGTCACCGCCCCCGAGCAACAGATTCGTGAGATGAATCGGGCGATTCGTATTCTGCAGATCGTCTTCTTGGCCCTGGCTGCGGTCCTCCTGCTCTCGGCGACCGTTTTGATTCTCAACACGATTCGAATGGCGATTTTCGCCCGTCGTCGCGAGGTCTCGGTGATGAAGTTGGTCGGCGCGACGAACTGGTTTATCCGGATTCCTTACATCACTGAAGGTTTCATCCAAGGACTACTCGGCTCGATCGTCGCGATGTTGGCGGTGACGGCCTTGCACACCTGGTATCCGCTGCACAATGAGTTTCAACTCAATACCTCCGCGCTGGTTGGCACGAACGCAGTCGTGTTGATCGTCGGTGTCGTCATCGGTTCGGTCGGTTCGGCGATCGCTATTCGCCGATTCCTCGACGTCTAGCTCGTCGATTCGTCGAAGTCGATCGAGAGCGAGTTCACGCAGTAGCGGAGTCCGCTCGGCATGGGCCCGTCGTCAAAGACGTGGCCCAAGTGCGCGTCACACAGGCGGCAGNNTCTCGGTGCGACTACGAAAGAGCGAACGGTCGGAGCGCTCAATGACGGTGCCGGGCTCGCAGTTGTCAAAACTGGGCCAACCACAGCCTGAGTCGAACTTTTGCTCGCTCGTAAAGAGCACCTGACCACAGCCGGCGCAACTAAAGACACCCTGGCCATCGACGTGCAAGAGTGAACCCGAAAAGGGCGCCTCAGTGGCGCCCTTTCGTAACACGGCGTAGCGATCGGCCGAGAGCTTGTCGCGCCACTGTTCGTCGGACTTTTCAATCTCAAAGCTCATCGCGGCATTTTACCGGCGCGGGGGCATTGAGCTTTTAGAAGTAACTGGGGCGAGGCGCTTCGGGCAGTACCCGGGGGGACTCGGGTTGGTTCGCCAGGAGCCGAGTGAAGGCACTCGCGAGACCTTGTGGATCGAGACCCAGTTCGGCGAGCAACTCATCGGGGTCGTGCTGTTCGAGGTAGGCGCGCGGCACGCCCAGGATGCGCGTGGTGGGAAAGGGGTGTTCGAGCTCTTCGGCGCGAGAACGAACGGCCGAGACCATCAAAGTGCCCGCGCCGCCGTGACGCGTGCCGTCCTCGACGGTGACGATTCGTTCGTGGGTAAGGGCGTCGTCAATCATTTTGGGGTCCGGAGGCAAGACTCGCACGTCGTACAGCGTCACCTTCGCAGCGTCCTCGCCAAGCATCGTGAGCGCCGACAACGCGGAAGGTGCCATTTTGCCCACAGCCAGTACGCACAGCGACCCATCTCCGCGTGCGATGAGTCGCGCGTCGAGTCCCGAACCGACACGCCCGTCAAAGGGCTTGGGCAGCGTCTTGGGGTAACGCAGCGCGGTGGGGGTGGACATTGACAGTGCGCTCTCGAGCATGACCGGCAACTCTTCGGCCGACGACGGCGCGAAAACGGTCATATTGGGAATGGCCAAGCAGAGCGCGATGTCCAAGAGTCCGTGATGGCTGGGACCGTCGTCACCCGTGATGCCCGCGCTCTTGAAGACAAAGACGACCGGCAGGTTCAACAAGCCCACGTCCAAATTGGCCTGGTCAAACGCGCGAGAAAAGAACGTGGAGTACATCGCCACGACCGGCTTCAACCCGCCCATAGCCATTCCGGCGGCCGCGGTGACCGCATGCTGTTCGGCAATGCCGACGTCAAAGAACCGATCCGGAAAACGCGACTGAAAATCCAAGAGCCCCGTGGGTCCAGCCATCGCAGCCGTGATCGCCACAATCCGTTCGTCCGCTTTCGCAAGTTCGACCAGCGAGTTAGAAAATGCCTCCAAGAACGATCGAGTGTGAGCGACGTCGGCGTTCAGTGGCGAGGGGAGTTTGTAGTCGTGCATTTTTAGATCGTCGCCGACCGCCGGCGCGTAACCGCGACCCTTTTGGGTCAAGGTATGCACCACGATGGGACCGTCCCATTCGGCCGCACTCTTCAATGCGCTTTCGAGCGCTTCGATGTCGTGTCCATCGATTGGTCCCACGTAACGAACGCCAAGATTCTCAAAGAAGGTGTGCGGGGTGACCATCTCTCGAACCACCGAGGTGAAGCCGTCGATGCCCATGTAGGCGGCCTTGCCGAGACGGGGCAGTCGCGGCACCCAGTGGCGAACCCGTCCGCGAAGGGTGAGGTAGGTGCGATTGAGCCGCAGCGCCGTCAGTGACGCGGAAAGCTTCGAGATGGTGGGGGCGTAGCTGCGCCCGTTGTCGTTGAGCACGATGACCACACGTTGGTTGGAGTGACCCAAATTGTTCAGTGCCTCGTACGCCATGCCGCCGGTCAGTGATCCGTCGCCAACGATGGCCACGACGTGTCGCTTGCCGCCGTGGCCCACGAGTTCCTTTCGTTGTTCGAGCGCCACCGAGAGCCCGTGCGCGTACGACAGCGCCGTTGACGCGTGGCTCGATTCGATCCAGTCGTGTTGGCTCTCGGAGCGGTTCGGATAGCCCGAGAGTCCGCCGCGTTGGCGCAGATTCTTGAATCCGTAACGTCGCCCCGTTAGCAGTTTGTGCACGTAGGCCTGATGGCCGGTGTCCCAGAGCAAGATGTCCTTGGGCGACTCAAAAACACGGTGCAACGCGAGGGTGAGTTCCACCACGCCGAGGTTTGAACCCAGGTGGCCGCCGGTCTTGGTGACGCTCGAAATGATGAATTCGCGGATCTCTTGGCTGAGTTCTTTCAGCTGATCGTAGGAAAGTGCCTGAAGGTCGGCGGGCGTTTCAATCGACGGCAGAATCACAACGACCAGCCTACCGGGGTCGATATGGCGTAAAGAGACGTTGGGCGCGGCCAGTAACCTACGTTTTATGAGTCCAGAACTGGTCGAAAGCGACGTACTTCAGCGCACCATTGACGAGGCGCTTCGACGGGGTGGCGAGTTCGCCGAGGTCTTTGTTGAAGATCGCACCACGTCCTCGGCGATGCTCGATCAACGTCGAGTCGAAGAGTTGAGCTCGGGACGTGATCGAGGAGCGGGGATTCGTGTGGTCGTGGGTGAGACGACAGGTTTCGCCCACACGGCCGACCTCAGTGAGAAGGGACTGCGCGACGCGGCGCAGGCGGCCGCGGCGGTGGCGAGAGAGGGTGGGGGCGGAGTTCGCGAAGTCGCGCTCGGTACGGTGCGGCGCTATAGCTCCGCGGCAGCGATTGAGCCCGGCGACGTCGACAAGGCGAAAAAGATTGAACTTCTGTTCCACGCCGACGACGTCGCGCGTTCTGAAGGTTCTTCGATCACTCAGGTCCAAGTCGCCTTGGGCGACTCCACTCGCCGGTTCGTCGTAGCCAACTCCGACGGTGTGTTCGCCTCGGACCATCAGGTGCGCACTCGATTCAACGTGCCCTGTATCGCGACGGGCGACTCGGGGATGCAGACGGGATATCGACCGGTGGCGGCCACGAGAGGTTTCGAGCTGCTCAATCCGACGGTGGTCGAAACGGCGGCCCGAGGCGCCGCGCGCCAGGCCATCACGAAACTCGAGGCGCGTCCCGCGCCGTCGGGCGACTTGCCCGTGGTCCTCGCGAGCGGTTCGGGGGGCATTTTGTTCCACGAGGCCTGTGGCCACGGACTCGAGGCCGACGCCATTATGAAACAGGCCTCGGTGTACGCCGGCAAAGTGGGCCAGCAGGTCGCCAGTCCTCTGGTCACGCTGGTGGACGACGGCACGGTGGCGGGTGAGTGGGGGTACCTCGCCATCGACGATGAGGGTCACGAGAGTTCTCGCAACGTGTTGATCGAAAACGGCGTGCTGACCGATTACATGTGGGATTACTTGCGATCGCGCAAGGAAGGTCGTCAGGTGTCGGCGAATGGGCGACGTCAGAGCTACCAGCACTTGCCGATGGTTCGAATGACCAATACCTATCTTTTGGAGGGCGACTCCGATGCGGACGAAATCGTCGCTCAAACGCCCTACGGCGTGTACGTCGCCCAACTGGGTGGTGGACAGGTCAACACCGCGACCGGCGACTTCGTCTTTGGCATGACGGCGGCCTTCTTGATCGAGAACGGGCGAATCACCGCTCCGCTTCGCGACTGCAACCTGATTGGCAACGGCCCCGAGATACTCCAACGGGTGGACGCGGTGGCCCAAGATTTTTCGATGATGCCGGGCACGTGCGGCAAGGACGGCCAGCAGGTTCCCGTTGGTTGCGGTCAAGCGACGATGCGCTTGACCGGCATCACCATTGGCGGGGCCGCGGCGTGAGTCAGTTACTCGAACGGGCCGAACGGCTGCTCGATTCGGCCGTGGGCGCCGAGGAGATCGAAATCTACGTCTCGAGCGGCGTCGAGACTGAAGTGCGGGCGTACCAAGGCGAGATCGAAAACCTCTCGAGTGCGAGTTCTGCGGGCATTGGTATTCGAGTGCTGCGCGACGGCCCCGGAGGCGCCCAGGTCGGCACGGCCTGGGCCGGCTCGTTAGACGACGAGTCCATTCGCGACACGTTGCGCGAGGCGCGCGAGAATGTCCGCTACGCGTCCGAAGACGAGTTCGTCGCATTCGCTCGGCCGGACAAGGTCAAGGCGGTGGAACTTTCTCTGCGAGACGATTCGGTGTTGAGCACGCCGTTGGACGACAAGATCGCCATGGCCATTTCGTTGGAGCGCCAAGTGCGCGATGGTGACACCCGTATTCGCCAAGTCGAAGCGGCGAATTACTCCGACTACGTCGCGGACGCCGCCATCGTGTCCTCACTGGGCATCCGTGCTGCCTACGCCCGATCAGGTGCTTTTTTGTCGGTAGAAGTCATTGCGAGCGACGGCCACGACGACCAGACCGGCTGGGGCCTCAGTGCCGCCCGGGCCCCGAGCGGACTCGACCCAGACCTGGCGGCGAACGACGCGATCGCGCGCGCGACGGGCATGCTCGGCGCGGTCAAGCCTTCGTCGATGAAGTGCACGGCGGTCTTTGATCCCCGTACGGCAGCCTCGTTACTGGCAATCATCGGCGGTGCACTGAGCGGTGACGCAGTGGTGCGGGGCCGGTCCTTCTTCGCCAATCGGATCGGCGAAATGGTGGCGTCGCCACTCTTTAACTTGCTCGACGATCCCACCGATCCCCGTCACTTTGGCGCGAGCTCGCACGACGGAGAGGGTCTGGCCTGTCGACGCAACGTATTGATCAACGAAGGACGCCTGCGGGCCTTCGTCTATGACACCAATTCCGCGCGTCGAGCGGGCACCTCGTCCACGGGCAGCGCGCTGCGCGGTGGTATCGCGGGTTCGCCCTCGGCGGGGTGTCGCGCGTTACAACTCGAGCCGGGCGAGGAGGACCAGGCGACCATTNNACTCAGGAGTGAACCCCATTTCGGGCGACTTCTCGGTGGGTGTGACCGGACACATGATTCGAGATGGTCAGATAGCCGAGCCGGTTCGCGAGCTCACGGTCGCCTCCACATTGCAGCGCATGTTGCTCGATCTGACGCACGTGGGCAACGACGTGGAGTGGCTGCCCGGAAGCGCGGCTGGACAGACTCTGGCGATTGACGGGATCGCGGTATCGGGCTCTTAGTCGGCCGTGGTCGTGGTCTTCGTGGCAGGGCCCGGGCTGGAATTCGAACTTGACGCGGGACTCGGCGCTGGCGTCGCGGCCGGACTCGAAGAGGTGCTGGCGTCAGCGCTGGGGCTTNNCCCTTGAACACGATGCCGACCGAGGAGAAGACCTTTCGTAGTTCGCCGCCGCACTGGGTACAGACCGTCAGGGCCGAGTCCGCGAACCTTTGGACTGCTTCAACACGCTGGTGACACTGTTGACACTCGTATTCGTAGGTCGGCATGACAGGGCTCCGGATGAACAACGTAACTAGTGCAGTGTACCGGGCAAGCCAGATTCTTCGTCGGTGACCTAGCATGGCGCGGTGGACGACTTCC
>PKWA01000113.1:0-3755 GCA_003131665.1 Acidimicrobiaceae bacterium
TGGCCACCCAGACGCTGCCCCAACAAAAGGCGAAGGCCATGTCGGTGACCGTCGAGGGCACGACGCCCCCCGACGTCAGCGCGAAGGACATCGTGCTCGCGATCGTGGGCCGTCTCGGCACCGGGGGCGGCGCGGGCTACGTCATCGAGTACCGCGGTCCAGCCATCAGAGCGCTCTCCATGGAAGGGCGCATGACGCTGTNNGTATCGAAGCCGGCGCGCGCGCGGGTCTCGTGGCCGTCGATGAAACCACGATCGACTACCTGCGGGGTCGACCTGGCGTGGCCCAAGGCGATGCCTTCGACGTCGCGGCGAAGGAGTGGCGCACGTTCGTCTCGGACGACGACGCGGTCTTTGACGCAGAAGTGACCTTGAACGGCGCGGAGATGGTGCCCTACGTGACGTGGGGCACGAACTCCGCCCAAGTCGTCGCTCTCAACGGTGTCGTGCCGTCGCCCGAGGACAGCGTTGACGCCGACGAGCGAGGTTCGATTGAACGGGCCCTGCACTACATGGGTCTCACGCCGGGCACGCCACTTCGATCGATTCCGGTCGACGTGGTATTTATCGGGTCGTGTACGAATTCACGCATCGAGGATCTTCGTGCCGCCGCGGCCGTCGTGCGCGGACACCAGGTCAGCTCGGGCGTGCGCGCACTCGTCGTACCGGGTTCGCACCGCGTGAAGCGTCAGGCCGAACTCGAAGGGCTCGATCAAGTTTTCTTGGAGGCGGGCCTTGAGTGGCGTGAGCCGGGCTGTTCGATGTGCCTGGGCATGAATCCCGATCAACTCGCGCCAGGCCAGCGCAGCGCGTCGACGTCGAATCGCAACTTCGAAGGCCGCCAAGGTCGAGGCGGCCGCACACACCTCGTCTCACCGGTCGTCGCTGCGGCGACGGCCATTATGGGGCGCTTCGCTTCGCCCGAAGAGGTGAGCGCGTGAAGCCCGTGCACGTGCTCGAAGGCCGGGCCGTGCCGCTCGAGCGCTCGGACGTCGACACCGACCAGATCATTCCCTCGGAGTGGTTAAAGCGGGTCGAGCGCAGCGGTTTTGGCCGTGGTCTCTTCAGTGAGTGGCGTGACGACACGACGTTCGTGTTAAATCTGCCCCAGTACGCCGGCGCCACGATCCTGCTCGCTGGCCCTCGTTTTGGTACGGGCTCGTCGCGCGAGCACGCCGTGTGGGCGTTGATGGACTATGGCTTTCAGGCCGTCGTCGCGCCGTCTTTCGGCGACATCTTTCGCAACAACTCCTCCAAACAGGGACTGGTGACGGTGGAGCTTTCCGTCACCGACGTAGAAGAGCTGAACCGACTGGTCAAGATCGATCCGTCGCTGCTCGTGGTAGTCGACGTCGAACGGCTCACGGTAGAGGTGCCCGGGGTGGGCTGGCAGAGAACGTTCAGCCTCGATCCAATGACCCGAGAACGACTCCTCGAAGGCTGGGACGACATCGGACTCAGCCTGCGACGGATCGAGGCCATATCAAACTACGAAGCCACGCACACCACGCCCAGTCTCGAGGGCGTCTTTGACGACCAGGGCCACGCGCGCTACGCCTGAGCGAGCACGGCTTCTTCAATCAGACTTTGACCCTGAGCCTGGCGGTGACGCCACGTGGCCAGGAGCGCTATGAACAGACTCGCGAGTCCCGCGGCGGCTGTCGACGCCAGTGCTGCCCAGAGCCGAGCGTTCTGGTAGTAGAGAACCCAGCAGAGCGCCCCCGCGACGCCGAGGGACCACATGGCGACCGACACGCCCGTGGCGTCGGGGTAACGAATTAACTCAATGAGTTGGGGCGCTCGATTCACGACCATCGCGATTCCCACGCCGTACACGCCGCCCGGCCAGCCCCACACCACGGTGGGCAGGGCACAAAAGATGAGCGAGAAGGCCAGCGAGCGCGCCACCACCGGCCAGCGGCGCCATGGTTTCAGCCGCAGCACGATCGCCGCTTGAAAGGGCAACGTGAGCACGCTGCCCAAAATGATGATGGCCGAACGCTGATCGATTCCGTACGAGGTCCAAAAGAGGCCCATGAAGACAAAGAGGGTCCAGGTGGCGAGTGAGACCCCTTCAATGGAGAGGCGCGAGGCCCGGCGAAACTGAGCGATCGTGCCCCCCACCGTCAACGACACCGCCGCCCAGCCGAACGTGACGGCCAGGTCGTGGTAACTCATGAAGGCAGTTTAACGGCGCACCTTGTTAGCGACGTCGATTCGCGGCCGAAATGACCGCTTCGAGTGACGCGTCGAGAATCGAGGAACTCATGCCCACGCCCCACCACGTCGTGCCGTCGTCACCCTCGGCCTCGACGTAAGCGACGGCCGACGCTTCGGAGCCGGCCGTCAAGGCGTGCTCGTGATAGTCGCGTACTTTG
This sequence comes from Acidimicrobiaceae bacterium, assembly GCA_003131665.1. Lineage (GTDB taxonomy): Bacteria > Actinomycetota > Acidimicrobiia > Acidimicrobiales > RAAP-2 > RAAP-2. Next base: position 2,378 of record PKWA01000113.1, read on the forward strand.
AACGTGACATCCATCTCACTGGCGAGCCCGGACATCAACGCGTCGATCGGTCCGTTGCCCTCGCCTTTGACGGTGACGTGCTGGCCGTTGACCACCAGCTGGGCAAAAATTCTCGTGAGGTGCTGGTCCGCGGAGACTTCGCTCGAGAGCAGTTGAATCGTGGGATTCTCGGGCTGATAGGTCGTGGTGAACACGTCCCAGATCTCGGCCGGTGAGATCTCGGTGCCCTTGGCCTCGGTGACGTCCTGGACCTGTTTGGAGAACTCGACTTGCATCGCCCGCGGCAAATCGAGACCGTGTTCGGTACTGAGCAAGTACGCCACGCCCCCCTTGCCGGACTGGGAGTTGACCCGGATGATGGCCTCGTACGTACGCCCGGTGTGCTTGGGATCGATCGGCAGGTACGGCACCTCCCACACGTCGTACTCGTCGCCAATCGCGCTCATGCCCTTTTTGATGGCGTCTTGGTGCGATCCCGAGAACGCGGTGTAGACCAACTCACCGACGTAGGGGTGGCGCACGTGGATCGGAAGACGGTTGGCGAATTCGGCGACGTGACGGGCCTTGTCGATGTCGCGAATGTCCAGTTCGGGATCGACGCCCTGGGAGAAGAGATTCAGAGCGAGGTTCACCACGTCGACGTTGCCGGTGCGCTCGCCGTTGCCAAAGAGCGTCCCCTCGACCCGGTCGGCACCGGCCAGGACGCCCAGTTCGGCCGCCGCCACCGCCGTGCCTCGATCGTTGTGGGGGTGCAGGGAGAGCACGACCGCGTCACGTCGATCGATGTGGCGCAAGAACCACTCGATGGCGTCGGCGTAGAGGTTCGGGGTGTACATCTCGACCGTGGCGGGCAGATTCAAGATCAGCGGCCGCTCGGGTGTGGGATCGATGACGGCGATCACCTCGTTACAGACTTCCAAGGCGTACTCGAGTTCGGTGCCCGTGAAGCTCTCGGGCGAGTACTCGTAGAGAAAGTCGGTGTCGGGCGACGTGGCCTCGAGAGAACGGCACCACGCCGCGGCGTCGGTGGCGATCTTTGTGATTCCGGCGCGGTCGAGGCCGAAGACGACGCGTCGCTGCAGGGTCGACGTTGAGTTATAGAAGTGCACGATGGCGCGCTTTGCGCCAACGAGCGACTCGTAGGTGCGACGAATCAGGTCCTCGCGACACTGGGTCAGCACCTGGATGGTGACGTCTTCGGGAATGAGGTCCTCGACAATGATCTGGCGTACGAAATCAAAGTCCGGCTGGCTGGCCGAAGGAAAGCCCACCTCGATCTCCTTAAAGCCCATCGCCACGAGTTGAGTAAACATCACGTTCTTGCGCTCTGAGTCCATCGGGTCGATGAGCGCCTGGTTGCCGTCGCGCAGGTCGACGC
>PKWA01000113.1:3760-3913 GCA_003131665.1 Acidimicrobiaceae bacterium
GAGATACAAAAAAACCCCCGCCAACGCGGGGGCTAGGGCGAGCAGCGGCTCGCCCCTTTACAGCAACAGTTCGCTCTGGCCAATGCTCATCGCCCCATTGTACCGCGAAGTCGAGAAATGTCCAGAAGGCGCGAGGACTAACCTGAACTCTCA
>PKWA01000135.1 GCA_003131665.1 Acidimicrobiaceae bacterium
TAACTCCACTTCTCGAACCAATCGAGCGCGCTCGTCGGCGTTCACTACATTCCTCGCTGCTCAAAAGCGCGCAACGCTAGCTCGTCGACCTCTTCGTCGCTCAGATACGGCGTCTTCAACAACACCGGCACGCCGCCTTCGGCGAGTAGATAGCCAACACCACGAAGAGCCGGATCGATGGTCGCGGCGGAGAAGCCCTGCGAGGCCCATCCCTGACCGAGAATCGTGTCCGAGGCGTCAGAACTCGTGCAACGCATGGCGAGTCGATACGAGAACAGGTCGCGAATCCAGGTCGGGACGATCTCGTGACTGGGTTTCTGGGTGGCGGCGACCACGATGATCCCTGCCGCTCGTCCTCTCGAGACGAGGTCGCGCAGCAGCTCGGCGAAGCGTTCCCGGGTCTCTTTTTTACCGCCTCGAAGGTAGAAGGCCAGCTCGTCGATGACCAGCACGTGCAGTCCTTCAAGGTCATGGGGTGAGACCTTCCGTCGGCGCGTGGCGACGAGATAGGCGTAGCGAAGGTCCATAAGGCCACGAAGTTCTTCGAGCGCGTCAACTGCGTCGTCTTGGTCCGAACCGACAAATCGGTCGGCAACGAGCGACCACGCAGCAAGTTCAACGTGCTTGCCGTCAAGGAGCGTCATATGGACCGATGGATCCAATGCCGCCGCTCCCACAATCGTCGAAAGTGCTACTGACTTGCCCGAACCGGGCTCGCCACCGATGAGGAGATTGTGCTCGGGCAAGCCAATGGCGACCGCGAGCCCGTCTTCTCCAACACCCAGTTCCAGTGGCTCCCACAGCGAGAAAGTCTCACGGGCCAGCAGTGGAGACGCGATTTCGCGCGGGAACGCGTTGCTCCAGATGACCGCGAGCTCGACGTAATGGGCACTCTGTGCCAGGCCCTTAAGTCGAACTTCACGCACACCGAGAGCGGCCGCCAGTTCTGGTGCGCGGGACTTCAGGGCCTCTAAGTGAAGTCCCGGCGGCAGGGCTATTAGGTAGCGCCAGCCCACGGGAAGCGAAGCCGAACGCTCAACTCTCGGGATTTCGCCGTTACGACCGACGATGGCGCAGTGCCAAAAGGCACCGTGCACCCAACGCTCGTGACGACGCTCACGCAGAATCGCGCGTAGTTGATCGAAGAGATCGGGACGAAGTCGAAAGACGAGGAAGATGATCCCCACCATGAGAAACGGTCCGAAGGCACCGAACCGAGTCGACAGCGCCAAGACAATCAAGGTTGCAACACCGAGACCGATCTCGAGGCGCCACCCCCAGATGAGAAGACTCACCCAGGGGCGGCGCTCGGAGTTGGAGGGGCTACGCATTACGACGTCCCTCCCACTGGCTCCACATCCACCAACCGCCAGCACCGAGCACGACGAGACCGAAGTGGGTAAATAGCCACTCGAATCCGAGCAGGATCAACGTGGCGAGTGCCAGGAAGATGAGGAGCGGACTCATTAAGCGCTGGCCTTTACGAGCTCGATGCGGTCAGCTCGGAAACTAACCCCGTGGTTTGTGCCGACCTCCCACGTCGAGGCAATGAGGTTCGTCACCTTTACGGGTGTGAACTCACTCAGGCCCTTGGGCTCGCCCGCCACTTTCACCGAGATCGAGTCCTTGATCCCGCTGCCCGCCGCGAACAGTGGCACGTTGAACAGTGCCGTCCCGTTCTCGTCGACCTTCGGTGATCGAGTTTCGTAGTCGAGAACCGGTTCAGCCGGTCCGGCTGCCGCGAACTTCACGGTTTGGGTGTCAATGGGTAGTCGCATAGTGCTCCTTCATCGAGGAGCAAAATTTTCGTCCTCTATAGAAGTAGCCAACGTTTTGGTGTCAATTCAGACAACTTCGGAGAAGAAATCCCAAAGTTTTTTCGAAGGTCGAGTATTTAACGATTTTGAAGAATCACTCCAAGAGCCCGTTAGCCCGACTTGGCGCTACGCGCCCGCCGGCCTCGGGCAAGAGACTAGACAGCAAAACAGTGGCTCAAATGCCAATCTGATGAACTCTTCTAATCGTCTATCAAGGTGCTCGGTTGCGAATTTCAAGACCAAGACGATTTGAATACCCAGCGATTCTTTGAAGCTGTTGAAACGTGGTCGTCAGACCTCAACAACCCCGAAGAAGAGGCACGGTATGAAGTTGCACTTATCGCTGAATTGCAAAGCCCGCGAGAAACCCTAAACGTCACCGCCTTTGCCAATCAATATATTGACGCGAATCAACGCGACTCATTCATGACCGTAATGAGGGAATCGAACGTAGTCACAACCCCAATTCCGAAGGACATCACCCTAGTTTCTCGCAAGATCAATCGAGTGAAATTCCAAACATCACGGGGTGCGACAGTATTTGTCACAAGGGATATGTACGATGACGGTTCGGTCACCATCAAGAAGTCTGACACAGGCAGCAAGAGCGAAATCCGGATCATCGATGAAGTGACCTCAATATCCGCTGCCGGTGGAAAACAGATCAAGAAGGCTCCGTGAACAATCTTGAAACGACGTTTCTGCGATTCAAAGAGGAACGACCGATCTTCGTCGAATGCGCATCAATAGTGTCCTCAGAATTACAAAAGATTTGTCAGAGCCTTGGAATGTTGGCACGAATCGAAGCACGTGCAAAAGAGATCTCAAGCTTTGTTAAGAAAGTCATGACAGATGAGAAATACCAAACTGATCCCTGGAAGACCATCACTGACAAAGTAGGCGCCCGAGTCATTGTTGACACAAGAGCAGACAAACAACGCATGCTGGAGGGCCTTCAGGCATCCTCACTAAGCGTCTTCGATATTGAGGACAAGGCTGTTGGAAAGGATCCACATCTTCTTTACTACTCAGGAATTCATATGCAGTCGATCGTCCCTGGGGCAAAAACGTCTGACGACCAGCCTATTGAGTGTGAAATTCAACTCAAGACGAAAGCAGAGGACCTTTGGTCCGCCCGATCCCACGAATTGCTTTATAAATGTACTGTTAAAGCTCCAGATCACACTCAAAGGAGGGTGTGGCGACTTTCTGCCCTTACCGAGATCTTCGACGAGGAAGTTGACCGTGCAATGAATGAGATCCTCACCACACCTGGCTACGATCAAGGACGCCTCCTCACAATCGCAGAGTCTTTTTATTACACCTTGGTGCCGATACTCGGAGTAGCCGATTTATCACTGGAAGTTCTCCTCGAATTTGAAGCCGCGCTGCCCCATGGAGAAGAACTGATCTTGTATGAAGAAAGAGTAAAGGTCTTCGTCGCAACGAACCGAGACCGAATCGAGAAGATTTACGAACAATACGGCGCTTCGAGTGAATTTGCGACCAATTCAAAATATTGGATGTTTACGCAACCGGAGTCCGTGTTAATTCTCGAATCAATAAGCACCAAGCCAATGCTCGCCCAGGATGCGGCGAGATCCTCAGCCTTCGCCTACGCATTCGAACCCTTGTTCACAGCATGGGGAACTCCTTTCAGTACGTAATGAAATAGTGATACGTCTAACAAGCATTTCCCACTCATGCCTAAACGACTGTTGCTTCAGACCGCGCGAATGTAGTCTCCTGACAGTATGCGTGCACCCAGGGAAAGGCAGATTGGCAACGCTGGAGTCAGCGCGGTGACTGCCGCGTTCGAATTACTCGGCTGGGGAGTTGCCGAAAACGCCCNNCAACGTTGGAACAGACCTGTTTCTCCTAGCGAGGGACAGACGCCTCTTCGATCTGGGCCTCGTCGTCGGAGCCCAGGTTAAAACTGGAGAGTCTTGGTTCTCAAATCCGGTGTATGAGTCCGACGACACGCTGACGGGCTGGTGGTTCCGCGACAGCGACAGGTCACACATTGACGCTTGGTTAACCCACGTCCTGCCGCACATCCTTATCTTGCACAATCTGAATTCGGGAATGTCCTATTGGGTCCACGTAACAGAGGACAAGGTCGAATCTACGGGGATCGGCGCAAAGATCAAGGTGCCACTCGAAAACACGATCGATGACGATCACGCGCAAGCGCTCCTTGAGGTTGCAGCAACCCTCCGTCCCGCAACATCGTGGGAAGGGAGCGCGTGGACAGATGCCGGTTCCCTACTACCCCGAGACATACTGCGCCATGCATTGATTGTTCCGCGACTCGTTGCGCCGCACCCAAACGCTGGATTTGAACGTGTCCTAAGCCCGGAGCAAGCGGTCGCAATGTTGATGCAAGCGCGTTTGCGAGAGGTCGACGAGTTTGCTCGACGCCACCACGAAGTGCCCACTCTCGATGAATCGAGCGACTCCCTCGATTGGCAGTGGCGCTTTGTTGGCGCACTTGCCCACCGCCTCAGAACGGGTGAGGTCAATCAATTGGTAAAGATTGTTAGCGATGCCCCGGACGCATCGACATTCGCTGCGGCGACTGTCGCTGCAACAGCGGGCCTCTTCGAAGAAGGTCGGATTGAAGAAGCAATCCCTCTTTTGGAAGTTGCGCTCGCGCGAGATGACGCGAGTCCAATCGATCATGCGTGGCTGACCATTCAACTGGCCCGTGCTCGCACCGATATCGGCCAGATTGACGCTGCTCATTCGGCCGTACTTGCCGTGCAAGCGATTCGAATGACCGATCCAAATGACGTCACCGCGACAGCCATCGCAGGTGCCGCCACCCGACTCCTCTTCGATTTGTCGGCGATTGACCTGCGAAAGGTGTCCGATGTCATCGCGGGCTCGGACACGACGGCTAGTTGGTGGCGTCGCCAAACTGTGTCTTGGGGTCTCGCGGCAATGCTCGACCGAACGTTTAAGGATTGGGGAAGCGACACTTCCATCACGTTTGGCGGGAGTGACCAGGCGAACGACCAACTCCTCGCCGCGTCACTGACTGCCAACCATGTAGGAGATCAGGGTGAATGGCGATATCTAACCGGGCTCCTTGGCCAGGATACGCTCCTTCGGCTAGATCGCGAATCCGATCCACAGCGTGTTCGTCAAGGACTATCGACGCTTCGTCTGGCAGGCGACGATGCTGCACTGAAACTCGCGGTACGGCGGCTCGTTCTTGACGGCCCTGCTGAGGCAGTGTCCCTCGCCGCAGCGGAGGTCCGACTCGAAGCATCGACACAGACGACGTGTGCGGCCGACCTCACAATGCTCCGCGAGGGAGGAGACGTTCTCGATGAGACGACCGCTGATCGCGCCGTCGAGTGGCTCCTGAACACCTTGAGGGATCCCTCGGACTTTCTCGCAAGAACTCGTCCAAGATTCGTGATCGGGATGAAGCTCCCCGAAACCTTGGCGTCGGTACTAGCCGGGGCGTCAGTCGCCGCACGTCTGCTTGTCGTGAAGTTTCTCTGCGAGTTACCGACGCAGGGCGATCAGGCTTATGCAACGGCTTGGGCTGGTGTCGTCGCCGCAATGCCTCCTGAAACCTGGACCAATGAGGTCGCCATCAGTCTTGGTGGATCGGCGGACGCTCATCATGAAGTGCTCCGTCAGCCGCTACTTGGGTTACTTGCCCAATACGACTCCGGTGCACGAGAACGGTTACTGGAGGAAGTAGGAGCCGGGTCGTTAGGGGCCCTCTCAGCTCTTGGCGACGTTCGAACAATCGATAGTCACGTTGTGCGAGACCTCGTCACGATCTTGGGGACTCGTCTCGAAACGACAGTTCGAGATGCGCACGCCAACTCGTTTGGAATTGGCGGACATGACTTTGCAGGTGCGCTCGCCCTTCTCAATGTGTGGCATCACGACGTCGCAGACTGGAATTCTCTGATTGACTTCCTTGGAGATGTAGTGGTCAGCGGCCGAGACAAAATAGGAGCTCTTCGGGTTCTCACTGGCTCACTGGAGCAAATCCCACTTGAATTGACGCCCCGCTTGAAAGCAGTCTGCACCGCGATCACTCACGCGCCACCTTCTCAAGCGTCTCTGGGCGCTCTGTTCGGAGATGAAGTTGATGCAAGGGGACCCGCGGCACACCTTGCGGCGGCGCTCGGAGTCCTCAACGAAGTTGAGGGCGCCGATCTTTTAGCCGACCTTCTCGCGGGAGATAGTGAAAAGCGTCAGTGGGCGGCAATGCTCGCCCTTCGGCTCGGCAAACCCGAAGACGTTGGCATCCTGACTTCTCTGGTCCACGACCACAATCCAGATGTTCGAGCAACTGCCGCGTCGGCGCTCGCGTCGCTGGTCGATACGCCCTCAGGCAGCAGTATGGTGATTGCCTGCCTTCGACACTGCCTACGCGACACCGGAACTCGCGTACCGATCAGCATCGCGGCGACGCTGGCGCATCCTGGTCACACCGGTTCCGACGCACGTGAAACATTAGCCTTCTTGACAACGCACCGATCAGCTCGTGCTCGCAGCGCTGCGCAAAGTGCTGTCCTCTGACCACGGCCTTTCAACTTCGCTACACGTCTGTCTGATTGATTATCGGGAGTCCGAGCACGCTGGAATTCAGAAGATTAACTCCGCCTTAAGATTCCTTTCGCCTCGATCGAAGTACCCCGATCAGTTTTAACAACGCACTATTAGCTCTTGCCGCCGTGCGTAGATCAATCGGAAGATTCTCGTATATCTCATAGTTCGTCAGCGAATGCCGACTTTCATCAATTAATAGATTGATTCCCACGAGTTTGATCCACTCAAGACGGTCCGCCGCAAGAACCTCGACTTCGACTGCGTGATTCCCGTACTCCATCGGAACTCCGGGGAAGGGGCAGCCGAACTCAATTAACGATGCAAATGCGTCGTGTCCACGGACTGCAAACGGTAAAGGAGGTTCAGGTGCTCGACCAGTGTCTTCATGAAGCGAGAACACAGAGTGCCGCCAAGGAATTGAGAGAACTTGATCCGTGTTCGGAAACCAACATCGCAGGTCTTGAACTACCAATGTACGTCCACCAGTATTTCGGATTGCCAGTGGTACACGAAGGCGAAGCACTGTCCCGTTATTTAAGAATCCGAATCTTGGAGGATTGGTCGCTACCAGCTTTCCTCGGTAACCGTAGAGCCACCATGCCGAGCCAACTGAGAAGCACACTGCGATGAGCGCGATGACAAGAGAAGCTGTGCTCATATCCTCAATATTTACTTCATTTTGTTCACGAACTGCGAAGTAGCGGGCAGAGTTTGTAGCGACCCTTTAATAAGCCGCGAGTGTATTCCGTCAGCAACGGCGTCCGCAAGGTCGACGGATCCGTGCATATTCCCGTGAACATGGGCAAATTCGAGTATCGGCATATAACTTGCAGATGGACGATTGTGAATCCCGACGAAGGGCTCAGAGCCGCATGACGTGAAATAATTCACCGGTTCAATTCCAAGTTCGCGCACCCAGAGTTTGAGCGACGTGTCGGCCGCCTACGTTGATTCGCGAATTGGCAAGCTTGCGACTTGTGACGAATCGCCTTACTCAAATAGAGACGCAATTCAGTGTAAGCAAGAAATTGATGGGCTCCTTCTTGTTTCAACAGATCTCCAAGTAAGGGCAAGTGACCAAACAAATTTCAAGATAAGAATTAGAGTTCAACCCCGCCGGGAGGGGCGACAAACGTGTGCCCACCTGTCACAGGGCCCGCCCGATACGACCGTCGGCAATGACGTCGTTTCGTACCGCCCGCACAACTCGGAGCGTCCTCGTTAAAACGCCGAGCTCTCTGTTGTAGGCAAGGGATGCCGTCGAGAAGTTTTCACTCCCGACGAACGCGGTGCCCGACCTCGCCGTGCAATCTGCGCAGATCACCTTCGCGTGAATGTAGAGCTGTGAGTAGCCAAGCAGGCGCACGTGAACGCCAGCGCGAACAAGCGCCGCCAGAGCCGTGTCCCACTCCGAGTCTGACGTCATGACCACTTCGACGTCGACGCCTCGATGTGCCGCCGCCGACAGAGCGGCCTCGATCGCCGGCGAAGCCATCTCTTCGTTCTCGATGAGTAGTGAATGGTGCGCGGACGAAATCAGCGCTACCAACGCCTCGGTTGAACCGGGACTCCAGACGAGGCCATTCGAGGCGACCCCGGCGCCCGGCGTACCGGTGAAGTCGGCGTTAAAGGTCGCCACGATCGCCGCGACGTCGCCGGCGACGTCGTCGAGAACCCAGAAGTCGCGCGTTGACGAATACTCACTAGCGACGAGATTCCCTGTCCCGATGTAGGCCGACGTTCGGTCGACCACGAGATATTTCGCGTGGAAGATCTGCGCGGTCGATGCCCACACCACGTGCACACCGCCAGCGCTCAATACCCGAGCAGCGCTCGCGTTCTCACTCGCGCCGTGGTAAGCGGAGTCGAGAATGACACGCACGTCGACGCCAGCCGCGGCACGCGCAACAAGGTCCCTCTCGATCGCGGCGTCCTCGAACTCGTACATCGACAGATCGATACTCGTGTGTGCGCTCTCGATCGCGGCCGACAGGAAGCCATAGCCCGCTGCAGGCTCTGACCAGACCTGCGCGAGCGAGGAGACGGGAAGTGGCGCGGCTCCGGNNAACGCCAATGCCCGCGCCACCTCCCGTCGCCGCGGCCCAGCTGACGACAACGCCGACGAGTCCCATCCGTAGTGCTTTCATTTAATCCTCCACTCATTAACTAGTAGCGACCTGTTACACGCCGGCGAAACTCGTAGGGCGCTCATAGTGACCGGTGAGTTGTTCAGACAGTTTTACCGCGCTCACCGCTTCCCCTGCCCCCTCAGGTAAGACGAAGCAGCCCCGTCTCCACGACGAAAACTCGAGCTTCTCTCTGAGCGCCGCGCGCAGAGAGGTCCTCCATGCGACCCACATCTTCCCAGCCCCGACCCTCATAGACCGCAGCGATCGTCAGGCGCGCCGCGCGCTCGTGATTGGTGCCGCGAAAGCGCTCGAGCTCGGAACGATAGAAGTCCGCGGGAATCTCTTGAGCCGCAAACATACCGTCTTCCCAGCCCCACCCGACGTGCTCGACCACTTGATGCTCGAGCACCCGCCGACGATCATCCTTTAGTACCTCGCGGCGAACGCTGGACCGCGCCGCGGAAAGAATGTCTGGGCCGGCGTACGGACGATCCTGCCCCGCCCATCGGTCAATAATTTCGTCCCCCGCCGTGATCATCGAAGAGACGAGCGAGGCACCTGGATCCAGCTTCAGCGCGCGCTGGAGCTTCGCGGCCTCGTTGTGAAAACCAGGAATCAGCGCAACGGTAAGAGCTTGTCGCAATTCCGGGTCGCTCGCGTCGCGCAACAGCGCGGACAGAATCTGCGCCTTGGACTCTTGAGAGCGACCGCTCTTAAGGTCCAGGGCTGATGTAACGTCGCAGAGGTCCGCCGCGTTATCCAGATTGAGGAATGGATAGCGAGAGATGAATGAGCGCGCGCTAACTCGCGCAGACGGACGGCGACCCAACTGGGGCCAGGTATCTCGCAACTGCTTCGATACATCCATGATGGGAGACTTTCCCCATCTGCACTGAGAGAGCGACTACTAGAGAGTGTACCGCTACGCCCAACGAATAGCGAGACATGATGGGAAATGTTCTTGTTTCGACCGTTACTGGGCCAACGCAGCGGGGCCCGCCGCCCCGAGGAAAGTTGCGTGTGGCGTGACTCATGTAGTCCCGACGGTCGCGTCGCACCGGTGCCCCCCAATGTGTCGAGGAGCCACTCCGAAACGACCAGTCCCCGGCCACCAGAGCCGGGGACTGGTCGAAGTCTGAAGGGACTTAGGTTCTTGACCATTCCGTCCGCCGGCGGTCGTACACCGTCGTCGAGTCGACGTCAGCGACGAACACGAGCAGCGACCCATCAGGGAACAGTCCGGGGACCGTGATGTTCATCGGTTCCCTCTCGTAAAGACACGTGTGGCACCACGTCCACAGGGCGCCCTCAACATCGACGTAGATGTAGAACCTGGGCTCGCCGTATTCGTCACGAACAACCTCGCACTGCAAACACTGAAGAGAGCTGAGGTCGATTCGTTGCTCGAGCTCCTCGAAGGGACCAAAGAGAAAGGGATAGGTCTGAATGACTTGACTCATTAGCTGCTCCTCTCCGGGTAGCGAAACGATATCGGGCCGTCGAGGGTCTTGACCGCCCGAGGATCAAACGCTGAGACGAGGTGGACCGCAGCGATCTCCACCGCGAATCCCTCCGCTAACCACAGTCCCAGTTCGATCGGGGCCTCTGGCCGGGCGTAACCAACCACGTCACAGTGTCCTTCCAGCCAGTCGTTGTCCACGACCTCGAGATCGATCGGGACGGACTTCTTAAAGCCGTAGACGGCTTGCAATTCGATGATGTCGAGGGTCACGCTGACCATCATTGCCTCCTTGTCCCTCAACGGTCGCATTTGATGGGAGAATTCCCAGTAGAAACAGATAACGGCCCAGGAGTCCTCATGACGCTTCAAAAGCAGACGAGGTCAGTCCTTGACCGCGCCCGATGGGCTCTTCCCGTTCTCGTCGCGTCAAGCCTTCTTCTCGCCGCCTGCGGAAGTTCGAGTGTCAAAGGTACAGGTGGTACCGTGCCGCTCGCGGGAAGCCACACCAATCTCGCTGCGTCGTGGACGTCCATCCAAGACGGTTCATCGGCGGCGCTCATTACGTGGACCGTGAACGGACATTCCGCCTCGGGTAACTTGACCGAGAGTTCTCTTGACCAGACGGGTTTGAGTGTCGACTCAAATACCTACGCCTTCACCGGGACGATTTCGGGGTCATCCCTCACACTCAACTTCAGTGGCGGCTCCACCGTTACCGGTTCTGTTTCGACGAGTCAGCTTCAACTTCAGATCGCGGACAGTGCAGGAACGGTCCAGTCCTTTGATTTCACGCCTGGAACCACCGGCGCGTACAACGCGGCGGTGAAATCAATTCAGGTAGTGGTCAATACGAATGAGAAGACTTCAACGCAGGAAGGCTCGATCAATAATGCTGCTGAGTCTGTCTCGGCGGACGTGAGTTCGATTGACTCAGATATCTCCAACCTTAAGAGTTCCATACCTGGCCTTGAGAGCGATCTGAATTCGACTGCCGGAGACGTTCAGATGACGAAAAACGACGCAGCTGTGGTCACGCAGGATGTCAACACGAATGACAACGAGGCGTGTGGCGATGCCGATTCCGTACAAGGTGACGCGGACTCCGTTCAGGGCGATATGGACAGTCTCCAGGGTGACGAACAGTCAACGAACTACTACCTCACGTCACTTAAGTCAGTGTTGTTCTCGTTGCCCTCGGACTGGTCAACGTATCAGCAAACGCTCACCGCCATGCCGAACTATCAGTCCCAGTACGCCGTGTCATCGTCGCAAGAACAGTCTGCACTCTCACAAGGCGCGTCAGAATCGAGTCAGTTCACCGCCAAGGAGTCTCAAGTGACCGCGAGCGAGCACGCGCTTGTCAACGAGGCGAATCAGATCGCGACCAACGCCCAAACTGAGGCGAACAACGGATCCTCTGGCGGCTGCTGAGCATGACTCGTCGGCGTGACACAAGACGGCCGTAGGTTGTCCTTCGTGAAGGGTACATCGTCACCTCGCATTGTTCGAGGCACATCGCTACTCCGCACCGGACTCATTTTGACGGTCCCAACATTGCTCGCACTGTCCGTCCCTTCAGCCTCACCAGCATCAGCGGCCATAAGAATTACACACCCGAGTGCACCTCGCCACGTGACGGCAATCGCGGGTGACAATTCGGCAGTTGTGAGTTTCGTTGCTCCGTCCTCTAACGGTGGCTCGCGAATAACTGAGTATTTCATTACGGTGCACCCGGAGGGCTCTGCAATCCGTAGATGCAGTTCGACACGATGCTCCGTACTGGGCTTGTCTAACGGCGTTGGCTATTACTTCACCGTGGCTGCGATCAACAGATTCGGGAGGAGCGTGTATTCAACACCATCGAATCCCGTCGTGCCAAAGGCACCCGCATCAACGCCTCCACCTGTAAGCACGACGACAGCCACAGTCACTTTCAACGCAAACGGTG
>PKWA01000066.1 GCA_003131665.1 Acidimicrobiaceae bacterium
TTCGAGCGCAGTCGCTCGGGTTCGCCGACTAACTCCACCTTTTCCCACCGGTTGGCGATCTCTTCAAAGAGCACTCGCATCTCAAGGCGCGCGAGGTGTGCGCCCAGACAGAGATGCGGACTATGAAGTCCGAAGGCGACGTGATCGTTGGGTGAGCGCTCGGCGCGAAACTCATTGGGGTTCTCGAAGTGATCCGCGTCATAGTTCGCCGACGTGTACCACAGCACCACTTTGTCGCCAGCCTTGAGATGCTTGCCGTTCAGCTCCGTATCGACGGTGAGCGTTCGGCGAAAGTGCATTGTCACGGTGGTCCAGCGGAGCATTTCGTCGATCAGGCTCTTTCGCTGCTCGAGCGTCATGGAAGGAATACGGGCGAACAGCTCGGGCCGTTCGATCAGCGCGAGCAGGCCGCCCGTCATCGTGTAACGAGTGGTGTCGTTACCCGCGGCGACCATCAAGGTGAAGAAATTCTTGAGAGCGAGGTCGTCGAGCGAATCGCCGTCGGCGGTGGGTTCTAACAGAGCGTTTAAAATGTCGTGAGTGGGCGTGAGACGTCGTTCTTCGAGAGCTTGTGTCGCGTACTCGAACAGCTCGAGTGCAACGGGGCTACGAAAGGGGAGCAAACGATACGCCGAGGTGTCGACTTGATCCACGACGTAATCGGTGAAGTCCGGATCGGTGTTACCAATGAGCGCATCACCACGCTGCACGAGCCACTCAAGATCCTCGTCGGGTAGGCCCAGCAGCCGACCCAACATGCGCATCGGTAACTCTCGGGCAATGGTTTGGACAAAGTTGAACTCCCGTTCGCCCTTCAGTCCATCGAGCACATCGATAGCGAGTGAGCGAACGGCGTCCTCGTACTCATTCACGTTCTTGGGTGCGAAGGGCCGGCTGACCAGCCGACGAAGTCGAGTGTGCTCGGGTGCGTCCATCTCCATCAAGGTGCGACGGGCCTCGGTCTCTTCAGGGTCCATATCTTCCAGACGTATGCCAAGACGGCTCGAGAACACGTCGGTGTTGCGACTGGCGAACAATACGTCGTCGTACGTGGTCAGACTCCAAAACCCTCGTCCGCCGTCGGACTCCTCGGTCCAGTGCACGGGATCGTTCTCGCGTAAGTACTGAAAAGTCTCGCGCGGTACTCCGTCGACGTAGGTGTCGTGCGACGTAATGTCCGCCAACGGCTCGCCCATACGTCCTCCCATGATGTTTGATGCCAAACGGTTTTTCAATTACAGCACAGTTGGTCGAACCCACGTAGAATGGGCCGATGGCTCGACCGTTGATTGGCATCACGGGTCGTCGCTGGCCGGCGTCGACCCTCGGCACTCACGTCCCACTTGCGATGCGCGACATTCATTTTGATCTGCATTTCACTGACTATCCCCGTTCGATCGCGCTGGCCGGGGGACTGCCCGTTGAATTGACACGAGACGCCGACCCCGTCGAGATGGTCGAGCGCCTAGATGGATTAGTGCTGACCGGTGGTGCCGACGTGGACCCCGAGCACTATCACGAAACGCCTGACGCCAATCTCGGTCCACTCGAACCCGAGCGTGACGCGTGGGAGATCGCGCTTCTGGCGGCGGCCCGTAAGAAGGACCTGCCGATTCTGGCCATCTGTCGTGGGCTGCAGTTGGTGAATGTGGTCTTTGGAGGAACGCTTCGCCAACACGTCGAGCTTGACGGCGGCGCCGGACACCCACAGTGGGACGTCGATGGACACGAGGCCACGCACTCGGTCAATGTCGTCGAAGGCACGGTCACGGCCGAACTCTTCCCTGGCGAGATTGGGGTCAACTCGCTGCACCATCAGGTGGTGGAAGAGGTGGGGGAGGGTCTCATCGTCTCGGCGAAGGCCTTTGACGGAGCGGTGGAAGGCCTCGAAACTCCTGACGGGCGGATCGTCGCGGTTCAGTGGCATCCCGAACTCTTGCGCAAGCCCGATCCCACTTTTGTGTGGCTGGTCGGTGAGGCGAACAAACATCATTCTGTCTAAGTCCACTTGACGTCAGACATTTGAACCCGTTCAGTTCAGCGAATTTCTCCCCAGCGGACCAGGCTCGGCAACGCTCAAAACCCTTCATTGGCGGCAGGGATAGTGTGGTCAAGGTGACGGAAAAGTGCTCGCGCACGTGTCCGCAGGAGAAGGGGCTGGTATGGCAAAGAAGAGTGGCAAGGGTTCTGACGAGGTCGTAGGTGAGGCCTCAGAGGCACAGATTGCAGTGCACTGGCGCGAAGAGGGCTACTACTTTCCGACGGCGAAGTTCATTGGACAGGCCAACGCTTCTGACCCGGCGATCTTCGAGCGCTTCAGTGAAAAGAACTACCCCGAGTGTTTCAAGGAGTACGGCGATCTATTGACTTGGGACAAGTACTGGCACACCACCCTCGACACCAGCAACGCACCATTTTGGAAGTGGTTCGTGGGTGGAAAGCTGAACGCCTCGGTCAACTGCGTCGACCGACACGTCGCCGCCGGGAACGGGGACAAGGTCGCCTACCACTGGGTCGGCGAGCCTGAGGGTGATACCCGCACCATCACCTACGCCGAGCTGCACAAGATGGTGTGTCAGGCGGCGAACGCCCTCGCGCAGCTAGGAGTGCAAGCTGGCGACCGGATTGCCATCTACATGCCCATGATCC
>PKWA01000039.1 GCA_003131665.1 Acidimicrobiaceae bacterium
TCGATGCTGTGCCTGCCGTTCAGCGATCCCGATGCGGCGCTGCGCCGACTGCTCTCGTCCGGATTCCGCCGCCCCGACGGAGAGCGCGTCCAGGGCCTGCGGGAGATGATGGAGAGGCTCCGCCAGCAGCGCCAGGCGGAGCTCGATTGGGGGGACCTGGGCGGTGCCTTCGAGGAGATAGCCCAGGAGCTCGAACAGGTCATCGCCGAGGAACGCCTCGGTCTGGAGGACCTGGCCGATGACGCCCGGAACTCCGGCGACGACCGCCGCCGGGAGGTTACCGACGAGGTGGTGGCCGAGCGCAGCCTGGAGCTCGAGCTGCTGCCCCCCGACCTGGCCGGCCGGGTGAAGGGCCTCCAGCAGTACGACTTCACCTCGTCGGAGGCCCGCGAGCACTTCGAACAGCTCATGGAGCGGCTCCGCCAGGAGGTGGCCAAGAGCTGGTTCGACCAGATGTCCGACGCCCTCACCAGTCCCGATCCCGAACAGCTCGAGCGGGTGCGCCAGATGCTCGATGCCCTCAACCGGATGATCGAGCAACGCGAGGCGGGGGAGCCGATCGATCCCTCCTTCGAAGACTTCATGGGTCGGTTCGGCGACTTCTTCCCCGCCAATCCGCAGACCCTCGACGAATTGCTCGAGCAGTTCGCCGCCCAGATGGCGGCCGTCCAGGCCGCCATGGACTCGTTGTCCCCCGAGCAGCGAGCCCAGCTGCAGGCGCTGGCCGAGTCGATGTTCGAGGACCTCGACCTCCGGTGGCAGGTGGACCGGCTGTCCCAGAATCTGCAGCAGGCCGTGCCTGGGGCCGGTTGGGGACGGCGCTACCGCTTCACCGGGTCCGATCCCATGGGCCTGGCCGACGCCGCCGCCGCCGCCCGGCGGCTCGGCGAGATGGACCAGCTCGAGCAGTTCCTGCGCTCGGCCTCCTCACCCGGTGCCCTGGCCGAGGTCGACCTCGACCAGGTGGCCAAGCACCTCGGTGACGATGCGGCGCGATCGCTCGACAGCCTGGCCCGCCTGGCCAAGGAGCTCGAGGAGGCCGGCCTCATCGAGCAACGAGAAGGTCGCTACGAGCTCACCGCCATGGGCATACGCAAGATCGGGCAACGGGCCCTGTCCGAGCTGTTCTCCAAGCTGGCCAAGGACCGACTGGGGGCCCATCCCAACACCTTCGTGGGGACCGGCCACGAACCCGAGGGTCAGACCAAGCCCTACGAATTCGGTGACCCTTTCAACATTGACATCCAGAGGACGGTCCACAACGCCGTGCGCCGCAGCGGGACCGGCACCCCTGTCCGACTCGATCCCCAGGACTTCGAGATCTCGCGCACCGAGCACCTGACCCGCACCTCGACCGTCCTCATGATCGACCTCTCGCTGTCGATGCCGATGCGCGACAACTTCCTGGCCGCCAAAAAGGTGGCCATCGCTCTGCATACCCTCATCTCGACCCGGTTCCCCCGCGACTTCCTCGGCCTCGTCGGCTTTTCCGAGGTGGCCCGGGAGATCAAGGCCGAGGAGCTGCCCGAGGTGTCCTGGGACTTCGTCTACGGCACCAACATGCAGCACGGCCTGCTCCTCAGCCGGCGCCTCCTGGCCCACCGGCCCGGTACGAAACAGATCATCATGATCACCGACGGTGAGCCGACGGCCCACCTGGTCCCCCAGGTCGGCGGAGACGGTTACGAGGTCTTCTTCAACTATCCGCCCGTGCCCGAGACCGTGAGGGCCACGCTGCAAGAAGTCGTCCGCTGCACCCGTGCCGGCATCACCATCAACACCTTCATGATCGATGCCAATCGCTCCCTCCAGGGTTTCGTCGAGCAGATGACCAAGCTCAACCGAGGTCGGGCCTTCTTCACCACCCCCGAGACGCTCGGTGACTACGTCCTCGTTGACTTTCTCGAGAACCGGCGGTCGTCCTCCGCCACCCGACGCGGCGCCTGAAACTGCCACCTCGGACCTCGAGG
The DNA here is from genome assembly GCA_003131665.1 of Acidimicrobiaceae bacterium. Taxonomy (GTDB): domain Bacteria; phylum Actinomycetota; class Acidimicrobiia; order Acidimicrobiales; family RAAP-2; genus RAAP-2. The sequence continues at coordinate 1,971 of PKWA01000039.1, forward strand.
TCGACGCCACCGGCCCGGACGCTCCCCACGTTCGGCCTCCATTGTCTTCTCACTCAACGTGACAATCGCGGTGGCGAATGCCGGATCCCTCTTGCACGAGCAGCGACGATGGTGAATGATGACACCGTTGTAACTACACCTATGCCACTAGATGGCGAGGGGAGGCGTACCCGGTGGACATCGTTTCACTGCTGTACGGCCGCCAGGATCGCGACTGGCAGACCAGAGCCAACTGCATGGGGGTCGATCCCGACCTCTTCTTCCCGGAGCGCGGCGCGTCCACCCGGGAAGCCAAAGAGGTCTGCCGCGGATGTGTCGTGCGTGAGGACTGCCTCGAGTACGCGCTGGCCAATGGCGAGAAGTTCGGGATCTGGGGCGGACTGTCCGAGCGCGAACGTCGTCGCCTGCGTCGGGCCCGAGCCATGAGCCGTCGCGTCTCGGAGACGGCCTCGGCCTCCTGATCCGACCGACACCCCGCCAGGGTCGTCCTGTCAGCCGGCGCCGGACCTCTCGAGGCGCGCTTCGACGGTCCGCTCCGGATCGAGGTCAAGCTGTCGCCACCGAACCCGGGGCGCCTCCTCGACCACCCTGGCCGGTGCCAGTCCCACGAGTTCGGCCCTGGTGACCCAGATCCCGGCGGCACGAGCCAGACGGTCGACGTCGTCGTAGACCTCGGCCGGACCCACGCTCATGGGGTCGACGAGATTGCACGAGACCTGGGTCACACCGGCCGTGCTCAAGCCGAGGGCCCGGACGGCCCGACGGCGAAGAGCGGCGGCGATGGACCTGGCCACATCGACATCGCCGGTCGACAACCACACGTTGTAGGCGACCAGAGCGAAGCGGGCGCCCACCGCGCAGGCCCCGGCCGTCCGATGGGGCAGGGCCGGCCCCCTATCCGGATCGAGTCCCCGAAAAGCCCGCTTGCGCACCTCCGGTAACGAACGCTCCGGGCCGTAGGCGAAGCACGGGAGCGCCAGGTCCCGCCCGGCCCAAAGCGCGAACCGGTCGCGAGCGGCGACGGCGCCCGACAGATCGCCCTCGCCCCCCACCGGGTTCCCGTCGTAGTCGAGCGGCGTGAAGGGGACGACGTCGAGGGCACCGAGCCGGGGATGGACCCCACGATGACGTCGGAGGTCGACGAGTTGCACCGTCGTGCGGGCGACCTCGCGCACGGCCTCCTCGAGATCCCCACCGGCCATGGTGAGAACCATGCGATTGTGATCGGCGTCAGTGTGGATGTCGAGCACACACCGACCACCGGCAGCGGTGACGGCTCCGATGGTCTCGAGGTCCCGGCCCTCGCTGATGTTCACCACGCAGGCGAGCCCGACCGGCTCGGCGGCGCACCCTCCGACGGGTGCCACCTGATCAGGTGTGGCTGGAGGGCAATCTGGCCAAGCGGTGGGCCCGCAGGATGCGTCGCCGTTCACGTTCGGACGTGCCGCCCCACACCCCGTGATCCACCCGGTTGGACAGGGCGTACTCGAGACAGGGGGCCTTCACCGGGCACTCGGCGCAGATGCGCTGGGCCACGATGACGCCCATGCCGTCACGGGGAAAGAAGGTCTCGGGTGAGTACTCGCGACACAGTCCATCGGCCATCCACTCTGTACCCATAACCACCTCCTCCCCTACTTCTACTCTCACAGTAGCGACTCTTGTGGTCACTCTTCGTTACGTTTAATTAATGTCCGCTGGAACCGGTTACCACTTAGAGGCGTCTTAGAGATACTTTCGCGCGGTCCAGTAGAATGACCAAAGTACGTGTTTTTCTAAGGAGAATCGTGAGCCAGGTCCCGACCAGTGAAGTCACCGAGGTCGTCGATCCGGTCGGTCACGTCCAGGTCATCTACCTCGGACCGGTGGCTCCACACTGGGAGTGCCGCATGGTCTTTGGCGACGAGGAGCAGATCCAGGCCTTCGTCGATCGCGTGGACGCGCGCCTACGTTTCTTGCCGCCGCACGACCCACAGTTTCGCCGAAACCGCGAGCGCGTCAATCGCGACGGCGAACGCGAGAACCTGCTCGTTGAGTGGAATCTCGGCTACGACGAAGAGTCTTAGGCGAGCGGCGAGTTCGTCACCCGCTCGTACCACGCGGCTGGATCGTAGAGTTCGCTCGCGCTCGGCAGTCCGTCCACCCGCAACAGGGCGCCAAAGACACTGAGTGAGTGCTCGGCGACCAGCGTCGCGACAAAGGCCGTGGCCGCATCGTGGTGCGGGCCCTGGGTCGCAATGCCAAACAACGCGGCGGCGGCGTCCTCACCTCGCGCGTCGCTTCGACGGTGGCGCGCGTAAGCCTCGGCGAGCGCCGGTCGGGGCCCTAAGAGCCTTTCGGTGATGTCCTGAGCGGCGAAACAGAAGAAGGCCAGCAGCACGCTGGTGGCGGCGTTGATGGCGCGCGTCGCGTCACTCTCCTCGGGCACATTGATGCCGTCGAGCAACGACGCGGGGTCGTTCATCATCTCGTTGATGTCGCCGCTTTCCATCATGGTCTGCAGTCGGCCCATCAGATCACCCTGGACGGCGTTGGCTTCGTTGACGGTGTCGATGAGTAACGCGCGCAACGCGTCGCCGGTACCCGGCTGGGTCAAGACCAGTGAGGCCACGAACTCTTGGGCGAGCGCGAAGACGTAGACCTCGTCGTGCTCGAGCGACCACTCGTTGGCGAAGGTCGCCAGGTTGTTCACCACGAGCAGTCGCTGCTCGTCAACGCGCGGCAGCGGCAGTACCGCCAAGCTCCACGCGCGCGCCGAGAAGTGTCCGGCGACCGAGCCCATCTGAAAGCCGGTGAAGAGCGGTCCAATGGTCGAGGCGATCTGGGCCATCAACTGGGTGCCGGTGACGTCGGGCTCTTCGTTCGTGGGGGGCGACGTGACGACCATCGGTGCCATCAAGGGACGCCACTGTTCGAGCGCCGCGCTGGTCAACGCGGAGCGATTAACGGCCACGATCGAGGGCTCGCGCGAGACGCCAAAGAGGGCGTCGACGTGTCGCCCGACGAGGGGCGCCAACTCTTCCAGGCGTTGGCGTTCGATGGGCAGCGGGTTGGGATCGCCGTCCTCGCCCCGGGCAATGTTGAGCGCCAGTTGGCTGGCCGTGGTGTACCAGGCGTCGGGACCTTGTTGGCTCAGCATCGAAAAGATGTCGCCGAACATGTCGCCGAAGGGATTGACCGTCACTGCACCAACTTAGAGGGACAGCCCAGCGTGACATTCGCGTGGTGCACCGTGGTCTTCCAGTCGAAGGTCAGTTTCGCCGAGGTGTAGGCCGGGGTGAGGTACAACGTCGACACCAACTGGTCCCAGGTGTTGAGGTCGGCGCCGTTCCAGTCGGTGATGACGTCGCCGACGATGACGTTGGCGTGGGCGGCGGCACTGTAAGGCACGACGTGGGTGACGAGCACACCGCCGCCTTGTTCGTTCTTGCCCGTGATGCCCAGTTGCGCGTGACAGCCCCGTCCGGTCGCGACGACCTCGGCGACTTGAGCGACGAAGCGCGCCGCGTACCACTGGTGACGCGAGGAGAGCACGGCCACGACGTAGCCCTTGGCGTCGACCGCGATGGCATCGACGTAGCCACTGAGCGAGGTATCGGACTTCGTGGCGAGGTAACGCACGACCCCCGCGGCACTATTCGTTGGATCACCGAGTGTGGTCTGGGACCAGTCGTACTCGGGTGTGGGGGAGGTTCCCGAGAGTATCGGCGCCACGGCAGTGACCGAGGTGCTCGAGGGCATCGGGTCGAGTTTCAACGCGGTCACCGGCACGCTGAGGCGCACGATGGAAAAGCCCATGACGTTGTCGCGCCCCACGAGCGTGACCGGAAAGTCTTCCTTGGTGGCGGTCCAGCCACTGATGAGTGCGTTGACGGGGATGGCGGTGGTGGTCACCGCCAGATTGTGCGGTAACACCAGTGCCGCGACGTGCACGACGTGACCGGGCGAGGAGATGGTCAGGTCGACCGTGTGGGCGGCGGCGACGCGGCTCGAGGCTGGCAACGCGGAGAGCGTGGAGGCCAAGTGCGCGGGCAAGTTGCCGTTGGGCGTCCCTGCGCCGCGATTGACGATCAACACGACCCCGCCCACGACCAACAACACGGCCATCAGTCCGGCGATGACCCGTGGGCTGATGGACCGGGCCCGTACGCTCGTAGTGGTCGCGAGCGCCTCAAAGCTCGGCAGCTCGCTCGGGTGGACCCAGGCGCGGCCTTCTACGGGCGGTCTCGCGCGACGACCAGGTCTGCGCCATCTCGAAAAATCCCATCCAGCCACGGAGTAAAGGCTAGTAACGAAAGGGTTCTTAATGCCGTCGCCCTAACATCGCTAGTCATGGCTGTAGACGTCGCTCTCGACATTGGAACCTCACACACGCGACTAGCGACCAGTCAGCGCGGCGTGCTCTTCGATGAACCCACGATGGTCGCCATAGACACCAACTCTGGGGTCGTGGTGGAGCTCGGACACGGTGCGCTCGAACTGGTCGGGCGCACGTCGCGACACGTGGTGGTCTTTCGGCCGTTCGCCCAAGGCGCCACCGTCGACTTCGACGTGACCGCGCGACTCATCGAAGCGCTCTTTGACCGGGCGGGCGTGTCCAAACTCAGTCGAGCTCGTGTGGTGATGAGCGTGCCGTCACTCGCGACGGCCATCGAACGCCGTGCGTTGCGCCAAGCCGCCATCCAGGCCGGCGCACGAGAAGTCAGTTTGGTCGAGGCGCCGTTGGCGGCGGCGATCGGCTTGGGACTGCCGGTGCAAGACCCCGTGGGCTCGGCGGTGACGCTGCTTGGTGCGGGCGCGTCGGAGGCGGCCATCATCTCGTTGGGCGGCATCGTCACTGGCGGCGCAAGGCGCCTCGGCGGCAACGACGTCGACGCGGCCATCGCGACCTTGCTACGACTCAACCTGGGCGTGGTGGTCGCGCCGCCGATCGTCGAGATGCTCAAGTGCACGCTGTCCTCAGCCCTTGGACGAACGGCCGGACTCTCAGAAGTCGTGCTGGCGCGAAGTGTTGATCGAGGTGAGTTGATGCAGGTCGAAGTCAGCGCCGAGTTGGTGAACGCGGCCGCGCGCGACGTGCTCAACTCGACGATTCGCATGATCCAAGAGTGTCTCGGCGACACCGCGCCCGACCTCTCCCAGGACGTCAGCGCACGAGGCATGACCCTGGTTGGCGGACACGCCAATCTGCGAGACCTGGACGAGCTGGTCGCGATCAGCACCGGGGTCGAGGTGAACGTTGCGAGTCAATCAGACCTAGTCGTCATTCACGGTCTGCAGGCCTGTCTCGAGGAGATGGCTTCGCTGCACGCGCTCTTTCGAAGCGCGGATCGTTAGTGATCGCTACTGCGTAGCTGGGTCACGGCCGCACGAACTTGCCAGTCGCGGTCGTCGCGAGCCTCGTCGAGAGCGGCTTCGACGTCAGGTCCCTCAAAGTTGGAAAGGGCCACGATGGCGCGACGGCGAACCGCCGGCTTGTCCTTTAATGCGTCGATGATCACCGCTCGAGCACGGTCGTCACCGATCGCGCCGAGCGACGCCACGGCCGACTCTCGACATCGTGCGTCCTCGTGGTTCGTCGCGACATCGCAGAGTTCATCGACGGCGCCCACGTACAGATGCTCTCCCAACGCGAAGGCCGCGCCGTCGACGACGAGGGCGTCGTTGTCCTGCAGCAAGCGCACGACGTCATCGAGCACCGAGTCGTTCTCGATGCCCGCGTGGGCGAGCTGTTGGAGCGCTTCTCGGCGAATCTCCACGTCGTCGTCGCCGAGTGCCCGGTGCCACAGTTCAGGGTCGACGAGCGATTGGCGCACCAGACCGCGCAGGGCCAGCACGCGATGACGAACATTCGAGGAGTTAAAGTGCGTCATCAACAGTGCCTCGCCGCCATCGCCCAGGGCGTAACTCGCGCGCAGGAGTTCATTCTCCAAGGGTTCAACTAGCGTTGCGTCATCACTTTGCACGATCCCATTCCACCACCAAAACCGGGCGGGCGTCGATTCGGGGCCGTACTCGTGAGCGCCGCAATCATTATCGCCCTGGTACTCGGTCTGCACGCGTGGAACATCTCGGAGTACGCGCTCACCCCGGGCAACGCGACGCCGGTGGCGCCGCTCGTGAAGATCCACGGCGTCGCCACGAATCCCCGTCACGACACGATCATGCTGGCCGACGTCTATCTGCAGTCGCTGAGCGCCTGGCAGTGGTTGACGATGCACTTTCAATCCCACGTGCAGTTCGTTCCCGCCGCGGCGCTCGTGGATCCGGGAATACCCAATGACGAACTCGGCGCGCAGGGGTTTCTCGAAATGCGTGACGCCAAGCAGGCCGCGGAAGTGACGGCCTTTCGAACCTTGGGCTGGACCGTGCCCGCCACGCGAACCGGCTCGATCGTCAACGGCGTGGTGTCGCCGTCGCCGGCCCGCTCGGCGGGCGTGCACGTGGGCGACGAGATCGTGGCCGTCAACGCCACGCCCGTGCGCTCGACGTGTGAGCTCATTGGCGACGTCCACGATCTGGCGCCGGGAACGAGTGTGCGACTTCAAATCGAGCGGGTGAAGATCTCCGACGCCGGGACGTTGTCGTGGGGTCCGGTGCAGGACCTGAGCGTGAAAACGGCCGCCGTGCCGAGTTCGGTCGGGGTGTCGGGCTGTACGGGTTTGACGGGCAGACCTCGCTCGTGGTTGGGCGTATCGGGCGAAGACGGATTCAGCTACCGACTGCCCGCGACGGTGTCCATCGATACCGCCAACATCGGCGGACCGTCGGCCGGACTGGCCATGACCTTGTCGCTCATCAACGAGCTGAGTAGCGGATCGCTGACGGGCCATCACGTGGTCGCGGCCACCGGCACCATCGACGTGAAGGGCGACGTGGGCGACGTGGGCGGCGTGGCGGAAAAGACGGTCGCGGTGCAACGTGCGGGAGCGTCCTACTTCATCGTGCCCGAAGTGGAGGTGGCAACGGCTCGCGCCGCGGCCTCACCCGGACTCAAGATCCTTGGCGTGACGACACTGAGTCAAGCGCTGCGCGACCTGCGCCGGCTCGGCGGCGTGGCCCCCCAGCCCCTCACCACGCCCCTCGTAACCCCAGATACTGGCGCGCTACGCCGTAGTCTGTAAGGAATGGACGACCGGCGATCACTTTCTTCGACGCGCCAGTCGTCGTCCGAAATTGCGCGGGCCAACTTCACGACGCTTCGCAAGGGAGGGGTGGATCCCAATGAGGTTCGCCTTCACCTCGAGGCGGTGGCGCGAGAGATGGGCCACCTCGAGCACCGCATCCGAGAACTTCAAGAACAGCTGAGCGAATCTCAGCGACGCGTCGCCAACCCCGTCCTGGACGAGGCGACGTTGGCCGGCGCTTTGGGCTCACAGAGCGCCGCCATACTTCGCTCCGCCCACGAAGAGGCCGGTCGCGTCACCGCCGAAGCACAAGAGCGCAGCGCCCAAGTCTTCACCGAGAGTCAACAGCGCAGCGCCGGGCACCTCATTGAAGCCCAAGAGCGCGCGACGGCCTTGATCACCGAGGCCGAGAACACGGCCCTGCAGATCGATCACGAGGCCCGCCTGGCCGCTGAACGGCTGATCGATTCGGCCAAGGTCAATGGCGAGGCACTCATCGATCGAGCGAGAGAGCAGGGGCGCGCCATCGTCGAGCAGTCGAACGAAGCGCGCCGAACCGTCTTGAACGACCTCGCCGTAAAGCGCAAGGCTCTGCAACTTCAGATTGAGCAACTCCGTGCGGCGCGCGACACGTTGGGCTCGTTCGTCTCCTCGGTGCGCCAACAGGTAGACGACGTGGTTTTGGGAATTGACTCATCCGACGAATCCGCGCGCGCCAGCGCTCTCGAAGCGCTGCGACAGCACTCCAACGCGCCTGAACCGAGCGAAGAAGAGTTGCTCGCCGGCACGCCGCTACGCGAAGTTCCCGAGAGTGCGCCGGATGCGCCGCCCGATCCCAACGCTCCAAAGACTCGGGGGCGCCGCGCCGCCAAGGGGGCCGCGCCGGTGGGCGAAGTGCTACTCGAGGACGATCCTTCGGGCACCGACGTCGTCAACGAGATCTTTGCCCGGCTGCGAAAGGCGACGCTTGAAGAGCGCGGTGCGTCGGCCCACACGCCGCGCAAGGCCCCCGCGCACAAACTCCAGACGCCCGTCGGCGAGCTCTTTCATCGCCGGGACCAAGCGCTCGAAGAATCACTCACCGTGTTGACCCGGCGCGTGAAGCGAGCGCTACAAGACGACCAGAACATCATGCTCGAACGTCTGCGCGACGTGAAGGCCATGATCACGACCGAGTTAGAAGACGAACACACCCAGCGGGCTCGCTACGCCGAGTCGGCCTACGAGGCGTTGGCCCATGCGGCAAGCGCCGGTGAGCAGTTCGCCAAGGACGAAGGCGGTGTCGCGGGAGCCCCCTTGTCCAAGGCGGCGCTCGATGAGTGCGCGGCGGACCTCGCGGTGACCGTCGTGCTGGCGCTGCGCAAGCGCATCTTGGCCGACGGCAGCGGCGAAGGCACCGAACGTGCGAACGCGGCCTATCGCGAGTGGCGCGGCGCTCGCGTCGAGCGACTCTGCACCGACGCCGCCAGGCGGGCCTTTCACCTCGGTGTCGTCACGGCCGCCCAGGGACGCCTTATTCGCTTTGTCGCCGCGCCCAACGACGCGCCGTGCGACGCGTGCGCGCGCGACGCCTCGAGCGCCGAGCGCATCGCCGGCGAGAACTTTCCCAGTGGATCGCCCTACCCACCGCTGCACGCGGGATGTGCCTGCACCGTCGTACCCGTGTAAGAAAGTCGTAGGCTCAATCCGTGCGTAGTCCCACCGACGTCCCCCGGCGTCCCCGCCGAATCGGCCGCCTCTCGCGGCGATTCTGGTTTGGACTGGCCTTCGTCGTGCTCCTGGTCGGATTTCTCTCGTTACGCAACCTGGCGGTGCTGTGGACCGACCAGATGTGGTTCTCCTCGGTGGGGCTCTCCAGCGTCTTTTCCACCCTGTTCTTCGTAAAGGTGGGACTCGGTTTCACCTTCGGCGCCATCTTCTTTTTCATCATGTGGGGCAACCTCTTGCTCACCGATCGATTCGGAGCGCGCGACCTCTCCTTTGACCCCGAAGACGAGGTCGTGCGACGTTTTCAAAACGTCGTACGCCCCTACGCCAAGCGCGTCTACGCGGCGATCGCGCTGGTCATGGGCATCATCGCCGGGCTCAACGCGACGGGCCAGTGGCAGAAGTATCTCCTGTTCTCTCACGCGCAGCTGTTTCACATAAAGGACCCGGTCTTTCACAAGGACCTGGGCTTTTACGTCTTCACGTTGCCCTTCGTCTCATTCGTCGTGACCTGGTTCCTCGTCATCTTGATCCTGGCGCTGATCGTCACGACCGGCTTTCACTTTTTGAACGGCGGCATTCGCACGACCCGCGTCACCCCGAGGGTGTCGCCGAGGGTAAAGGCCCACCTCTCGGTGATCGGGGCCGCGATCGCGTTGATGAAGGCGGCTGGGTATCTGCTGGCCAAGTGGGAGCTGGTGAACTCCACCAACGGCTACGCCCAGGGCGCGAGTTACACCGACATCCACGCCCGCATGCCGGCGCTGACCATACTGTTCTACCTGTCGCTCGCCGCCGCGGCGATCCTGTTGTACAACGTTCGCTCGAGGGGTTGGTCGCTGCCGGTGGTGGCGGTCGGGCTGTGGGCCTTCGTGGCGCTCGTCATCGGCGTGCTCTATCCGACGTTCCTCCAGGCCTTGAAGGTCAGCCCCAACCAACAGTCCTTGGAGGCCCCATATATCCAGCGCAATATCGCCGCGACCCGCGCGGCCTTTGGCCTAAAAAGCGTGCAGTACCACACCTTCGCTGGCTCGACGTCGATAAGCGAGTCTCAGATTAAGGCCGATGAGCCGACTTTGAACAACATCCGACTCTGGGACCCGGCGAACACGATTGCCCTAGAGACGGTGACCCGACGTCAGTCAATACGCTCCTACTACACCTATACCACGCTGGGGGTGGACCGTTACTACATCAACGGCAAGCTGACCCCGGTGTTGATCGGCGCGCGCCAGCTCAACCCCGCCGGTTTGCCGTCTCAGAGCTGGGTCAACCAGCACCTGACGTACACGCACGGCCTCGGCGCGGCAGTCGTGGCGGCGAATGACGTGGACGCCTCGACGGGTAACCCCAAATTCGTCGTCTCTAATGTGCCACCGGTTTCGACCAACGGCATGCCGATGTTGACCGAGCCCGACATCTACTTTGGCATCAACGACCCCGGATGGGTGGTGGCGAACTCCAAGCAGCCCGAACTCGACTACCAGGTGAACTCGGGCGCGAACGCGGGCACGCCGGTCGAATCGCACTACTCGAGCACCGGGGGCGTCGCGGTGGGGAACATCTTTTCTCGCCTGGCGCTCGCGCTGCGACTCGGGGACTTCAACTTCCTCATTTCGAACCGGATCGATTCGAAGAGCCGCGTGCTCTTCGTTCGCGACGTACGTCAGATGGCCCAAAAGGCCGCACCCTTCCTCTCCTTTGACTCCCAGCCCTACGCCGTCATCGCCAACGGCCAGGTGCAGTACGTCTTGGACGGCTACACGACCTCGAGCGACTACCCCTACAGCGAGAACGCCTCGCAGCTGGGCATCAACATGGGTGGACTGCCCGGCAGCTTTAACTACGCGCGCAACTCGGTCAAGGTCGTGATCAACGCCTACACCGGTTCGATGAAGTTCTACGCCAACGACCCCAACGACCCCATTTTGAAGGCCTACCGCTCGGCCTTCCCCTCGATGTTCCAGCCCCTCAGCGCGATGCCCTCGACGATTCGCTCGCACCTGCGCTACCCCTCGGACCTCTTCTCGGTCCAGGCGGCGACGCTGGGGCGCTACCACATCACCTCGCCCAGCTCCTTTTACACCGCGTCGGACCGCTGGGAGGTCTCACCCACCACCGGTGCAGGGTCGCCCACCGAGGCACTCGCGCGCACGGCCGTGGTCGATTCAGCGGGCAACGTCGTCTCCACCTCGCTCTCGCCAATGAGCCCTATTTATCAGGTCGGCTCCCTGCCCAACGCCAACCACCAGCAGTTGCTCGAAACGATTGACTACGTGCCGGCCGGCAACTCCTCGACGGTCCAGAGCCTGACGGCTTTCATGGTCGCCACCAGTGACCCCGAAGACTACGGGCAATTGAGCGTCTACGAGACGACCCGCGGCACGACCGTCACCGGACCGCTGCAGGCCGACTCCGAGATTCAACAGAACTCCAAGGTCAGCTCCAACATCACTCTGCTCGACCAGCACGGCTCGGAAGTCATCCTGGGCAACAACCTGACGGTGCCACTCGATTCCAGCGTGCTCTATATCCGTCCGCTCTACGTCACCAGCACCTCGAACCCGATGCCCCAGCTGCGCTACGTGATCGCGGTCTTTAATCAAGACGTCGGCATCGAGCCAACCTTGGCCGGCGCGCTCTCGGACGTGCTCGGCGCGAACGTCAGTGGTCTCTCCGGCTCCAAGGGCAAGGGGAAGGGCAACGGCACGACCCCTCCCACCACTAGTGCCAGCGTGGACTCCTATCTCCAACAGGCCTCGGCCGACTACACCAACGCACAAAAGGCCCTGACGGATGGGGACTTGGCGCTCTATCAAAAAGACGTCAACGCGATGAACCAACAGCTCCAACTAGCGCAGAACTCACTCGGTAACGGCTAGCTCAGTTGGTCGCCGTGACCTCGGCGCCGCGAAAGTGTCGCGCCCCGTGAGCCGTGCGGCGATGACGATTGGAATGAACATCAAGATCACCACGGCGGTCACCACGACGTTGACCTCGGGGAGCTGTTGACCGAGGCGAATGGCGCCGAAGATCCAAATCGGCAACGTATTCTGCGCACCGGCGGTGAACGTCGTGACGATCACCTCATCAAAACTGAGCGCGAAGGCCAACAGCCCTCCCGACACCAGCGCGGTCGCGATAAGGGGCAACGTCACGAAGCGGAACGTCTGGTGCGCCGACGCGCCCAGATCGGCCGACGCCTCAAAGAGCGTGGAGGAGGTTCGTCGAAGCCGAGCGATGACGTTGTTGTAGACGACCACGATGCAAAAGGTCGTGTGGCCGATGATGATCGTCCAGATCGAGAGATCGATGCCCGCCCACTGAAACGTCGAGTGCAGGGCCACGCCGGTGATGATGCCCGGCAACGCGATCGGCAACACCAGCAGCAACGAGATCGTGTCGCGGCCGAAGAATTTTGCGCGGTGCACCCCAAAGGCCGCGAGGGAGCCGAGCAGCAGCGCCAGCACCGTCGCGGCGCAGGCCGCCTTGATCGACAACACGAAGGCCTGGCGCACTTGGTCGTCGTGCCAGGCCACTTGGTACCACGAGAGCGTCCAGTTTCGAATCGGCCAGGTCTCGATATTGGACTTGTCGAAACTGAAGATGACGATGGTGATGATTGGCCCGAAGAGAAAGACCAGCACGGCCCAGACCCACAGCCACAGTCCGCCTCGGGCGAGCAGTCGGCGTTTCACAGCGCCTCGAACGCGCCGAGGCGTTTGGCGATCAAGAGGTAGGCCACCATGATGGCGATCGGTACGGTGGCGAGCGCCGCGGCGAGGGGCAGGTTGCCGCCGATCAGCAGATTGTCGTAGATCGCGTTACCGATCAACGTGGAGTTGGCACCCCCCACCAACAGCGGTGTCACGTAGTCACCGAGGGTCAAGGAGAAGGTGAAGATCGATCCCGCGACCAGTCCGGGCAAGGCGAGGGGCAAGATGACGTGGCGAAAGGTCCACCAACTCGACGCGCCTAAGTCGCTCGAGGCGTCCAACAGCGACGAGGGAATTCGCTCCAATGCGCCAAAGAGCGGCACGATCATGTAGGGCAGCCAGATGTAGCTAAAGGTCAGCCACATCGCTCCGTTGGTGAAGCCGAGGTTGGGCGAGGGGAGGCCGAGGTGCTGGAAGCTCCAGTTGAGCGCGCCGCCCTTTTCCAAGATTGAGATCCAGGCGTAGATCTTGGCGAGGTAGCTCGCCCACAACGGCAAGAGCACCGCGACCAACAAGAGCCGCTGTCCGCGCTGGGTCGCCACGCGCGCCATCACGTAGGCGAAGGGAAAGGCGATGATCGCGTCGGTCAGCGTCACCAATGCCGCCAAGATGACGGTGCGCTCGATGATCGAGGGGTAGGCGCCCGAGGAGATCTGGTGGAGGTTGACGTTGGTGAGTTGGTGGGTGACGTTACCGGTGAAGCCGTTGATGCTCCAAAAGGCCGTGACGAGCATCAAGACCAGTGAACTGACGTAGAGCACCAAGAACCACAGCAGGGGCGGCGCGAGCAAGAACGCGGTGCCCCAACGTTGGGCCAACGACGACGAGCGCAGGGAACGAGTCCCAGAGCTCTTCGCTGGTTCGAGGGTGGCTACCCTCCGATCTGGACCCACGCGTTGGTCCACTCACTGTAGGGAACACAGTCGTTCTTGCCGTTGTCGCACGTCGAGAGCGGCGTCTTCCAGAACTTGATGGACTTGAAGTACGAGTCGGGCGCGTTGGCGTGGTACGCGGCGCACGAGCCGGCCTGGATCTTGTTCATCAACGGACAGGCCAAGGAGTTATCCGGCGTCTCGCCGTAACTGACGGCCTGCTGGGCCTGGACCTCGGGGGTGGTGATCCACTTCATCCAGTCGTAGGCGCAGTTGGGATCCGGCGCGTCTTTGGCGAGAAGCCACGAGTCGGCCCAGCCCGTCGCGCCCTCTTTGGGAATCGTCTCTTTCACGGCCACGTGGGAGGCCTGCAGGGTCGAGGTCTGGTAGGGCCACGCCGCACCGACGACGGCCGTACCGCTCGAAAAGAGGGTGATCTCGTCGCTGGCCAAACTCCAGTACTTGGCGATGAGCGGCTTCTGGGCGGTCAAGAGCGCGATGGCCGCGTTGAACTGGGTCTGGGTCAGCTCATAGGGGTCAGTGATGCCCAGAGACGGCTGGGACTTCGACAGGTAGAGCGCGGCATCGGCGATCTGAATGGGGTCGTTCGGCACCGTGATCTCGCCCTTGTACTTCTTGTTGTAGATCACGCTCCACGAGGTCGGGGCCGTCTTGAAGGTCTTGGTGGAGTAGAGCAACACGTTCGGTCCGAACTGCAAGCTCACCCCGTAGTGCACGCCGTTGATCGTGTTAAAGCCCGGGGACTGAAGAAACGGGCGCAACTGCTTCCACGAGGGGATCAGCGCCATGTTGACGGGTTTTACGTCGCCGCCGTAGATGAGTCGAAGGTCCGCGTCGCCTGAAGCGGACACCAGGTCGTACTGTCCACCGCCGCCTCCGGCCATCAACGCCACCATCTCACCCGATGAGCCGGCGTACTTCGTGGAGACGACACAGCCCGTCGACCTCTCGAAGGGCTTCACCCACTGCGGCTGGGCGTACCCCTCCCAGGCGATGAGACTGAGCTTGCCCTCACCCTTACCAATGGACGTCTGGGGTGTCATGCCCGCGGTCGGTGGTGTCAGCGTCGAGGACGCGCCCGCGCTAATGGAGACGGCACTGGCCCCCAGGCTTAAGAGTGACAGCGCGGCGAGCGCGATGGCGAAGCGCCCACGAGCGCCTCTGCGAAGATGACGAAACATAATGCCCCCCTTATGAGATGAACTCTCGCTGGCTAGATTAGTGCGTCATCCATCGCCACGGCGTCGCCTTCGTGCCACGACACGAGGACGTGATCGCCCGTCGCCGGACCCTGGGCGTCCTCACGGGCCTTGTCGTTCGTGCGTACCACGACGAGGTCTTCGCCGCTCTCAANNCGGGTCATCATTCCTAAGTAGACCGTGTCGCGGATCTGGCCGGTGGCGTGTTCTTGTCCGGGCGCGGGGTCCTCGATCGAGGAGAGGGTGAGTCGCTCGGGACGAAGAGACCAACGCCGTCCATTGCGCTCGAGGATGTTGGACGTACCGATGAAGCGAGCGACGAAGGGCGTCGAGGGGTGCTCGTAGACGTCGCGAGGGGTGCCAACTTGTTCGATCACGCCGTTGTTCATGATCGCGACGCGATCGCTCATCGCCATCGCCTCTTCTTGATCGTGTGTGACGTAGATAAAGGTGATGCCGACTCTTCTTTGAATGGCCTTCAACTCAACTTGCATCTCCTGGCGCAGTTTGAGATCCAACGCGCCTAAGGGTTCGTCGAGCAAGAGCACCGCGGGCTCGTTGATGATGGCGCGCGCCAGTGCCACCCGTTGACGCTGGCCGCCCGAGAGTTGAGCGGGACGGCGTTGGCCGAGTCCTTGAAGCTGCACCATGTCGAGCGCGCGTTGAGCTCGCTCGTGGCGCTCGGCGCGAGGAATGCGTCGAACGCGAAGTCCGTACTCCACGTNNCGCGCAGGTCGACGCCGTCGAGCAGGATCTTGCCGCTGGTCGGCGGTTCGAAGCCCGCGATCATGCGCAACAGTGTGGTCTTACCCGAACCGGAAGGACCCAACATGGTGAAGAACTCACCGGCACGGATGTCGAGTGAGACGCCGTTGACGACGACGTTGTCGGAGAATCGCTTGACTACTTCACGGACTTCTACCGCCGATTCCGACACCGTCGCCTCCCGCAATCGGTCTCACCTTAGGCCAGGGTTCGTACGCCCGACTACGTCGAGACGCTGATGACCCCAGTGGTGAACAAGATTCGACGACGGCCGAGACGCCGGCTTAGTCGCCGTCTCGTTCATCGAGATGGCGAAAGGGATTGAGCAGTCCCGAGGGATCAAAGACGTGTTTGATCTTTCGCTGCAGTTCCACCAGCGCGGGGTCCGCGAGTGCCAAGTACGGCCCACGCTTGTCGAGGCCCAAACCGTGTTCCCCGGAGATCGCACCGCCCAGGTTCACGCCGGCGCGAAAGAGTTCCAACAAGAGTTCGTTCCGGCGAACCTCGTCGGGTTGGAAGACCGACATGTGCACGTTGCCGTCGCCCACGTGACCACAACCCGCCACAAACGCGCCGTAGTGCGTGGCCAGATCGGCGACCTGCTCGAGGAACGTCGGTACCGCCGAACGCGGCACCACGACGTCGAGGATCTCGTGCGCGCCAGCGGCCTTGGCCATCCAAAAGACGCGCTCTCTCGCTTCGATGAGTTGGGTCGCCGCGGCGCCTTCGAGCACGTAGACGTCGAGCGCGCCGGCGTCCGAGACGAGACCGGCCGCCGCGACGAGGTCGTTCTCGAGCTGCTCGGCGGTCCTCGTCTCAAGCACCACGATGAGATAGGCGGCCGTCTGTTCGAGAATCGTCGGGTCGACGCCGAGTTTCAACTCCGTGCCCCGCTCCAGCGAGGCCATGGTCAACACGTCGAGATATTCGAGAATCGACGGCGCCAGGCCCGAGGCAATTAACGTCGGCACGACGCTGGTGACGGAGCGCAGGTCGCTAAAGGGCACCAACATTGTCGCGGCGAAGCTCATGACCGGGGAGAGTTTGAGGGTGACCTCGGTGACCAGAGCCAAGGTGCCCTCGCTGCCAATGATCAACTGGGTCAGGTCGTAGCCCGAAGAGGACTTGACGACGGGGCCGCCGGTCTTCAAGACGGTGCCGTCCATCAATACGACCTCGAGTCCGAGCACGTGGTGACGTGTGACGCCGTGGCGCACCGCGCGCATGCCCCCGGCGTTGGTGTTCACGTTGCCACCGATCGACCCCGAGAGTTCACCGGGGTAGACCGGATAGTGCAGGCCCGTGCCGAGGAGCTGTTCGTTGAGTTCGCGCAGCGTGATCCCGGCCTGGACGACTGCCACGTGGTCGCCCGCGTCGACGCGGATAACGTCGCGCATCCGGTCAAAGCAGATCACCAGGCCCCCGTTGACCGGCACAGCGCCCCCCGAGAGGCCCGTGCCCGAGCCGCGTGGCGTAACCGGTATCTGGTGGCGGCCGGCCCAGCGAACCAACTCGGCGACCTCGGCGCTGGAGTGCGGTCGCGCTACCGCTAGGGGCGTGCGGGGCCGTACGTGCAAGGACTCGTCGTGCAGATCCTCGGGCGAGTGCGCGCCCTCGAAGGTGACGTCGCCGCTGACAATACTTATAAGCTCGTTTCGCCGTTCGGTGTCGTTCACTATCGCAGAACCCTACTCTTCAACGATTTGTGCCATTTCAGCGCTACGGCGTGCTCTCTCGCTCGTCGGGCTCGGTAGCGGCGTCGTTCCCCTCGAGCACGAGGCCCGAGTTGAAGTCCTCAACCCGCTCGGGATCGCGCACGGCCGGCACCGCTACGACCGCGAAGCAGATAATTCCCGAGATCAACCCGCACGCCAGTACAGCGTGGCGTATCCCGAGGGCCGACGCCGCCACGCCGGCGAACAAGATGCCCAGGGGTCCCAAGGAAAATGCGAAGAGGTAGACCAGCGACGACACACGCCCGAGTACTTCACGCGGCACCAGCTCTTGCATCATGGCGAACCACAGCACGTCGCCGTAGAGGATAAAGCCGACTTCGAGCGCCACTATTGCGCCCGCCACGAGCACGTTCGGCGCGAAGGCGAGTGCGGCGATGGCGCCGCCGCCGACGCCGTAGGCGCTCCACAGCACCGTCACGCGACGGCGCGGCGAACCGAGTCGCGCGACGATCAGCGAAGCGACGATGCCGGCCGCCCCGCCGGCGGCGAAGACCAGTCCGAGGTCGAGCGCGCTGGCGTGCAGAGTCTCGCGAACCAAGAGCGGCAACAACACCGTCAACGGAGCTATGCCAAAGAAGTTGGCCAGGGCCGCGCCGACGATGGAAAAGCCCAGCCAGTGGCGCCGCCAGACGTAGCGCAGTCCTTCGTGGGCGTCTTCGAACACCGAGTTGTTCGATCCCCGGGGACGGGTGCTCGAGCGCATGATCGTAAGACACAGTGCGGACACGAAGAAGCTGACGGCGTCGACGCCAAAGGACCAGGCGGTGCCGATCGCCGCGACGACAAGGCCGCCGATGGCGGGGCCGATCAGCCCTTGGGTCAACTGCGAGCTCATCTGGCTGAGAGCGTTGCCCGGTACGAGCAGCTCGGGCGAAAGGATCTCGGGCACGATCGTCATCGAGGCCGGACCAAAGAAGCTGTCCGCTGCGCCAAAGACCGCGGCCATCACGATCAGTTCGACGAGGTGCAGTTCACCCTTCGCGATCAAGAGCGCGGTGACGCCCACGGCGACGCCGCGCACGCCGTCCGAACTCAGCATCACGAATCGACTCGGCACCCGATCGACCACGACACCCCCGACCAAGGCGAGTAGCACCGAGGGGATGGCCCGCGCCGCGAACACCAGCGCGATGCCCGAGGGATGGTGATCGACCTCGAGCGTGACAATCGCCAAGGCGATCGTGAAGATACCGTCGCCCAAGGAGGAGACTGCCTGACCCGTCCACAACAAGGCGAAGTCCCGGACCCTCAGGGCCCGAAAAGTTCCCTTCGCTTTTTCGTTGCTCGACACGAAGAAATTCTAGAAACAACGAGGCCCCCTCCGGGGAGGGGGCCTCGTTGAGAACGCGCAGCGCGAGTCGCGATTACTTCACGGAGTACTTCACGCTGGTGGACTTGCCACTCGCAAAGCGAATGGTGGCGCTGTAGTTGCCCTTCTTTCCGGTGGCCGCTTCCTTTACCTTGACGGTCAACTTGGTGGCCGTGGTCTTGGTGACGGTGAAGGTCGTGCCCGCGTGACCGGTGATTTTGGCCTTGGCGGTGAAGTGCGTACCCGTGATGGTGAGTGTCACGGTTTTGCCGGGGATCGCCGGGCCGGAGATCTTGCTGGCCTTGGGTGCCGGCGGGGGCGGTGTGGTCGTGGTTGCGGTAACCGTGAGTGCATACGTAAACGTTCCGGTGTCGGTACCGGTGTCACCGGTCGTACCAGAGGCGGTGTAGACACCGGCCGCCAGTGCGCCCGACGTGCTCACGGCACCGCTCGAGGACACCACGATGCTGGGGTTGCCCGCAGTTTGGGTGTAGGTCACTGCTCCGGTATTGCCGCTCGAGGCGAGCTGGTCGGTGAAGCCCGACGATGCACTGGCCGTCACGGTGTTGGCGACGGGCAGGTTCTGTGAGACGACCCCCGACTTCGCGGTGAAGGTGAACGAGGCGTCAATGAAGTTTGCCGATTTTCCGCACGCGAGGGCCGAGTTGACGTCGTTACTCGGGTACGGCGTGAAATTGACCTCACAGAGGTACACCGTGTACGCGGTGCCCGAGGTCACGGTCGCGGGCACCGTAATGGTGCCGCCGAGGACCGGGGGCGTGAGGGTCGTGCCGTTGTAGCAGTCGTTCGAGATCGTGACGTTCGAGGCCAGGCCACCTCCCACTTCGGTGGAAGAACCCTGGACCCACCAGGAGTCCGCGAGCAACGTGCTGGGCACGTCGCCGTAGCCCACTCCGGTGCACGACGAGGGAGCGGTGATGGCCGTGGCGCCGGTCTCGAGGGCGGTGATCGCTTCGAGCGCCGCGCCCCACCAGTAACCGGTGGCGCCGGCGGCGTCGCTGACGTTAATCAAGCTGCCCGCCGAACCCGTGGTCTGCAGCGCCGAGATGGTCGGAGCATTGGGTGGGGTTGTCTGCGAGGCGTACTGGATCAAATACTCCGCGCCCGCGACCTCCGCCTCTTGGGCGTTGGCGACCGCGAGAGCACAGCCAAAGAGTCCCGCGTTGACCTGCGCGGCTGAAGGTGGACAGACGGCGTTGGGGTCGCCGGCCGAGGTGAACGTGGCCGGAACGGCGAACGTGGCGATTTCACAAGAGCCAGCTGTTCCTGCCGGACAACCGGTGTCGGTGGTACTCGGCGCGAAGGTGCCGAGCGCGCCGGTGTCCGCTTCACCGGTAGGGATGACGTTGGCGGACGCCGTAGCGGCGAGCAGAGACGCCTCGGCCACGACCGCGGCAGCGGAGGAGTCGTTGCAGTCGAACATGAGTTGGGTCGTGCCGGCGGTGACGCCCACGATCAAAGTCGTCGAAGGAACCGCGACGCCAGTTCCCGCAGTAACCGTCACGTTGCACGGTGCGCTCGAGGTGACGTGTGGCGTTAAGGGTGACGCGAACGCGCTGCCCGTCGAGCTAATGGCCAGTGCGGTTATTAAGAGCAACGCGCCCGCGCCGGTCGCCAAGGTTGAGGCCAGTGACGCTCGACGCGCGTGGCGGACTTTGTTATTACTAAATGGATTGGTCATGAAGCCCCTAGCTACTTAAGATTGTTGACGCATCGCTCCGCGGTGCTACATCGATGTTACCGGTCATTCCAACGGCCAACCGCGTAAATTTTTCGCGCAACGCGAGATGAAATCAAACTTGACACAAAATCGCCTTCGCGTTAGTGAGTGACGTGCGCACTCCAAACGCGAACACCTTCATTGTTATGAAGAACCCTTTTGGACCGCGAGTGGCAAGTGATCTCAAACTTGCATCAGTGAGTCAGATTTGTCACCTCGATTCACATCCAATTTTCAAGGTGTCCTATCTAACTTTTCGTCGCGACAGGTTCTCGTGACGACCTGCCGTCGAGCGCCGCGTTTCACGTCGTTCTCTTTTGGTGTCTTTGGCGCGAGCGACTAAGAAGGACTTCTTCTCACGTGCTGGCACGTTCGATCAACTGGTCGGTCTTCGTACGTAACGATTGGTAACGGCGACGAATCGAAGGAGCAGTGGTCTCCACGCCCAACACCAAGATCCGGCGGAAGTCGTTCGCCAAGTGTGATGTATGCGACTGTCTCTGCACCGTCGCTAGTCCACATTTTCGCAGTCATCATTGGGTTTTACAACCTCCTCGCCGTTGAACTTCCCTCCGCGGCAAATTCAACTCAATCAAGTGTGAGGGAACGCGTCGTGAAGGTGCGCCGAATCATCTTTATAAGATTTTTGAGGATTACACGTTGGCACCTTCTTTGTTATAGATTTTGAATGCTTCCCCCGGGAAGTTTCTTGGGGGGACACCGTGAAAGACTTTGCGACACGTTCGATAGGCCGTATCGGTTTGATTCTCTTCACGACGGCCCTGGTCGCTGGCGCGATGATCGCCGTGCCGGCTAGCGCGGATAGTTCGACTGGTTCAATCTCGGGCGTCGTGAATTTCGCCTCGGGTGGTGTAGCGGCGGGTGTGTGCGTCAATGCCTTTCCGCCCGGTGGCGGGGCTGGCAATGGCGCCAATACCGCGAGCGATGGGACGTACACCATCTCGGGACTTGCCCCTGGTACCTACAATGTCACGGCCAACCCCACGTGTTACGGCTCGACGCCGTCGAACTACGCCGCCCAAACGCTGACGGGCGTCACCGTCTCGGCGGGCGCGACGGCGCTCAATGAGAACTTCGCCCTCGTGCAGGGCGGCTTCATCTCGGGCACCGTCACCTTCGCTTCGGGCGGCGCGGCCGCAGGCGTGTGCATCAATGCCTACTCTTCCGGCGGCGAAAATGATAGTAACGCCACCACGGCGAGTGACGGGACGTACACCATCTCAGGTCTGGCGCCTGGCTCCTTCAACGTCACCGTCGAATCCTCTTGCTACGGTTCGGCGACGAACTACGTATCACAGACCTTGAGCGGCGTCAGCGTCACCGCGGGACAAACCTCGTCTGGTGTGAACTTTGCCATAGTGAATGGCGGCTCCATCTCAGGGACGGTGACCTTGGCTTCGGGCGGTGCAGCCGCGAACGTGTGCGTCAATGCCTATTCTTCCGAAAACGGGTCTGGCAACGGTGTCAACACGGCGAGCGACGGGACGTACACGATTCCTGGACTAGCCCCCGGTGTCTACAACGTTTCGGTCGACCCCGGTTGCAACGGCTCGGCAACGAGCTACTCATCCCAGACCATCTCCGGAGTCAACGTCACCGCTGGCGCGACGACGGACGGTGAAGACTTCGTACTTGCGCAAGGCGGTTCTATTTCGGGCACCGTCGACCTCGCCGCGGGCGGTGCGGCCGCCGGCGTCTGCGTCTACGCCTACTCTTCCGGCGATGAGTCTGGCAACGGCGCCACCACGACGAGCGACGGGACGTACACGATCCCTGGACTCGCGCCTGGTTCCTACGACGTTTCGATCTCCTCTTGCTACGGCTCCTCTTCGAACTACGTATCGCAGATCTTGTCTGGCGTCGACGTCACCGCGGGACAAACGACGTCTGGTGAAAACTTCGCCATCGTGAATGGCGGCTCGATCTCGGGGACCATCTCGTTCGCTGCGGGCGGTCCGGCGGCGGGCGTCTGCCTCGATGCCTTCCTGCCCGGCGGTCAGTTCGGCTTCGGGGCCACCACGGCGAGCGACGGGACCTACACCATCTCGGGACTTCTTCCTGGTTCCTACAACCTCTCGGTCGACCCCGGTTGCAACGGTGCGACGTCGAGTTACATCTCCCAGAGCATTACCGGAGTCAACGTCTCTGCTGGCACGACGGCGGGCGGTGAAAACTTCGCCCTAGTCCAGGGAAGCTCCATCTCGGGCACCGTTACCCTCGCTGCGGGCGGCGTGGCCGCGGGTGTGTGTCTCGATGTCTTTTCATCGGACGGGGGATCCTCGTTTGGCTACGCGACGTCGGCGAGCGACGGGACCTACACCGTTTCGGGACTGGCCCCGGACACCTATTACGTCTCGGTTGACCCCGCCTGCAACGGCTCGTTGTCGAGCTACATTTCCCAGTTCTTGACCGTGGTGTTGGCCGAGGCGGGAACAGCGACGGAGAACGTCACCTTGGTGGAGGGCGGCTCAATCACGGGTGAGGTTTCTGTCGCCTCTGGAGGCGTGGACGCGGGCGCGTGTGTGTCAGCTAGTTCGTCCGACGGTGGAGGTGGCTTCGGCTACGCGACGACGGCCAGCGACGGAACTTACAATATTTCGGGACTCGCCCCTGGCACGTACACCCTCGAGGCCGACCCTACATGTGGCGGCTCGGTGTCTTCGGACTTAGCAACCCAGAACCTGTCGGGCGTCAGCGTCGCGGTGGGAGCAACGACGGTCGGTGAGAACTTCGACCTCGGACTTGGCGGCTCGATCTCGGGCACCGTCACGCTCTCCTCAGGCGGGGCGGCCGCGGGCGTGTGCGTCGAGGCCTTTACGCCCATTGGCCAGGGTGGTAACAGTGTCACGACGGCGAGCGACGGGACCTACACGATTTCAGGGCTGACACCTGGTTCCTACACCGTCCAGGCCGACCCCACTTGTTACGGCTCGACGTCGTCGAACTACGCGTCCCAGACGCTCTCTGCCGTCAACGTCACGGGTGGATTGACGACGGGCGGAGAGGACTTCGTTCTGGTGTCAGCCGGCTCGATCTCGGGCACCGTCACCCTTGTTTCGGGTGGCGCGGTCGCGGGCGTGTGTCTCACTGCGAATTCCTCGGACGGTGGATCTGGTCACGGTTCCGCCACGTCGGCGAGCGACGGGACCTACACAATTTCGGGACTGACGCCTGGGACCTACCACGTCTTCGCCGACCCCACTTGTTACGGCGCGGTGTCGTCGAACGAGGAGTCCCAAAATCTCTCCGACGTCATCGTCGCGGGTGGAGCGACGACGGGCGGAGAAAACTTCGAACTGGTGTCGGGTGGATCCATCTCGGGCACCGTCACCCTCCCTTCGGGTGGCGCCGCCGCGGGTGTGTGCCTCACTGCCTATTCGCCCGACACTGGCTACATATTCAGTTACGCGACGTCGGCGAGTGACGGAACGTACACCATCGGGGGACTGGGCGCCGGTTCCTACACGATCCAGGTCGACCCGAGCTGCAATAGTTTGTCCTCGAACGACGTGGCCCAAACTCTGTCCGGTATCAACGTCACCGTCGGAGCGACGGTGAGCAGCGTGAACTTCGCCCTGGTACTTGGCGGTTCGATCTCGGGCACCGTCACCCTCGCGTCGGGCGGACCGGCCGGGGGCGCGTGCGTTGAGGCATTTTCAAGCGACGTTGGAGGTGGCTTCGGGTCTTCCAATTCGGCGTTCGACGGAACGTACACCATCTCGGGACTGGCCCCTGGCACGTACACCGTCGAGGCCGACCCCACGTGTTACGGCTCGGAGTCGTCGGACTTGGCGCCCCAAGCTCTGACGGGCGTCAGCGTTAGCGTCGGAGCGACGACGAGCGATGAGAATTTCGCCCTGGTACTTGGCGGTTCGATCTCAGGCACCGTCACCCTCCCTCTGGGTGGTGCGGCCGCGGGCGTGTGCCTCACGGCTCTTTCCTCGGAAAGTGGAGTCGCGTTCGGTTACGCCACGTCGGCGAGTGACGGGACCTACACGATCACGAACCTGGCGCCAGATTCCTACACCGTCGAGTCCGACCCCACGTGCAGCGGTTCGGTGTCGTCGATCTACCCGATTCAGTTCCTGCCGGGCGTGAGCGTAACCTCAGAAACCACCACGACTGGTCAGGACTTCACCCTGGTACAGCCCCCAGGCGCGCCGATCATCGGCACCTCGCCCGACTCGATCGATATCGCCGAGGACCGCGAACGCTTCCAGCAGCTGGTGCGCNNCGGCACGGCCACCGGGGCTTCCTCTTCGGCCACGGTCAACTGGACCGCCGGTTCGACTGGCGGCCTTGCAATCATTGGCTACACGGTCACGGCCTACGACACCACGACCCAGGTGACCATCTTGGACGCCTGTCCGTCGTCGGATACCAGCACGTCAACGACCTGTCTCGTCACCGGTCTCAGCAATGGCGACACCTATACCTTCAGCGTCGCGGCCATCAACAACTGGGCGACCGGCGACTTCTCGGGTCCGTCGAACAGCGTGACCCCGAGCGCGCCGCTCGACGTCGTGACTTTCTCCTCACCTCCGACGAGCGCCTTGACGACGGACTCGGTGACGCTCGTTGCCACCGGCTCTATTGGTGACACCGGCGTGATCACCTTCTCTTCGTCAACGCCCAGCGTCTGTAGCGTCGACGCCAGCAGCGGCGTCGTGACGTTCACCGGTACGGCGGGTCTCTGCACGGTCACGGCCACCCAAGGGGCCGACGACGCCGACGGGTACGCGCCGACGAGCGCCGACACGAGCATTTCGGTGACTCAAGCCACCCTCTACGTCGTACCAGACAGTCACACCGTGACGTACAACGACACAGACTCGGGCTACACCTTTGTCCTGTGGACGGGGCCCGGCGCCACTGGCAGTGTCATCAGTCCCGCGTCGCTGGCCGGCTATTCGACGCCCCTCTGCACGTCGGACTATGGCACGGCGGGCTACGTCAACGCGGCGACGTACGTCGGTGACGTGACGTGCACGGGCGGATCGAGCACGGACTACAGCTTTGACACCGGCACGACGTCAAACCTGACGATCATCCCGGCGAACCAAGCCACCCTCTCGCTCGCGGTGACCAGCGCTGCCTACAACGGCCATGCCTACACTCTCACTCTCAGTACGATCGGCGGCTCGGGGACCGGACTAGTCACCTACGGCGCTGTGTCCAACGGCACGGCGAGGGGCTGTTCACTCTCGAACGGCGTACTCACTGCCACGACCGCGGGTACCTGCTACGTCACCGCCACCAAGGCTGCCGACGGCAACTACTTGGCGGCCACGTCGGCGGCGACGACGCCCTTCGTGACCTTCACTGCCGCGACCATCACCGTGACCTTCAACAAAAACGGCGGCGCGGGAACGATGGCCAAAGAGACCGAGAGTTACCCCTTTAGCGCCAGCGCCCTCACCACGAATGCCTTCACCCGCACTGGCTACACCTTTAGTGGCTGGAACAGCGCGGCCGACGGCTCGGGCACCAGCTACGTTGACGGCGCGAGCTACCCCTTCACCACGAGCGTCACGCTTTACGCTCAGTGGAGGCGCGTCGCGTAACTCCGAGTCGCAAATGGACAATTGACGTGTATCGCATGGGACGTCGATCGAATCAGCCGCGGGGGAGTTGGGCCCAGTCACCACGTGCCTCAGATGACTTTTCGCAATATCCACTAACATGTATCAGAGCAACGCGGGGTGGAGCAGTCTGGNNAGCTCGTCGGGCTCATAACCCGAAGGTCGCAAGTTCAAATCTTGCCCCCGCCACTAGAAAAGTCACCCCCTCCCAACGGGAGGGGGTGTTTCATTGTCATCGCCTTGCACCGCCGTCGACCCTGTGAGAGTGTGGCACGGAAGACTGGAGGACCACATCTCATCAATTCGTTGGCTGTGGCCCTCGGTGGTTGCAACGTCACTCGTCGTGATGGCTGCGTTAGTCCTGACACCCGACGTGGCACTGGCAACGCCTTCGGCGGCCGATCGATTCGCCAGCGGTTGCAAGATGGTCGATCGTCACCTCGACTGCCAAGGTGCCGACCTTTCTGGAGTCGACCTCTCCGCCGGTAACTTTCCCGGTGCTGATCTCAAGGGCGCCAATCTTTCTGACGCCAATCTTTTGGGTATCACTCTCAGTAGCGCTGATCTTCAAGGGGCCAACCTTTCACGGGCGAATCTCACCGGCGCCAATCTCGCGAGTGCCAACTTCACTCGTGACACCATGGCCGGCGCCAATCTCAGCGGTGCGAATCTCACCTTCGCGACTCTCAGCGTCGTGAATCTCACCGGCGCAAATTTGAGCGCTGCGAATCTCACCGGCTCCAAATTGGACACGGCCACTCTGAAGAGCGCGAAACTCAACCGGGCCACGCTCACCAGTGCCAACCTCAACGCGGCAAATATGGACGCCGTGGTGCTCACGGGCGTTATCTCTGGCACGGTCTCCGGCACTCCGACCATGCTGCCGTCGCCATGGCGACTGGTGAGTGGCTACTTCATCGGACCGAACGCCGTGCTGAAGGGCGCCAATCTCGCGGGCGTCAATCTCCGCGGCCTCGACTTTTCGAACGTGAGCTTGGCCCTCGCCGATCTCTCGGGCGCCGATCTGTACCGTACCGATCTGAGCGGCGCCGACTTCGGCCGAGCCAATCTTTCTAAGGCCAACATTGCCGGCGCAAACTTCACCGGCGCAAACTTCAACGGCGCCAATCTCAACGACGCGGTCGCCGTGAGCGCCAATTTCACCGGCGCCACGATCCACGATGCCTCGCTCAAGGGCGCCAATCTCAACTTGGCCATCTTCACTTCGGCCGATCTCCGTGGGACCTTCTTGACCGATGCGAAACTCATTGGCGCGGATCTCACTCGAGCCAACCTCACGGGCGCGTGGCTTACGGGCGCGAATCTGAGTTCTGCTATCTGGAACAACACGATCTGTCACAGTGGTGACTCGACCAAACCGAACGGTGCGCTGTTGAGTTGTCCGAATTAACGATGACGGACTGAGTCGACCACCGCCGCAGGTTCAACGGCGATCAACATCGATTGCGCTCAATTATTTGAAAATAAATCAATAAATCTTCTTACTGCGCGGTAGTTGGAATGTTCCGCACTCTTAACGAAATTCAATTCGTTCCTCATTGATGGAACACGAAGGCGTGACTTGTAGAGCGAAGGACATAGAGGCCAAGGACTCTCGTAGAAATGTTGCGGATTCTCAAAACTTCACGCCTATGAAGGAATTGGGGCTTTTGGCCCCCGTGGTGACGGGTAAAAGCCTTTGATTTACTAGTGATTTTCGATGCGTCGAGTCAGATGTGACGTTAGAAGAAATTTTTTGTACACTAACCACTACGGCACGGGGGGCTCCGAGCCAATGATCGTAGAGCGTGAGGGCGCAGTGAAAATAAAACGTGCGAGAAAGTTGGCGTCCGCTCTTGCGCTCGTCACCCTTCTCGGCGCCGCCTTCAGTGCGAGCGTGTTTGCAATCCCGGCCTACGCCGACGGCAGCAACGCGGGAAATAACAACAATTCATCAAATTCTTCTCAGAACGGCTCTTCGGGTTCTTCGCAGAACAATTCGTGGGGTCAGTACGAGGGTGAATCGCAATCGGGATCGACGTATTCGTACCAGTTCACGCTGTCTCTTCCCAATGGCGCGCAAGTCACGCCCACGGGCAACGGTGGCTACAACGTCACAACGACCGTCAACAACGTCACGTCACAGTGGGGCACCATCGCGCCGCCGAACGACTACGACAACGACGGGCGCGCGCTTCCCTGTTCGTACACGTTAAACGGCGACGTGTTGACCGAACACGTTCAGAGCTCGTATTCCAATAGTTATCCCGACGAACCGGACAATCCATGTTCGGGTGGGGGAGGTTCCGGCTCCGGAGGAGATGGCGGCGGATCGCACGCGACAGCACCAAGCGTCACGGCGACCACGGCCACCAACGTGCAGGGTACGACAGCGACACTCAACGGTGTCGTCACGTCGAACGGGGCCACGACGGGAGTGAACTTCTGCTACTCGACCTCGTCGTCGTTGGCCAAATGCGCGGGGGCTATTTCGATTGCGGCGAATCCCTCATCGGTCAGTAGCTCGACGTCGACGTCGATTGCCGCCGCGATTAGCGGACTCTCCGCGGGCAAGACGTATTACTACCAAGTCGAAGGAGTGAATTCCTCCGGCACCACCTATAGCAGCGTCCTGAGCTTCACGACTTTGGCAAACGACACGATTAACTTCAACTCCGAAGGCGCCCCGTCGGTACCGCCCATCATTGGCTTCAACACTTCGACGATCACGCTGCCCACCGCGCCGCCCTACCCGGGGCACACCTTCGTGGGTTGGTTCACGGCCGCGAGTGGCGGGACTGCCCTCACGTCGCCGTACACGATTTCCGGTAACGCCACTCTCTACGCGCAGTGGGCGCTTCTCGTCACGGTCACGTTCAACGCCAACGGCGGCAGTGGACCAATGCCCAACGAGACCGGCACCCAGAACGTCTCGGGGCCGCTCACGCTCAACGCGTTCACTCGCCCTGGTTACACCTTCAGCGGTTGGAGCACCGCGGCCAACGGCTCGGGCGCCAACTACGCCAACGGCGCGAGCTTCCCCTTCTCTTCGAACACCACCCTCTTTGCGCAGTGGGCGGCCAATGTGACGGTCACGTTCAACTCCAACGGTGGTGCCGGCCCGATGCCGAACGAGACCGAGGGTTATAACGCCGCGACCGCGTTGACGCTCAATAGCTTTACGCGCTCGGGTTACACCTTCAGCGGTTGGAATACCCAAGCCAACGGCTCGGGTACTGCCTACGCCAACGGCGCGATCTATCCCTTCACGTCTAGCGCGACCCTCTACGCGCAGTGGGGTACCGGTACGGTGACGGTCACTTTCAACGCCAACAGTGGCCAGGGCACGATGGCGAACGAGACTGAAGCCACCGGCGTTGCGACTCAACTGACCGCCAACGCCTTTTCGCGCGCCGGCTTCATCTTCGCGGGCTGGAATACCCAAGCGAACGGTTCGGGCACGGCGTTCGTGGACCTAGCGATCTATCCCTTCACCGCGAGTGCCACCCTCTACGCCCAGTGGACCAACGATCACACCCTGGAGTCGCTTCTCGCCGATCCGAATCCGGCGAACCTCTCGGTGGTGACGCCGGGCGAGAAGATCAGCGTCGTCTATATGGACGACAGCCCGATTGATGGGAACGGGAAGTACGCCCTGCCGACGGTGGTACTGAACGGACAGTTCCTACCGGTCACGATCACCCCAACGTCGGGTTATCCCGTAGGTAACTACATCGACCCGCAGTTCGGTGGCTCAGAGAAAAACACGTACGAAGATCTGCTGACCTTCACGCTGCCGGCGACACTCGGAGCAGGTACCAACGTCTTGACGATCACGGCGTACGACGGCGACGGCGACTACGACCAGGCGACGTTCAACGTCCAAACTCAGACCGACACCCTCACCTTCGTCAGTGATGGCGG
>PKWA01000116.1 GCA_003131665.1 Acidimicrobiaceae bacterium
CGTTCCTGGAGCTTCTCGCGGTCGTAGTCGGATTCGGTGTTGTCGATCTCGGTCTTGATCTGACTGATGCGGCCCTTGATATCCGCGTCGGACCCGGCCCCTTCGACGATCGTGGTCTCGTCCTTGGTGACGACGACCTTGCGAGCAGTGCCGAGAAGTTCGAGCGTCGCGGTCTCGAGTTTGAGGCCGATCTCTTCGGAGATCACCGTCGCGCCGGTCAAGATGGCGATGTCTTGCAGCATGGCCTTGCGACGTTCGCCGAATCCCGGCGCCTTTACCGCGACGGACTTAAACGTGCCACGGATCTTGTTGACGACCAACGTCGCCAGCGCCTCACCGTCGACGTCTTCGGCGATGATGAGTAGTGGACGGCCTGACTGCATGACTTTTTCCAGTACGGGCAGCACGTCGCGCACTGAGGAGATCTTGCTCGCCACGAGCAGCACGTAGGCGTTCTCGAGCACGGCTTCTTGGCGCTCGACGTCGGTCGCGAAGTACGGCGCGATGTAGCCCTTGTCAAAACGCATACCCTCGACGAGGTCCATGTCCATTCCAAAGGACTGACTCTCTTCGACGGTGATGACGCCGNNACCTTGTCGATGGCGTCGGCGATCATCTGACCGATCTCGTTGTCTGCGGCGGAGATCGACGCCACTTGGGCAATCTGCTCTTTGGTGTCGGCGGGCTTGGAGAGATCCACTAAGGACGCGACGGCCGCTTCCACGGCCGCTTCAATGCCCTTCTTCAGCGACATCGGNNGTCGTGGTGCCGTCACCGGCAACATCGTCGGTCTTCTTGGCGACCTCTTTGACGAGCTCGGCGCCGATGCGCTCAAAGGGGTCCTCGAGGTCGATGTCCTTGGCGATGGAGACCCCGTCGTTGGTGATAGTGGGTGCGCCCCACTTCTTGTCCAACACGACGTTGCGGCCCTTGGGGCCGAGGGTGACGCGAACCGCGTCGGCCAACTTGTTCATGCCGCGCTCGAGGGCGCGACGCGCCTCTTCGTCGAATGCGATCAGTTTCGCCACGGTGATTCCTCCTAGTGCAGACACCTTTTTGGTGCCCCTCAATATTAGCAGTCTCTTGCAGAGAGTGCTAACGGACGAATCTAGCCCCCGGCGACCGCCGGGACCAGGGAAACCGTCTGGCCAGCTTGCAGCACGGTGTCGAGTCCATCGAGGAAACGGACGTCTTCATCGGCCACAAAGACGTTCACGAAACGTCGCAGCGTCCCCCCGTCATCAAGGACTCGCCCGGCCAGCCCGGGGTACTCGGCGTTGACGGCGAGAATCGCTTCTCGCACGGTGGCGGCGTCGACGGACACCTCGCCGGCTCCTCCCACGAGCGAGCGCAGTTGGCTGGGCAAGCGCACGATCACGCTCACGACGCGGCCACTAACTGATGAAAGCGAAGGGCCTCTTCAGCCGCCTCGAGCGACGGCGCGATGGTCGAGCTGACCGTGGCGCTCTCCACCACGGCGTCGAGTGTCTTGAGGCCGTGACCCGAGATGATCGCCACGATCGAGCCCTCGGGATCTATCGAACCACGAGCGATCAATTGACGCAGGGTGGCGATCGTGACGCCCCCGGCCGTTTCGGCGAAGACACCTTCGGTCTTGGCGAGCAGTTCAATGCATTCGAGGGTCTCGTCGTCGGGCACTGAGCCACAGTCACCGCCGTTCGCGCGCAGTTCGTCCAGCACGTAGGGACCGTCGGCGGGATTGCCGATCGCCAAAGAGCGCGCGATGGTGTTAGGGCGTTGCGGCGTGATCACGTCGGCGCCTTGGGCAAAGGCGGTCGCGATCGGCGAACAGCCCTGGGCCTGCGCGCCAAAGAGCACGGGCGCCGTACCCTCCACCAGACCGAGTTCCACGAACTCCTTGAAACCCTTGGCGACTTTGGTGAGCTGGCTCCCGGACGCCACGGGCACCACGACTTGATCGGGCGTTCGCCAATTGAGCTGCTCAGCAATCTCATACGCCAGGGTCTTCGAACCTTCGGCGTAGTAGGGGCGAAGATTGATGTTGACAAAGGCCCAGTCGGGATGTTCGGCGACGAGCTCGACGCAGAGTCGATTCACGTCGTCGTAGGTGCCCTCGACGCCCAGTACCGTGCCACCAAAGATGGCGGTCATCGCGATCTTGGACTTCTCGAGGTCCGACGGAATAATGGTGACGCTCGGCCAACCGAGAAAGGCCGCGTGCGCCGCCACCGACGTCGCGAGGTTGCCCGTCGAGGCGCACGCGGCAGTACTAAAGCCGAGGCGACGCGCGCTCGACAACGCCGCGGAGACCACGCGATCCTTGAACGATCCGGTGGGATTGCGAGTGTCGTCTTTCAGCCAGAGTTCGCGCACGCCGAGCACCTCGGCGAGCCGCGTGGCCCGGCGCAGCGGCGTCCACCCTGCGCCGAGGTCGACGGGTGCCTCGCCCGGGTCGGGCAACAACGCGCCGTAGCGCCACATCGACAAAGGACCGTCGAGGATCGATTGGCGCGTGACCACCCCCCTCGCACCCGCGAGATCGTAATTGACCTCAAGGGGACCAAAGCAGTACTCGCAGACGTAGAACGCCTCGCTGGGGTAGCCGGTACCACACTCTCGACATATAAGACCTGTAGCGAAACTCATAACTCCCTCTTCATCGTTCGGCCTTTGGCACCTGGTGTGAAGGGAATATCCCGGGTCTCACACTGGTTGTCGCGACGTCTGCGGGGCCGTCCCTCAGTCGCTCTGGATGATCTGTTAATTCTGACCTAGACGTAAGGATTTGTCAAGTGCGTGGCGCGACAACCTAGCCTCGACGTCATGATCAGTTCTGACGTGCCGTGGACGCTCGCGCGCGAGCCCTTCTCGCTCGAGCGGGTGGCCGAGCTAAAGGGCGACACAACGGTGTCGCTGATCATCCCCGCGAGAAACGAGGCCGCGACCATTGGCGCGGTCTTGGACACGGTGCAGATTCACGACGACCTGCTCGACGAACTCGTGGTGGTGGACGATCACTCCAGTGACGACACCGCGACCGTGGCCGACCATCACGGCGCGCGCGTGGTGCATCTCGAAGGACTCAGCGGAAAGGGCGCGGCGATGCGCTTCGGCCTCTCCTCTTGTACTTCGACGATTGTGGTCTTTCTCGACGCCGACGTGCTCAATACCAGCGCCGACTTTGTGGCCCGTTTGATCCAGCCGCTCCTCGAGCGACCCACCATCCAACTAGTGAAGGGTTTTTACGAGCGTCCACTGCACGACATGCCCACCGGGGGCGGGCGGGTGAATGAACTCGCGGCCCGACCCATCCTCTCGCTGCTCTATCCCGGACTGGGCGAGATACGCCAGCCCCTCGCCGGGGAGACGGCTCTTCGACGTGCGGCCCTCGACACGATTCTTCTCGAGCCGGACTACAGCGTGGAGATCGCGCTACTGATTGACGTCGCGCAGCTCTATGGCGTGCGCGCGCTGGCCCAAGTCGATCTCGGTGTGCGCCGTCATCGCAATCGCCCCCTTGAGGAACTTCGCCCGATGGCGGTCGACGTGCTTCGTGCCGCGCTCGAGCGCTACAAGGTCGACCTACCGAGTCAGAGCTGAGCGTTAGGTGATGGCGGAGTTCGGACCGAGCACAACGATCACGTCATCATTCGAAGACCCGGCAATAGGGTTCGCGCCGCTCAATGGATGCACGACCGAACTGCTCACGCGCACGGTCGTGGCGATCTCGAGCGCTTCTTTGCGATAGCCAGGGTTGTAGTAGATGATGGTGGCCGCGACGTGATGGGTGCTGTTACCCGCCGGCAGCACGTCCCAACCTTGAATCGTCAACCTCTGGGTAATCGAACCAGCGAGACCGGTGGTGTTGGTGCCGTTGGCCACCTGCACGCGAACTTTCGACTTGGTGAAAACGGGCGGCGTCGTCGACGTGGTCGAGGAAGTGGGCGAAGTGGGCGACGCCGTGGACGGTGACACCGCGCGCACCATCAAGAACGTCGATCCGATGAATAACACCACGATGATCAACACGACACTTAGTGACGGTTGAAAGTGCGATCCCGAGGCGTGGGTGTCGCGCGGGGTAAGAGATGGGTCGCTCATTTCGCCAACTCTAGAGCGATTGGACCCGATTCACTAATCTAAGTAGTTCCAGCCGGTGTGGCGCAGTCTGGTAGCGCAGGCGATTTGTAATCGTCAGGTCGTGGGTTCGAATCCCTCCACCGGCTCCAACGGGGCCAAATCACGAAAGACCCCTCGTCGAGCGAGCTAGACGACGAAGACCTCCACTCGCGAGTACTGGCTCGCCGTCATCTTCGCGATCGCCCCTTCACCGGCGGCCGAAATCGTGACGCCCGTTACCTTCAGCGCGCTCAATTGTTCTCGCAAGTAGTTGGCCACGCGGGTCGCTCTCGTGCTGCTGAGCGACATGTCCAGTGACGCCAATCCCGTCTCGGCGGTGTAGCCATAGAGGGTCACTTTCTTGTACTCCTTGGCTTTGATGGTCTCAGCCAGTTGGCGGACCTGCGCCTTCATCGCGGCCGTCAACTCTGTTGAGTTCCTGGCGAAGAGCCCTACCGCGCCGTAGAGCTCCTCGGTCGGCGTGCCGGTCCAGCGAGCGTAGAGGGTGAGCGATGTGGACAGCGTCACGCTCTGACCAAGTGCGTACGACGTTCCCGATCCGTTGGCCGCGGTGTTCCACGAACGCAATGTGTAGCCGGACTTCACCAAACTTGATGAGCCGGGCAACGCCACCGTGGCTCCGGCGAGTCCACTCAAGGACGTGAGCGATCCGCTTCCGCCATCACTTACAAAATGCAGCACCACCGCAGGCAGAGACTTCCACTGGGCGTAGAGGGTGAACGAAGACGCCAGCGTGACACTCTGACCAAGGGAGTATGACTCACCTGTTCCGTTGGCCGCAGTATTCCACGACACCAAGCCGTAGCCGGTTTTCACCAATGACGAGGGGCCGGGCATCGCCACCGTGGCGCCGGGTAGTCCGCTCATCGTGGAGAGCGAACCGGTTCCACCATTAGCGTCGAAACTCAAAACAACGTCCGGTACTGGTGTCCACTGGGCGAAAAGCGTCAGCGACGTCGACAGCGTCACACTCTGCCCGGGAGAGTACGAGACGCCCGATCCATTGGCAGCGGTATTCCACGACGTCAAGGTGAAACCGGACTGCGTGACGCTTGACGGTCCGGGCAGCGCAACGGCGGTTCCGAGAAGACCGCTTGAGAGCGTCGACGATCCACTTCCGCCGTTGAATTGAAAATTCAACGCAATGACCGGAATTGGTACTGGAGTCCACTGGGCGAAGAGCGTCAGCGACGTCGACAACGTCACACTCTGACCGAGGGAGTACGACACTCCTGATCCGTTGGAGGCAGTATTCCATGACGTCAAGGTGTCACCGGACTGCGTGACGCTTGAGAGTCCGGGCAACGTCACCACCGCGCTAACAAGTCCGCTTAGGGACGTGAGTGAACCATTCCCACCGTTCGATTCGAAACTCAAGGTAATGAGCGGCATGGCGATCCACTGGGCGTAAAAGACTTGATCAGAGTCGAGTATGAACGACGCGCCTTGCGAGTATGAAGTCCCGCCACCGTCGGATGCAGTATTCCAACTGCCAAAGGTGTAGCCGGAATTGGAGAATCCACTACTGGTAGGGAGTAAA
Organism: Acidimicrobiaceae bacterium; assembly: GCA_003131665.1. Lineage (GTDB taxonomy): Bacteria > Actinomycetota > Acidimicrobiia > Acidimicrobiales > RAAP-2 > RAAP-2. Next base: position 5,663 of record PKWA01000116.1, read on the forward strand.
ACCGACGTACCAACGGGGTCGCTTATTGACGAAATAAATCCAGTACCAGAATGTGCATCAAAGGACGCCGTAACAGTTGGTGTGACTATCCAAATCGCGTACAAGATAGAAGCTGCTCCAAAGTCATACGTTGCGCCATCTAAGTACGTGGTTCCGGTTCCATTTGGCTGAGTATTCCAATCAACGAAGGTGTGACCTGAATAGAAAAATCCGGGACTGAGATTTGAAAACGATGCTAGGGCGGTTGGTTCATTCTCTGTCTGTAAAGCCTCGACATTGTCGGTGACGTTGTCATTCTCCGCAAAGGTGACGGTGTGATATTCACTAGCCCATACGGCATAGAGATCGAGGGCAGCACCAAAGTCATACGTTGCGCCATCCAAATACGTGGTTCCGGTTCCATCCGGCTGTGTATTCCAATCAACGAAAATGTGACCCGCATAGGTAAATCTCGGACTGAAACTTACAAAAGCCGAAAGATCAGAAGGCGCATTTTCCGTTTGTAACGCAAAGACGGGATCGGTGATGTTGTCATTCTCGGAGTAGGTAACAGTGTGATATTGGGGACCGACCGCGAATGCCGAGCCTGAAACTGTAACTGCGAGAATTAGAGCGGGTAAAAACATAATGCATAAGCATCGTTTCATGGAATGACGTTCCGTACGTCGTTGAAAAATCATGTCGATGAGAGATCACGCAGCATCACACAGGCGGACGAATTATTTTGATTCACAAGAGCTCCCAACCGAGTAACCGAACGTCTGGGCCTCAGGCGCGCGAACAACAGCATCAACTCTGAATGGACAGTTCGTAGCTCGAAGTTGAAGGCGAAAAGACCCCGCGACGCTTTGTCATACCCACAACGTGTCGCCGCTGAGTGAACTTTGAGCAAAAGTGTGCTCAAATCCACCAGCAGTTTAAGTTCAGCTTCTGTAGTTCACGATGACTATTTTGGCGCGCGCCGTTGTCGCGCGACTTCGAAGGCCGCGACCGACACCGCGACTCCTGCGTTCAGCGAACTGATGCGACCTAACTGCGGTATTGACACAACGGTCGCGCATCGCTTGCGAGTTAACGAAGAAAGCCCCTTCTCTTCGCCGCCCACCACTAGTGCAACCGGACTAGAGCCGAGATCGACGGCGTAGAGCGAACTCTTGGCGTCTTCGGCCAGCCCCACCGTCAAGACGCCCGCTCGATTGAGTTGATCGATCGTCGTCGGAATGCCCCCAACGTCACAGAACGTTAGGTACTCAATGGCGCCGGCCGCGGTCTTGGTAACCGAAGGCGAGATTCGAGCCGAGCGATGGCGCGGCACGATCACGCCCGTAACGCCGGCGCCGTCGGCGCTTCGCAGCATGGCCCCGAGGTTGCGCGGATCGGTCACCCCGTCACAGACCAACAAAAAGGGCCGCTTCACGCCGAGGAGGTCATCGAGTGAGACCGTGGGAAGCGCCGCCGCGAAGGCCATCACGCCCTGGTGACCCTCGGTCTTGGCCTCGCGATCGAGCCGAGCCATCGAGACCAGCTGCACGAGGACCCGTTGGCGCTGCGCCTCAAACTCAATCGCGTCGAGCACGTCCGAGGCGTCTTGGGCCTCGGCAATGAGAATCCTCTGCACGGTACGTCGCTTGGCCCGCAAGAGCTCGAGCACGGCGTGACGTCCCTCGACCTGGTCTCCGCCGAGTCCTTCACGAGCGGGCGACGTTCGACGAGGAGCGCCGCGCGGCGCGGCGCGGCGTCCGTCGGGGCGAGCAGACCGGTCCGAACCTCCTAGGCGCGGTGCGGCGCGAGGACTCAAGCCTGGTCCTCTATCAAGACGACGGCACTCGCTCCAATGCCCTCGACGCGGCCCAGCGCGCCCAGTCCGTCCGCCGTCGTCGCCTTGACCGACACGGTGGCCCCCGCGACACTCGAAAGCTCCTTCGACATCGCCGGCAAGTAGGGCGCCAACTTCGGACGTTCCGCGATGATCGTGACGTCGCCCGAGATCACGTGATAACCCTGCGCGTGCACGAGCGCCACCGTCGCTTCGAGGAGTCGACGCGACGGCACGTCACGAAACGCAGGGTCGCTGTCGGGAAAGTGTCGACCGAGATCGCCCAGATTCGCCGCGCCCAAGAGCGCGTCACACAGTGCGTGCGTCGCGACGTCCGCGTCCGAATGGCCGTCGAGGCCCGGCGCGTCCGGCACGCGCACCAGTCCGAGCCAGAGGGCTCGATCGCTCTCAGCGCTCACCCGGTGAACGTCGATGCCTTGGCCGATTCTCACGGTCGGTTCCTCTCCACGATGCCGAGCACATCAATATCACGAAGGTGGGTGATCTTGACGTTGTCCACCTCACCCTCGACCACGACCACGCGAAGTCCGAGCGCCTCGACCAGCGCGGCGTCGTCACTGGCGTCGTCCTCACTCTCGTGGGCGCGCACGAGCACGTTGCGGCGAAAGGCCTGGGGCGTCTGCACGGCGACGAGTTCTTCGCGCAACAGTGTCGCCACGACGTGGGTGCCCTCGGCGTTGGTCGATACGCGCTTGACCGTGTCAGTGAGCGTGAGACCAGGAACCGCCGCGTCGGCACCGGCGCGAACCGCCTCGACGACAGAGTGAAAGAGGGCAGCGCTAGCCAGGGGCCGGGCCGCGTCGTGCACGACGACGATCTCGGCGTCACCACAGTGGACCAGACCGGCGCGCACCGACGCCGCGCGCGAGTCGCCGCCGGTAACGATGAGATCGGCCCCTTCGCCGTTACCCTCGTAGTTCGCCGGGACGACCAGGACGACGTAACTGGCGACTGAGCGGGCCGTTCGCACGCTGCGCGCCGCCACCGTCTCAGCGCCGAGGGGGGTGAACTGCTTGGCCCCACCGAAGCGACGGCCCCGGCCCGCGGCCACGACCACGGCCGCTACCGACATGCCTAGGGAAGGACCGAGGCGAGCTTTTCTTCCGCCGCTTCCGTGTCCACGTTGAGAGCGAAGGTCAGCTCTGAGACGAGGATCTGACGAGCGCGTGTGAGCATGCGCTTCTCGCCAGCACTAAGTCCCTTGTCCTTGTCACGAATCGAGAGGTTGCGCACGACTTCGGCGACTTGATAGATGTCGCCGGAACGGAGCTTCTCGGAGTGGTTCTTAAAGCGCCGCGACCAGTTGGTGGGCATGCGCGCTTCTTTCTTTCTCAACACGGCGAAGACCTCTTCGACCTCTTCGTCGTTGATGACGTCGCGCAGTCCTACGGATTCGGCGTTCGCCACGGGCACCATCAAGACGAGGTCGGTGTAGGCGACCTTGAGCTTGAGGTAGTCCTGCTTCACGTCAAAAGCCGTCATTTTCTCGATCTTTTCCACCGTGCAGGCGCCGTGGTGGGGGTAGACGAGGCGATCGCCCTTTTTGTACTTACGCGCGGTCATGACTTGAGACACTCCTCAAAAGGGGAAACGCCAACGAATCGGGCGTTTGGGGGATTTACCATTTTACCAGACTTTGCTCAATCTGTGTCGGGAGATTCGTCGATCACCTGTCGCTTGAAGGCCCGCCGTGGATAGGCTCCGCTTGCGGTCGACAACGGGCGCACTACCCGTCGCCACGCCGCACGCTCCACCAGTCGAAGGGACAGACTCATGATCTTTGGTGCCCACTTCATCCTCTTTAGTACCGACGTGCCGGCCGATCGCGCCTTCTTTCGCGACACGCTCGGTTGGGCCTCGATCGACGCGGGTCACGACTGGTTGATCTTTCACGCGCCGCCGGCCGAGGTGGCGATTCACCCCGGTGAGCAGAGCGCGGGACACCAGCTCTACTTGATGTGTGACGACCTCAAGGCCGAAATGGCGACGCTGGCCGAAAGGGGCGTGAGCTGTTCTGGCGTCGAAGAGGCCCGATGGGGTTCGGTGACGAAGATCGCCCTGCCCGGCGGGGGTGAGATCGGACTCTACGAGCCCAAACATCCGACGGCGTTGGACTTACCTTGAACTGAGCGAGGAGAAGTTACGCCTAGACGTTCGGCGTGGACTCTTCGAAGTCGACCGACGGCGGCAACCCCTCGACGCCGTCGAAAGTAAGAAAGATGCCGTCGTCGCCTTCGGCGGCGTCCACCACAATCGTCTGGCCGGCGTGGAACTCCTTGAAGAGAATCTTCTCGCTCAACGGGTCTTCGACGTACTGCTGGATCGCGCGGCGAAGGGGTCGCGCGCCCAACTCGGGGTCGTAGCCCTTGTCGGCCAAGTACTCCTGGGCCTTCGCAGAAAGCTCGAGTCCGAGGCCCTGTTTGCCCAACTGGTCGCGCAGGCGCGTGATCAACAGATCGGCCACCGCGATCACTTCGACCCGGGTCAACTCGTGAAAGACGATCGTGTCGTCGATACGGTTCAAGAACTCGGGACGAAAGTGGGCCTTCAGGGCCTGATTGACCTTTTCCTTCATGCGCTCGTGGGTGATCGAATCCGACCCCTTGCCAAAGCCGATGGCGGCCTTGCGCAGATCAGAGGTCCCCAAGTTCGAGGTCATGATCAGAATCGTGTTCTTAAAGTCCACGGCGCGACCCTGGGAGTCGGTCAGGCGACCATCTTCAAGAATCTGCAGCAAGATGTTAAAGACGTCGGGGTGGGCCTTTTCGACTTCGTCGAACAACACCACCGAGAAGGGCTTGCGGCGAACGGCCTCGGTGAGCTGGCCCCCTTCGTCGTAGCCGACGTAGCCCGGAGGCGAACCTACGAGACGTGAGACCGAGTGCTTTTCCATGTACTCGGACATGTCGAGTTGGATGAGCGCGTTGGCATCATCGAAGAGAAACTCTGCCAAGGTCTTGGCGAGTTCGGTCTTGCCGACCCCGGTTGGCCCTAAGAAGATGAACGAGCCGCCGGGACGTTTGGGGTCCTTCAAGCCCGCGCGCGTGCGGCGAATGGCCCGACTGAGCGAGTTGACGGCCTCTTCTTGGCCGACGACGCGCTTGTGGAGTTCGTCCTCCATACGCAAGAGCTTCGTCGTCTCTTCTTCGGTGAGTCGATACACCGGGATGCCGGTCCACACTGCCAACACTTCGGCGATGGTCTCTTCGTCCACCAGGTCAAAGCTCTCGCCCCCAGCGGCGACGACCACGGCGTCTAACGCGTCTCGTTGGGCGATGAGGTCGCGCTCTTGTTCTTCGAGCGCCTTGGCCTGTTCGATCGCACCACTGTCCATGGCCGACTCTTTGTCAGTGCGCAGACGCGCAATGTCCGCATCGAACTTCTTCGCCGCGGGCGGGGTACTCATGCGACGGATGCGCAGTCGACTGCCGGCCTCGTCGATGAGGTCGATGGCNNCCTTGTCGGGCAGGAACCGGTCCGAGATGTAACGGTCGGACATATTGGCGGCCGCGATTAACGCCTGATCGGTGATCTTGACTTGGTGGAACTCTTCGTAGACCTCGCGCAGTCCCTTCAAGATTTCGATGGTCATCGCCACCGAGGGCTGCTCCACCTTCACGGGCTGGAAGCGACGCTCGAGCGCGGCGTCCTTTTCGATGTGCTTGCGGTACTCGTCAATCGTGGTCGCCCCGACGGTTTGAAGTTCGCCGCGCGCCAGCATCGGCTTGAGGATCGACGCCGCGTCGATCGCGCCCTCGGCGGCGCCAGCGCCCACCAGGGTGTGAATCTCGTCGATGAACAAAATGATGTCCCCGCGCGTGCGGATCTCCTTCAAGACCTTCTTCAAACGCTCCTCGAAATCACCGCGGTAGCGCGATCCGGCAACCAAAGCGCCCAAGTCCAGCGTGTAGAGCTGCTTGTCGGCCAAGGTGAGCGGAACTTGATTGGCGACGATGCGCTGGGCTAGGCCCTCGACGATCGCCGTCTTGCCGACGCCGGGCTCGCCGATAAGTACGGGATTGTTCTTGGTGCGACGTGACAGAATCTGCATCACGCGCTCGACTTCCTTTTCACGTCCGACGAGCGGATCGAGCTTGCCTTCGCGCGCGAACTGGGTCAGGTTGCGGCCAAACTGATCGAGCACGGCCGAACCACCGGCGCCCTCGGCGTCGATCTTCGATGAGCCGCTGCCGCTGGTGACCCCGGCCTCTTTGCCGGCCTGGCCGGACATCATCTGGATGACCTGGGTGCGCACGCGCGCCATGTCCGCGCCCAGGTCGTTGAGGACCTGCGCGGCGACGCCTTCGCCCTCACGCACCAGGCCGAGCAGCATGTGTTCGGTTCCGATGTAGGAGTGACCTAACTGAAGAGCTTCGCGCAGCGAGAGTTCGAGGACCTTCTTCGCGCGCGGGGTAAAGGGAGGAGATCCGGGCGAGGGATTGGTATTGGCCCCAATGGCTTCTTCGACCTTCTCGCGCACCACGTCAAAGGTGACCCCCAGGGCGTCGAGGGCCTTGGCCGCGACTCCTTCGCCTTCTCGAATCAGTCCCAGCAGAATGTGCTCGGTACCGATGAAGGCGTGGTTGAGGTCGCGTGCCTCTTCCTGGGCCAGCACGAGGACTCGCCTGGCACGGTCGGTAAATCGCTCAAACAATGGTCGTCCTTTTGTTCATTTGAGTAAAAGTGTAATGGTCAGACATGTCCAATAGACCGACGCCCCCGGACCATGGAGAATGCTCCTCTAATGTGGTGAGGTGAATCCCCACGAACGACTTGGGCTGAGCTCGGTGGAAGACGATCTCGCGAGACTCGAGGTGCTTCTTGCGGAATCGGTGATCTTCGGTGACGCCTTCCTCGATTCGGTCACCTCCCATCTCATTCGAGCGGGCGGCAAACGACTTCGCCCCTTGCTCGCCGTCGCCTCGGCTACGTGCGGCGAGCGCGCCGCGACGCGCGAGGACCTGCTCGGCGGGGTGTCGCTCGAACTGATGCATCTGGCGTCGCTCTACCACGACGACGTCATGGATGAGGCCGAGATACGGCGCAACGTCGAGAGCGTGAACGCCCGCTACGGCAACTTGATCGCGATCGTGGCCGGGGACTACCTGATGGCGAGGTCGGCCGGCATCGCCGCCGATCTCGGGGCCGACGCGGCCAGTCTCATGGCTCGAACCCTCGCGAGCCTGACCCGCGGACAGGTCGCCGAAGTGCGCACCTCGTTCTCACTCGAGCGAAGCGAAGCCGATTACTTCGAAGCCATCGATGGCAAGACCGCGACATTGATGTCCTCGAGTTGTCGCATGGGGGCTATGACCGCCAACCTCGCTCCTTCGGTGAGCGAGGCGCTGTCGGAGTTTGGTCGATGCTTTGGCATGGTCTATCAACTGCGCGACGACATCATGGACCTCACGGCCACCGAGAATCAACTGGGCAAGCCCGCCGGACAAGATCTCGCCGAGGGGATCTACAACCTGCCCACGCTCCTCGCGTTGGGCGACCGAGGCGTCGGGGACGAACTGCGCGGACTGCTCGGCGCGCCCTTAGACGACGACGATCGCGAACGGGCGCGAAAGCTCGTGGTGGCGACCGACGGCATCGAGCGAACCATCGTCGCGGCTCAGCGCTTCCTCGAACGGGCCCACGAGGCGTTGGCGGTGGTGCCCAGTGCCGGACTGAGAGCCGGCTTTAGTTCGTTGATTACCTCACTCCTTGAGGAGATCCCCGGCTACTAGTCGCGCAGGGGTTTCAACGTAGGAAAGGCAATGACCTCGCGGATGTTCGCTTCGTCGGCGATCAACATCGCCAAGCGGTCCATGCCGAGCCCGAGCCCCGCCGTCGGCGCCGGAGGTGACAGCAACGTGCTGACGTCTATCTCCGGCACCGGATCTGACGACCTGTGGGCGGACGGATCTGAGAACAACGAGAACACCGCGACGCTGTCGGTCCTCCTCGAGCACTGGGACGGCACCGCGTGGACGGTGGCGACGTCGCCCACCCCGATGTTCGCGAGTCAGATCGCTACGGCGATCACTGCCATCAGCCCCGACGACGTGTGGGTCGTAGGCGAGCAATTCACTGATTCAATGAGGACGCTCGCCGCCCACTGGGACGGCACCGCCTC
>PKWA01000095.1 GCA_003131665.1 Acidimicrobiaceae bacterium
GTCGAGCAGCACGACCACGTCGTGTCCCATCTCGACCAGGCGCTTGGCCCTCTCGATGGTCAGCTCGGCAACTTGCGTGTGCTCGTCCGCAGGACGGTCGAAGGTCGACGCGATGACCTCGCCCTTCACGGACCGGCGCATGTCGGTGACCTCTTCGGGACGCTCGTCGACGAGGAGCACCATGAGGTGGACCTCGGGGTTGTTCGCCTCGATCGAGTGGGCGATGTGCTTCATCACCGTCGTCTTGCCGGCCTTGGGCGGCGACACGATCAGTCCGCGCTGACCCTTGCCGATGGGCGACAAGAGGTCGACGATGCGCGGAGTGGGATCGGACTTGCCCTCGTTGGTCTCGAGGTTCAGTTTCTCGTCGGGAAAGAGCGGCGTCAGATCCTCAAAGCGCGGGCGCAGACGCGCGACCTCGGGATCGATGCCCGCGACGCTGTCCACGCGGAGGAGTGCCGGGTACTTTTCGTTACTGGCCGCCGGACGAAAGCCTCCAACGATGGAGTCGCCCTTGCGCAGGTGATATTTACGCACCTGGTTGATCGAGACGTAGACGTCGTTGGGCGAGGCGTGGTAACCCTTGGTGCGCAAGAAGCCGTAGCCGTCGTCGCGTAGATCGAGCAGTCCCTCAATCTCGACGAGCTCGCCGGCGTAGGGCTGATCGGCGTTGGGCATGGCTTCACCGGCGAAACGCTCGCGACCGTTGCGGTTGCGGCGGTTGCGCCGGCTGCGGTTATTCGAGTCGTTCGTGAAGTCCCGGGGTTGACGCTCGGGGCGCGGTTGGTTGAACTGGCGCGGCGCGGAACGCTCGGACGGGACGGGTTCTGCCGACGGGGTCGTCGAAGCCGCCGGCTCGACCTTGGCGTCGGCGACGAACTCACCGAGTAGGTCGTCGAAGTCGTCGGTCGGTGTGGCAACGGTGCGACGAGAGCGCACCGCACGTGAATCTGGTGTACTCGTTGAGTCGGGCGAGTCGGGCATGTCGCCCATAATCGCTTCGATGAGCACGGCTTTGGTGGCGCGAGCGGGAGCGTCGACGCCTTTGACTTTGGCGATCGTTTGGAGATCCTCGCGAGTCTTGGACTCGAGATCCGAACGGTCTGGGGAGGGCTGAATAGCCATGAAAAATCCTTTCTCGCCGCCCGCAACGATGCCACAGGGCGGAGAAGAAAATCGGGAAAAGTCGTCTCGGAAGATATTCCTTACGCCGGCAACGCCGAACGGACGACAAGTAACAGTGTAGCCTACTGAAGCGCCGAAGTAAACATCCTGGAAAGTTCGCCCAGTAGTGCGTCGATTGACGCGTCCACAACATCGGGCGCGGCGCTTAAACCCAGGGCCGTGTCGGGGTCCTTCAGGCCGTTGCCCGTCAACACGCACACCACCGTCGCGCCCTTGGGCACACCGAACTTCAACAGCCCCGCCACCGACGCGGCCGACGCCGGTTCACAGAACACCGATTCGTAGCGGGCCACGAAGTGATAGGCGTCGATGATCTCCTCGTCGCTGACCGCACGGATATCGCCCAATGACTCATGGATCACTTCGAGGGCCGGTACCCAGCTCGCCGGGTTACCAATACGGATCGCCGACGCAATGGTTTCAGGGTTCTCGACGGGATGACCCAACACGATGGGCGCAGCGCCGGCCGCCTGGAAGCCCCACATCTTGGGCAGCGTGTCGCAGCGCTGCGCGAAGTGGTACTGGGTGAAGCCGCGCCAGTACGCCGTGATGTTGCCAGCGTTGCCCACGGGGATCGACAAGATATCGGGCGCCTTGCCCAGCTCGTCCACGATCTCGAATGCGCCGGTCTTTTGCCCTTCGATCCGGTCGGGATTGATGGAGTTGACGATGGTGATCGGTAAGTGTTGTGTCAGTTCTCTCGCCAGGTTGAGCGCCTGGTCGAAGTTGCCCCGGATCTCGAGGACCTTCGCGCCGTAGACCATGGCCTGGGCCAGCTTGCCTAACGCGATCTTGCCCTGGGGGACGAGGACCACGCACTCCATGTCAGCCTTGGCGGCATAGGCCGCGGCCGCGGCCGAGGTATTTCCCGTCGATCCGCAGATGACGGTTCGCACCCCCTTGGCCTTGGCCTTGGTGATGGCCATGGTCATGCCACGGTCCTTAAACGATCCCGTGGGATTCATCCCCTCGCACTTCAGCCATACGTCGGCTTCGAGGCGTTCGGAGAGCCGATCGGCACGCAGTAACGGGGTATTGCCTTCATTGAGGGTCACGACCTCACCGACGCCCTCGAGATCAAGCCATGACTCGTACTCCTTAAGAACTCCCCGCCAGGCGCTCACGCGCCACCTCGATCGATGACGCGCAGACACGCGCCCACCGAGTCGACCGACTTCAGCGAGGTCAATTCGTGAACGGTGGCGCTGACGTCACTGCTCAGCGCCGCGTGGGTGAGGAACGACAGACGGGCTTCGTCGCCATAACCGGACTGCTCCATCGACTGAATCGACACGTCGTGGCGGCCAAAGACGGCCGCCACTTCGGCCAACACCCCGGGTTGATCGACAACATCGACGCTGAGATAAAAGACGCTCGTCAGTTCTCCCACTTCGACGGCAAACAGTGACGGGTCACCACTGAAGGGCGCATCGTGGCGACCGCTCATTCGATTTCTTGCGGCGTCGAGCACGTCGCCGAGGACGGCCGTGGCCGACGGTTCCCCGCCGGCGCCCTGTCCGAGCCACATCAGTGGACCGCTGCGCACGCCCTCAACGAAGACCGCGTTCGTCGCCCCCGCCACCGAGGCCAGGGGGTGTTCGACGGGCACCATCGCCGGATGAGCTCGGCGCGAAACCCCCGACGGACCCACTCGCTCGGCGACGCCGAGCAGTTTGATGACGTAACCCGAGCGTCGGGCGAACTCGACGTCGACACTACGAATTCCCGTAATGCCTTCGCGCGAAATCTCTTCTCCCGAGAGTGACGTCCCAAAGGCCAGTGAAGCGAGGATCTGCACCTTGGCGGCGGCGTCGAAACCCTCGACGTCCGCGCGCGGATCGGCTTCGGCGTAACCGAGGGTCTGCGCCTCGGCCAGCGCGCTCTCGTAGTCGCTGCCGTCGTTGGTCATCTTGGTCAGAATGAAGTTGGTGGTGCCGTTCACGATGCCAATCACGCGACTGATTCGCTCGCCGGCGAGCGAGATTCGTAGCGCCCGCAGAATCGGAATGGCGCCGCCGACCGACGCCTCGTAAAAGAGGTCCGCGCCGTGCTCGTGCGCCAGTTGCGCGAGTTCAGTGCCGCACTCGGCCATCAGGGCCTTATTGGCCGTTACCACCGAGACACCGAGTCGAAGGGCCGACTCGATGTACCCGCGCGCAGGCTCGATACCGCCGACGAGTTCCACCAGAATGTCGAGATCGTTGGCGATGAGCCCTTCGACATCGGTGGTGAGGAGCCGCGAATCGACCCCGGGACGGGGTTTGGAGATGTCGCGCACCGCGACACCCACGAGTTCCAGGGGCGCCGTCGCGGCGTCAACGAGCGCGTGGTGACGAGTGGGATCACTGAGGAGTCCAACCAACGCGCTGCCGACAAAACCTGCACCGATAACGCCGACTCTGACGACCGGTCTCTCCATTAAATAAGGCTAACCGACGCTTGGCGCGAGTTGAATTTCAAACTTCGAGTCGCGCGAGGTCGTCCATCGTTTCGCGACGCAAAACTTCGCGAGCACTGCCGTCACACACGAAGACCACCCCCGGGCGTGGAACTCGGTTGTAGTTCGACGCCATCGAATAGCCGTAGGCGCCCGTGACCGGAGTGGCGATGAGATCACCGACGCCCGTGTCGGCGGGCAGATGCGCCTCGTCGATCAAGACGTCGCCGCTTTCACAGTGCTTACCTACGAGACGGACGCTCTGTGGTCGCGCGGCGAGTGGCCGATCCAGGTCGAAGGCCTCGTAGCCCGAACCGTAGAGAACGGGCCGAGGGTTGTCGCTCATTCCCCCGTCGACTGCCATGTAGGTGCGTTGGGTGACGTGCTTGATCACACCCACGCGATAGAGCGTGACGCCTGCCTGAGCCACAATCGATCGCCCCGGCTCGGCCAATATACGTACGTCGGCGCGAAGCCCGCTCTCTCGAGCGGCGCTACGCGTCGCAAGCGCCCACGCTGAGATCGTCGGCGCGGACTCGCCGGCGACGTAGGCCACGCCTAGTCCCCCGCCAATGCAGAGTTCGTCAAAGTCGTCGTCGCGCGTGAAGTCCGCGAGCACGCCCATGGACTCACAGAAACCCTCGACCTCGAAGATCTGTGAGCCAATGTGCGCATGCACGCCATGTAACGTCACTGCGGCCAACTCGCGCAACATCGAGATCGCGCGACGAGCGTCACCACTCGCCACCGAAAAGCCGAACTTCGTGTCCTCTTGACCGGTACGCACATACTCGTGCGTGTGCGCTTCGACGCCCGGTGTCACACGTACCAACACGTCGATAGGCGTGCTGGTACTGACGAGATCGCTCAGCCGTTCGATCTCATCGAAGTTGTCGACGATCAACCTATGCACGCCTACTTTGAGAGCGCGTGCGATCTCATCGTTTGATTTGTTATTCCCGTGCACGATGATCCGACTAGCCGGCACGCCTGAGCGCAACACGACGTCGAGTTCGCCCCCCGTCGCCACGTCGACGCAGAGCCCCTCTTCGTCAGCCAGACGAGCCATGGCCCCGCAGAGAAAGGACTTCGACGCGAAGGCGACGCCGTCGTCAAAGGCGCTCGCCGCTTCGCGGCATCGCGCGCGCAACGTTTCCTCGTCGTAGACGAACAGCGGCGTGCCATACGTTTCGGCGAGCTCGCGTAGGTCAACCCCGCCCACCGTCACGCCGTTTTCGCGCAGCGTCGCGGTATCAGGAAAAAGCGACGGGAGAATCGGCTCGATACTCATACGTGCACTTTAGAAGTCGCCAGCGTCGCCACGAGATGGAAAAGCCAGTCCGGTAGGCTGGACACGCCGCCCTCGTAGCTCAGCGGATAGAGCATTGGCCTCCGAAGCCATGTGCCCGGGTTCGAGTCCCGGCGGGGGCACCAGAGCGATCCACTCGGCGCGAACCGCTTGTCGACGCCCGGTCGGTCGAAGCGATCGATGAGACTCTCCACACTGCGGAACACTCCTTGGCTCGAAGTGTGAAGCTGGCTCGGACCGCGACGCTGAGCGTCACAAAGGCGAGCGAACCAATAACGAAGGCGCGTCGGGCCCCGTTGCGCGAACCAACGGGTCCGTTTTCGCTCCCTATCTACCGAGGAGTAAGTCGCCTCATTTGACCGTCGCCCCGGAGGAATCATCTTGACCTTGGAAAGTCATTATCCCTAGTCATAGCCACTTTCTGGCCCGGAAGCCATCGCCTTTGGCGCTCTGGAGGAGGTTGTAGTAACCAGAGGGAGAACAATCTGGGGTGATGTCGGCCCAGGGGGAACCAGCATGAGGCACTTCGGGTGCGCATAGTACGGGTTGGCGGCCGCGCGGCTCCAGCCTCAATCCGTCTCACTCGTCGCGTCTCGTGGAGCGGGTAGCCGACGTGAACATCTCTCGCGCCGTCGTCCCACGGCGACTCTCAAGGGCGGGCGGACGCTGGGCAGCCGTCGTGACGGTGTGCGCTCTTGCGACCACCTCGGCCATCGCACCAGGGATTTCGGCCTCGGGCGCCACCTCCAGTGCCAGTTTGTGCAGCGGCTACGCGGCGTGCAGCCAGGGTCCCTTTTCCACCCACGGGTATCCGGCCCACACGTGGACGTCCTACTGGCAGATGTACGCGGGCGACAACTGCACGAACTACGCCGCCTACGTTGAATCGGAGGTCTACGGCGTGTCGACACCGGACTACCTACTCGGAGACGGAGGCCAGTGGGGTGAACGGGCGGCGCTCGAGGGCGTGCCCGTCGACGGGACGCCGAGCGCCGGCGCCGTCGCCGTGTGGGATGCGGACACTCCCGGCATGGGCGGCTACGGACACGTCGCGGTCGTCGAGGCGGTCGCCGCCGACGGCAGCTCCATCGAGGTCTCCCAGAGCGGCATGGGCACCGCCGACGATGGCTACGACTGGGAGCGGATCTCCAAGGACTCGCCCTCCTGGGAGCCGTGGCCCAGCAGCTTCATCCACTTCTCGGGGCCGGCCGTCCCCAACACGCTGCCGCAGGCCGGCCTGCGGATCGCCGGCGCGCAGATAGTGGTTCCCGGCGCCGGGTAGTCAGACCGCCGCTCTAGCGCCTGACGCCCTTCAGGCGCCCCCGCAATGCACCGCTTAATGAATTGCCCGGTGCTGCCGATAAAGGTCGTGTCTACCGAAGGAACGACACGAATGTCCACCTTTTCAGAGCTATGACTGGCCGTATCTGGTCCTGGATGACCTCCAAGGACAGCCCGGGCATTGAGCACCTGCGCATCCTGGTGCCGCTCGCGATCCTCCTGATCCTCGCAGTGTGGTTTGTCGGGACAGTCACGAGCGACGTGCACACAGTCGCACGCTCGTTGTAGCCGCCCTATCGAGGGCCAGACAGGCCGACCAGAGCGCTGCCAACTCGCGGGCCAGTCATCGGGTAGGCTTCGACCGCGATGGCGCTGCGAGGACCGATCAGAGCGCTGAGCGCCGCGGCGCTCGCTCTATTGTGCGTGCTGATGTCCGGCGCGGCCGCCGCGGCCACGCCGCGCGACTCGATCAAGCTCCTGGTGCTGCCGAAGCCATTCCACGTTGGGCGAGTGACGATCGTCCTCTCAGGCTATGCATCGGGGACGAAACCCGAGGTAACGCTTTACTCGTCGCCCCAACCGTGTAGGAGCTCGTTTACCAATGAGGCCAAGTTCCACGACCTGACGATCTGGATCGACGGTGGCCACGTCCACGGCAACTACCGTTACACGGACAAGGTCGCCGGGTTCTCCAAGCCGACCCACGGCACCAACTACTTCTGCGCGTACCTGACGTCGTTCACCCCGGCGTTCAGCTACATCACCCAGGCGCACGAATCCGTGCGCTTCAGCGTCACCAGCTAGCGCGCACTCCGCACCCCAACCGAGCAGATAGCCTCCGGGCCATGCTCCTCTACAACAACGCGGTCTCCGGGAACTGTTACAAGGTCCGGCTGTTGTGCGCGCATCTGGGTCTGCCGCTCGAGCTGAACGAGTTGGACGTCGCCGACCGGACCAATCGCCCCAGCGTGATCGGGCATTTGAGCCCGGTGTTGCGCGTGCCAGTGCTGGTACTCGACGACGGTCGGCCGATGTTCGAGTCGAACGCGATCAT
>PKWA01000140.1:0-247 GCA_003131665.1 Acidimicrobiaceae bacterium
GTATGAGGATCTCGGCGTTGTGGCTAAGGGCCTTAAGAATCTCGACGCGCTGCTGCGTGCCGATGGGCAGGTTCTCGATCGTGGCGGAGGGGTCGATGACGAAGCTGTACTCCTTAGCGAGAGCGACAATGCGTTCGGTGGCACTGCGGTGGTCAATGAACGGCCAGGGTTTGACGGGCTCGCTACCGAGAATGATGTTGTCGGTGACGGTGAAGACCGGGATGAGCATGAAGTGCTGGTGCACCAT
>PKWA01000140.1:275-17257 GCA_003131665.1 Acidimicrobiaceae bacterium
AGCGTGCTCTTGCCCGCGCCGTTCTCTCCGAGCAAGCCATGTATCTGTCCCGGTTCGACGACGAGATGGACATCATTATTGGCCGCGAGCGAACCGAAATGCTTCGTGACCGCTCGAAGTTCCAGTCTCATGAATCTCAAACCTAATCTGGATCGGAAACGAAACGGGGGCCGAATCCTAGGATTCGGCCNNCCGTTCGCGGGTGTTAGTGGATGACTACTATTTGCCGCCCACCGCGACCTTGATGGTTCCGTTCTCGATGCCTTTTGTGATAGTCGCGATCGCCGCGACGGTTGCCGCGCTGTTCGTCTTACCCATCGTGCCCTGATCTTGGATAAAGGCGGCGCCGCCGTTCTTCAGCGTGCCGATGTAGTCGCCACCCTTGAACTTACCTTCGGCCTGTAGGAGGACGGCGGTCTTCACTGACGCCGTCACGCCTTTGGTGACCGAATTGAGGAACAGGTTGCAGTCGGTCGCGTCGCTAACGCAGCCATCGGTGTCCACCCACTCCACGTTCGCCAAAAGCGACGCGTGTGCGGCATTCCATGTCGTCACCGCGGCCGTCGTACCGAGGCCGTCAGAGCCGGCGACCGGGAAGACGGTCGTCGCACCTTGAGCCAGAAAAGCGGTCGTGTCGGTCGCCGCAGTGGTCTGGTCGGTGAAGGAACCGATGAAGGTACCCTTCTGAGTCGTCTCGTCCCAACCGAGGACAGCCACCGGAGTCGCCGGCTTCATCGTCGTGTTGTAGTACTGGACGCCGTCGTAGAAGCCGTCCATGTAGTACGTCACGGAGCTGAACTGCAGACCACCGTAGGTTGCGACCTTAGGCGCCGACGGGTTGTGCGCTACGGCGTACGCCGCCGCCTCGTAACCACCGAGGAACGCGTCCTGCTGCGTTTCGTAGGTCAGGCCCAGAATGTTCTTGGCCGTTCCCGTCGCGGGAGGAACCGCAATTCCATCCTTACCGGGGCTTGAGTTGGTGTTGTCTACCTGCGCGAAGTGGTCTTTCGGGTTCGCGTGCGCGGCGTTCCATGTCGCGTCAGACATCAAGAATCCTACGGTGATGATGATGCTGCAGTGCTGTGAGACGAACGACGAGATCTCGTTCACGTAAGTGGACTCGGTACCGTTAGACGGCGTCGACTGCACTTTCTTCGTAATCACTTTCGAATCGACCTTCACAGCTTCCTTGAGGCCCAAGTAGGCCGAAGCGTTGAACGACTTGTCGTTGACGCCACCGGTGTCGGTGACCTCACAGGCGAGCGTCTTGTGGTACTTCGAAGTCGCTCCGCTCGCCGCGCCGATTGCACCGACCGTTATTCCCGTTAACAGCAGACTGACGGTAGCGGCCGAGAGAGCGAAACGCCCCACGCGGCCTCTTCCAATTGAACTCATTGCACTCCCCTTTGGTTATTTTGGACGCTTCTTAAGAAGCCATTAGCGCTTTACACGCCTTACTGAGCGCGAGCATAACAAGGAACCCCGAGACGCGTTGGTCGGTTGCGGACGTTACCTTGATTATCTTTGCCTCGTCAGTTCGTCTCGCGGCCAAACACTAGGAGAATTGGGTGCCGGTCTCGACTGAGACCCTCAAGATGTTCCCCTACCTCATCACCATCGCCTTAGTGGCCGGTCTTATTGGACGCGCGCGTCCACCGGCCGCCTACGGCCAGCCGTGCCAAAAGAACTAGCCCAGCGCCCCCAGGCCACCCACCACCCGGGCCGAAGCGGCCATCGCGCGCTGCAGGGCCACGAGGGGTTTTTCGCCACTCAGCCGAGCGCCCAAGTACGTCCCCGTCGCCGCGTCTCCGGCGCCGGTCGTGTCGAGGACCTCTGTCTTTACCGCGGCCTCCGCAAAGCGCTGCGCACCGAGCGCTGCCAGCGCGCCGAGTTCGCCGCGCGTTATCACCACCTCTTGGTACGAAAGTGCGAGGGTGTCGAGCGCGGCGTCGGGGTTTTCCGATCCGGTCAGGGCAAGCGCCTCTTCATCGTTGGCGAAGAGCATGGTGGCGTCCCTGGACGAGTGCAGAAAGACCTTAGGAGTCAACGCCAACAAGGGCGCTAAGGAACAGGCATCGACAGAAGTCGAGATGCCTCGAGACCTCGCCAGGGCCAGCGCGTTCTCGCCCACGTGTCTCGTGGCAGCGTCGAGGAGCAGATAGCCCGACACGTGCAGATGGTCAAAGGGATCATGAAGTTGCTCGGTGACGAACGCGTCGTCGAGTCGAACGTTCGCACCGCGATCGGTCAACATGGCGCGTTGCCCGTCGCTGTCAATGATCGCCACCACCGTTCCGGTCGGCGCGTCAAAATGCTGTAAGTGAACGACCACCCGGCCACGCTCGAGGGCCTCGACGAAGACGAAACTCGCCGCGTCATTCCCACTCGCGCCCACGTAGTCCACGTCGATTCCCGTCGCCCGTAACGCCATCGCGAAGTTCGCTCCAGAACCCCCACGTGCGACACGAATATTGGCCGGCGTGTCGCTGGTGGGGGCCACGCGGCCCACTGGCTGGACGACGATGTCGAGCATCACGTCGCCGAGAACGACAACGCGGGTTCTGTTCACGCGAGCGATCGAGCGAGCGACGAGGCGATCGCGCCGGCGAGTGCGGCGTTCGCGACCACGAGATCGCGATTGACTTGCACGCTCACGCCGCCGGTGTGATTGGCGAACTCCGCCAGCAGCGTCGGCGAGACAGCCTTTCCCTTTACCCCAGCCATATGCGTCTTTCTCAACGCACTCTCCAGAGCTTCGTCGTGCAATTGGCGATCCAGCTCGTGATGAGCGGCGACCGGATTAGCCAAGATGAAACTCGTGATCGAGAACTCGCGATGTCGGGCGAACGCATCGGCGGCTTCGTCAACGCTTTCTACTGACCAATCGAGCTCGAAGCCACTGTCGCGGAGATAGAAGCCCGGAAATTGGCGGGTCTTATATCCAACGACCGCCACTCCAAGAGTGTCGAGCCTCTCGAGGGTGGCCTCGATGTTAAGAATCGATTTCACGCCTGACGCTACGACCAGCACCGAGTTATAGGTAAGGGCCACGAGATCGGCCGACTCGTCGTAGGTCACGCTGGCGTCACGGTGCACGCCACCGAGTCCGCCGGTCGCCATCACGTCGATACCAAGACGCTTCGCAACGCTGACGGTCCCCGCGACCGTCGTCGCGCCGTCAATGCCCGCCGCAATCGCCACGCCCAGGTCGCGCGATGAAAGCTTGACCATCGGGCGGCTCGGATCAGCGAGCCGCTCGAGTTCAGCGGCATTGAGACCGACGACGACGCGCCCCTCCAAGACCGCGATCGTGGCGGGGACAGATCCACCTTCTCGCACCGCGTCCTCGCACTCTTGCGCGACCATCAAGTTCACCGGCGCGGGCAGACCCTGCGCGATGATGCACGACTCCAACGCCACGACGCCGCGACCCTCTTGAAGTGCGGTGGCGACCTCCTCACTCACGACAACAGGAGAGAATCGAAAGTTTTTCAACAAGCGCAAAGTGTACAGTGATGACGTGAGTTCGGCCGTAGAGATCGAGTGGGCGGAACTGCGCATCCTCGCTCGCGACGCCGCCACCAGGTCGTACGCGCCCTATTCCAACGTGACGGTGGGTGCCAGCGCGCAGCGAGACGATGGGGCGACCATGGTCGGATCGAATGTGGAGAACGCCAGCTATGGCCTCACGCTCTGCGCGGAGTGTTCGCTGGTTGGCGACCTCATCCGCCAAGGGGGCGGTCGATTGGTGGCGATCTCCATCGTGGCGGGCGACGGCCAGCCGATTGCGCCCTGTGGAAGGTGTCGCCAACTGCTGTTCGAACACGGCGGAGCGACCCTGCTCATCGACGCCGGCGAGGGCGCTGCGCCACTGACGCTGAGCGAGCTTCTCCCACGCGCCTTTGGCCCTGAGGATCTCGGTACACGGCAAAACTCGTGACGACGTTTTCCGCGGTGGACGTCATCACGGCCAAACGCGATGGCGCGGTATTGAGTGACGAGGAGATTACCTGGATCCTCGACGCCTACGACATTGGCGACGTCGCCGAGGAACAGATGTCCTCACTCTTGATGGCGATCTACTTCAATGGACTTGACCCCCATGAACTGACCACTTGGACGGATCGCATGATCGCCTCGGGTGAGCGCCTGGACTTGCGCGGACTCTCTCGACCCACCGTTGACAAACACTCGACCGGCGGCGTCGGTGACAAGATCTCACTGATTCTCGCTCCCCTCGTCGCCGCCTGCGGCGCGGCGGTACCGCAGCTCTCGGGGCGAGGACTGGGCCACACCGGCGGCACGCTGGACAAGCTCGAATCCATTCCCGGATGGCGAGCCACGCTGAGCAACGATGAGATTCGTGAACAACTCGAGTCGGTCGGGGCGGTGATCTGCGCCGCCGGATCCGGTCTGGCGCCCGCCGACAGAAGGCTCTACGCACTGCGCGACGTCACCGGCACCGTCGCGTCGATTCCTCTCATGGCGTCGTCGATCATGTCAAAGAAGATCGCCGAAGGTACCCAGGCACTCGTTCTCGACGTCAAAGTCGGTCGCGGCGCCTTCATGAAGGACCTCGGGCGCGCGCGCGAACTAGCTCACACCATGGTCGGACTCGGTCTCGCCCACGGGGTCAAGACGGTCGCGCAGATCACACCGATGAACGCGCCGCTTGGACAAGCCGTTGGCAACGCGCTCGAAGTCACGGAGTCGGTCAACGTGCTCAAGGGACAAGGACCGAGCGATGTACGAGCCCTCACGCTAGAACTCGCGACAATCATGACCGAACTCGTGGGTTTGGACGTAAATCCTTCGACGAAACTCGACGACGGGTCGGCCTTTGAGGTCTATCGCCAAATGATTCGCGCCCAGGGAGGCGACCCCGACGCCGCGATGCCGCAAGCCAAGATCCTTGAGGTGGTGACCGCTCCACGCGCCGGCTACGTGAGATCCGTGGACGCGCTTGCGGTGGGCATTACGGCCTGGCGCTTGGGTGCCGGTCGAGCTCGAAAGGAGGACTCGGTGAGCGCGTCAGCCGGCGTCATGTGCTTGGTGCGTGAAGGAGAGAAAGTCGAGAAGGGTCAGCCAGTGTTCGAGTTGCACGCCGACGACCACGCGCATCTCAGCCTCGGGCGCGACGCCATTGCCGACGCGGTGGTAGTTGGCGATGAACAGATCTGGGTCGCTCCCCTAAAGTTGAATCTCATTAGAAAGTAAGCAGGCCCTGTTCGCTAGCCTGGTCTGGTGGTACGTACCGCAATAACGCCCGAGTTGATCAAGCGGGCTCCCAAGGTTCTGCTCCACGAACACCTCGACGGCGGACTGCGGCCCCAGACGGTCATCGATCTCTCGCGCGACATCAAGTACGACGGCCTGCCGACCAACGATCCCGACGACCTCGCCCGATGGTTCATCGTGGACACCCCGGGGAGCGATCTCGTTCGCTACCTTGAAGGCTTCGCCCACACCACGGCCGTCATGCAGACGAGAGACCAGTTACAGCGCGTCGCCGCCGAGAGCGCGATCGACCTGGCGAGAGACGGCGTCGTCTACGCCGAGGTGCGCTTCGCGCCCGAGCTGCACATGAAGAGCGGACTCGCCCTTGATCAAGTGGTGCGCGCCGTCCTGGACGGCTTCGCCCAGGGCACGAAGGAGGCACAGCGCGAGGGCCACGACATCACGGTTCGCGCCATTCTCTCGGCGATGCGCCAAGCGATGATGAGCGAGACGATCGCGGAACTGGCGGTCTCGTTTCGCGACCAAGGAGTGTGCGGCTTTGATATCGCCGGGCCCGAGGACGGCTTTCCCCCCACCAAGCACCTGCGCGCCTTTCACCTCATTCAGCGCGAGGATTTTCATATGACCATCCACGCGGGCGAGGATTTCGGACTGCCTTCGATCTGGGAGGCGGTGCAGTTCTGCAACGCCGAGCGACTCGGTCACGGCGTGCGCATCGTCGACGACATCACCCACGTTGACGGCCATCACTTGCTCGGACGGCTGGCTAACTTCGTGCGCGACCGACGGATCCCCTTGGAAGTCTGTCCCACCTCCAACGTCCACACCGGTGCCGCCGCCTCGATCGCGACCCACCCAATCGACCTTCTTCGTCGACTGCGCTTTCGCGTGACGTTGAACACTGACAACCGACTAATGAGCGGCATCACGTTGTCGAGCGAGTTCGAGACGTGCGCCAACGCCTTTGGCTGGGACCTCGAGGACATGGAGTGGTTGACATTGAACGCGGCGAAGAGCGCCTTCTATCCCTTCGACGAGCGCCTCGCGATGATCAACACGGTCATCAAACCCGGTTACGCGACGCTGCGAAGCTCAGAAGCGAAGTAGCTCAGCGAGGCTCTCCACGACGCCGCCCACCAACTCTGCGCCACTGGCGCGCTGAGCACTGAGCGAACCTTCCACTTTTGGGGTCACTTCGACGTAGGCCTTCAGTTTGGCTTCGGTGCCCGAGGGACGAACGATCACTCGACCCCACGGGCCGAGTCCCATCAGCACTCCTTCAGTGGGCCCCAACGCTCGCCCGCCCACATTTAGATCGACGACCTCACTGACCGCGAGCGAGCCGAGCGACGCCGGCGAATCAATGAGTAGTTGGGCGACGACGCGCCGGATGTCCTCGCTACCAGTGGGCCAGGTCGCTCGAAGAGAGAGCTGGGCCGTGGCGTGGACGCCAAAGCGAGCTTCGAGCTCGTCGAGTCGATCGAAAAGGCTCTGCCCCTTTCGTGACAGCTCGTGGGCCAAATGAGCAAGCGCGAGCGCGCCAGAGAGACCATCTTTATCGGCGACCAGCGCGTCGACGGCGTAGCCCAGTGCCTCTTCGTAACCAAAACCGAGGACCTCCTCACCGGCGGCGCGCGCGATCCACTTAAAGCCCGTCAGGGTGGTGGCGCAAGGTACACCTTTCGCCCGCGCCATCTTTTCGAGCATCGTGGAAGAGACGAGGGTCGTGGCGACGACCTCGTGGGCCACGTTGATTTCGTCCAGCAACGAAGACGCCAGCAGCCATCCGATCTCGTCACCTCGAAGGACGCGCCACCCGCCGCCGTCTCTCGCGGCGGCGCCCAAACGATCGGCGTCGGGATCGTTCGCGATGATCAGCGTCGAACCGGCTTCGTCGGCCGTCGCGATCGCCAGATCGAACGCGCCCGGCTCTTCGGGGTTGGGAAACGCCAACGTCGGGAACGACCCGTCGGGCCGGAACTGCTTCGCCACCGGCGTCACGTGGGAATAGCCCGCGTCGGCAAAGAGCTTCATCATGGTCTCGCCCCCCACCCCGTGCAGCGGCGTGTAGGTGATGCCCAGATCACTTCCCCCTTCGACGCGAAATCGCTCGAGGAAGTGCTCTCGGTACTCGTCCAGCAACTCTGGGGCCACGAGGAAGTGGCCCGACGCTGAGCGATTCGCCAAGATCGCCGGCCCGGCGCCCCGAGCGTGACGCTCGACGATCTCGTCGTCGGGCGGAATGATCTGCGCCCCGTCACGCGCGTAGAGCTTGTAGCCGTTGTCCTCGGGCGGGTTGTGACTGGCGGTGATCATGACGCCCGCGGCGGCCCCGAGGGCCTTCACGCAGTAGGGCACGAAGGGTGTCGGCAAGGCACCGGGCATCTCGAAGACCGTCGCGCCCGCGCCGAGCAGCACCTCGACGACTTCATCGTTGAAACGCTCCGAGCCGTGTCGCGCGTCTCGTCCCACCACGACGCCTCGTCGCGGATCGACGCCAATCTCTTCGAGCCACGCCAGGACTCCCTGGGTCGCGCGGCGCACGGTGGCGCGATTCATTCCGGCCGGACCGGCCATCTCGGGACCACGAAGGCCGGCCGTGCCGAAGGTCAACGGCGTTAAGAAACGTCGCCCCAATTCACCATCGTCGCCCGAGTCGAGCAGTTCCTGCAGGGTGCGCCGGTCGTTCTCATCGGGATCGAGCGCGATCCACGCGGCGACTTCTTCGCGCAGTGACGAGGTCACAGAACGGGAAGTATTCGCGTCAACAGCGCACCCAAGGACGTCGCGGCCGCCTGACCCGCCTCGAGCACTTCGGCGTGGTTCAGTGGTCCACTCGTCACGCCCGCGGCGTAGTTCGACACGAGAGAGAGACCGAGCACCTCGGCTCCCAAATGGCGCGCCGCGATCGCTTCAAGGACCGTGGACATACCCACGAGCGTGGCGCCCATTGCCCGCGCCATCTCGATCTCGGCCGGCGTCTCGTAGTGCGGACCGCGAAAACCCATGTAAACACCCTCGGACAGATCCGCGACGGCGCCGTGCACCACCGCGCGAAGCCGGGCGCTGTAGAGATCGGTCAGGTCGACGAAACGTGATCCGTACCCATCGGGGGGCGCAGGGCCTTCCAAGGGCGAGGTCGCGGTGAGGTTGAGGTGATCGCGAATGACGACCACGTTGCCCGGGCCGATCGTCGGGTCGAGTCCGCCGCAGGCGTTGGTTAAGACGACCCTGCTCGCGCCGGCGGCGATCAACGTGCGCACCGGGTGGACGACTTGATCCGCCGAGTGGCCTTCGTAAAGGTGCACCCGCCCCGACACGAGGGCGACGTTCAATCCCGCGACGTCGAGCGAGAGGATCTGGCCACTATGGCCCGCAACGGTCGGCGCGAGAAAACCGCTCAACGACGTCGAGGCAATGACGTTCGACGGTGTACCGAGGGCGACGGCGCCCTCCTTCCAACCCGAGCCCAGCACGACCACGACGTCGTACGCGTCGACGCCGCTCATGTTGCGAAGCTCGTTCGCGGCGAGTTGGGCGAGATCGTAGGGGTTGGTCACTATTGGCCGATCGTGTGCCACACCGTCGAGGTCTCGACAAAGGCGCGAAGTCGTCGAAGCGACGTGGCGTCGCTCTTTTTCGCGCGCAGCACGCGCTTGATCGACCCCGCGGCGCTGGTGGCGAGTTGGTCCGCGAACTCGTCATCCGCCCCACCCAGGTCCAGGCCATCGACGTCTTCGTGCGCCGCCAACGTCGGGGCGAGCTCTCCGGTGTAGCCCGTGATGATGTTGAGCGCTCCCGGAGGAAAGTCTGCCGTCGCCGTCATCTCACCGAGCAGAATCGACGGGGTCGGGCGCCGTTCGCTCGCGATCACCACGACCGTATTACCGACGGCAAGGGGCGCGAAGACCGCGTTCACGAACGCTTCTAAGGAAGAGTCCTGTTCTGCGAGCACGCCCACCACGCCACTGGGCACCGGAATCGAGAAGTTAAAGAACGGTCCGGCGACCGGGTTCGACGAGCCCAGCACCTGGGCGATCTTGTCGGTCCAGCCCGCGTACCACACGATCCGGTCGATGGCCCTTGACACACGGGTCTGGGCACCCTTGGCCGAGCGTCCTTCGGCGAGCGCGACATGCTCGGCCAGTTCCTCTCGCCTCGACTCGGCCATCTCGGCTAAGCGGTAGATCACCTGGCCGCGGTTGTAGGCACTCTGGGACCACCACTTCAACTGCGCGCCGCGCGCCGCCACGACCGCATCTCGCACGTCCTTGCGCGAACCTTGCGCCACGTTGGCGAGGAACGCGCCCTTGAGAGAGGTCACTTCGTAGCTGCGCCCAGACTCCGAGCGTGGAAAGGCGCCGTTGATGAGGAGCTTGTAGGTCTTTCGAACGTCGAGGCGCTCAGACATTGAGATACGCCTCGAGACCGTGTCGGCCCCCCTCGCGACCAAAGCCCGACTCGCGCACGCCCCCGAAGGGACTCGTAGGGTCGAAACGGTTGTAGGTATTGGCCCAGATGACCCCGGCGCGAAGTCGCTCGGCGACCCACAGGGTACGAGAACCCTTCTCGCTCCACACGCCGCAGGCCAAGCCGTAGTTGGAGTTGTTGGCTTTGGCAACCGCTTCTTCCGGCGTTCGAAAGGTCAACACCGAGAGCACCGGTCCAAAGATCTCCTCGCGGGCAATTCGGTGCGACTGGGCCACGTCGGCAAAGACTGTGGGCGCGAACCAGTAGCCCTTGTCGGGCAGTGAGCACGAACTGGTGTAGCGCGTGGCACCTTCGGCCTCGCCGTAGGCGGTGAGTTCTTTGATGCGCGCTAATTGCGCGGCCGAGTTGATGGCGCCCACGTCGGTGTTCTTGTCCAATGGGTCGCCGACCCGCAACTGGTCGACTCGTCGCAGCAACCGACGTAGCACCTCGTCCGCGACGGACTCGTGTACCAAGAGTCGCGAACCCGCACAACAGACGTGGCCCTGATTGAAGAAGATGCCGTCGATAATGCCTTCGATCATCTCGTCAATCGGCGCGTCCTCAAAAACGATGTTCGCGCCCTTGCCACCGAGCTCTAAGGTCAGATGCTTGTGGCTGGACGCGACGCGCTGTTGAATCATCCGCCCCACGTCCGTCGAACCGGTGAAGGCGATCTTGTCGACGTCGGGGTGATCCACGAGTGCGGCACCGGTCGAACCGTCACCGGTGACGATGTTGACGACCCCGGGGGGCAGTTCGGCCTGTTGGAAGATCTCTGCGAGCACCAGCGCCGAGAGCGGCGTCGTCTCGGCCGGCTTTAAAACACACGTGTTGCCCGCGGCGAGGGCCGGTGCCAACTTCCACGCCGCCATAAGCAGGGGGAAGTTCCAGGGAATTATCTGTCCGGCGACTCCTAAGGGCTGGGGATTAGGCCCGAATCCGGCGTAGTCGAGTTTGTCGGCCCACCCGGCGTAATAGAAGAAGTGGGCCGCGGCGAGAGGAATATCGACGTCGCGTGACTCGCGGATGGGTTTACCGTTGTCGAGCGTCTCCACCACGGCCAATTCACGCGAGCGTTCTTGAATAAGGCGCGCGATGCGAAAGAGATACTTCGAACGCTCGGCGCCGGTGGTCTTGGACCACACCGTCTCGTAGGCTCGCCGAGCCGCTCCGACAGCCCGGTCGACGTCGGCGCTCGACGCCTGGGCCACGCTCGCCAGCGCCTCTTCGTTCGCGGGGTTGAGCGTCGTGAACTGCTCGTGCGAAGAGGGGTCGGTGAACTTGCCGTTGATGAAGAGTCCGTAACTTCCCTGCAGACGAGCGATCGACGCGGATTCCGGCGCCGGATCGTACGCCAAGGACCCTAGAGGGGAGTTCGTCAGGTCTTCGCTCACGTCAATCTCCGCTGAACTCGTCGGGTCGCACGTAGGCGCCACGACGTTGTTTGAGCCGCTGCATCAAGAGATCGTTCAGCAAAGAGGACGCCCCGAAACGAAACCGATCAGGCGTCAGCCACGCCGCGCCCACGGTCTCGTTCACGAGCACGAGATAGCGCAGCGCGTCCTTGGCGTTGCGGATGCCGCCGGCCACTTTCACTCCGACGAGTTGACCGGTCGTCTCCGCGAAATCGCGGACCGCTTCTAACATCACCAACGCCGCGGGCAGTGTCGAAGAGACCGTGACCTTGCCCGTCGAGGTCTTTATGAAGTCAGCGCCCGCAAGCATCGCGATCCAACTGGCTCGGCGCACGTTGTCGTAGGTCGCCAACTCGCCGGTCTCGAGAATCACCTTGAGGTGAGATGAGCCACAGACCTTCTTCACCGCGACAATCTCTTCGAACACCTGCCCAACTCGCCCCGAGAGAAAGGCCCCACGATCGATGACCATATCGATTTCGTCGGCCCCGGCCGCAACTGCTTCTCGCACGTCGAGCAACTTGACGTTGAGCATCGCTCGACCCGAGGGAAATGCCGTCGCCACGGAGGCGACCTTCACACGCGACTCACCAAGTACCGTGCGGGCGCGGGCGACCAAGTCGGGATAGATGCAGACGGCGGCCGCGCTGGGCACACTCGCGTCGTGTGGATCGGGGTACATGGCCTTGACGCACAGTGAGGTGACTCGCCCCGGCGTGTCGGCACCCTCCAGCGTCGTGAGATCGACCATCGAAATGGCGAGGTCGAGCGCCGTGAGTTTCGTCGACTTCTTGAGAGAGCGTGTCGCGAGCTTGGCGGCGCGGGCCTCGGCCCCCACGGCGTCGACGCCGGAAAGACTGGCGAGAAAGGCTCGGAGTTGGGACTCGGACTCCATGGCGGGCAGCCTGGTGCGAGCGGGCAGTTGCACGCCTCGTTCGTCAATCGTTACCAGCCGTAGTGCTGCGGTACTCACCTGACACACGCTAGCAATCGTGTCGAAAGTCCACCTAGCTCGCACCGACCACAAAGATTGGCAGTTCCTTCGCCGCGAGACGCTCGGTGAGTGACGCCGCGGCGGCGTCTTTTTCACTCACGATCGCCTCGCCCGAGAGCGGCCACGGAACGTTGAGCGTCTCGTCAAAGGGGTTGATCTCGAGCTCCATTGCCGCGTTGAACGGCGACGACAGCAGGTACGAAAGAATGCCGATCTCACTGGTCACACAAAAGCCGTGTGCCGCCCCAGCGGGCAGCAGGACCGATCGCTCTTCGCTCGCGGCGAGGTGCACAATCTCAAAGCGGCCAAAGGTCGGTGAGCCGACCCGCACGTCCACGATGACGTCGTCGAGTTCACCGTACGCGCAGGTCACCAGCTTCGCCTGGCCCTCGGGCGCGACGGAGTAGTGCATTCCGCGCACGACGCCGCGCTTGGACATCGAAAGGTTGGCCTGATGGATGGGAAAGTTGACGCCACTCGCCTCTAGGTCTTCACGCTTGTACCACTCTCGAAAGAATCCCCGTTCGTCACTCCACACCGGCGACTCCAGCACAAAGAGTCCGGGAATCGGCATCTCGATCACCTTCAAGTGTCGCGCTCTTTCAGCGGGCGCCACCACGGCTCGTTCTCGCGATACCACTTCACCGTGCGGGCGAGTCCATCTTCAAAGTCGGTCTCGGGCCGATAGCCCAGTTCATCGCGAATCTTGCTCCAATCCACGCTGTAACGACGATCGTGACCGAGCCGATCGGTCGCGGGCTCGATCAAGGACTCGTCCGCACCACAGAGCTCGAGCAACAAACGAGTGATGTCAATGTTCGTGAGCTCGGTACCGCCGCCGATGTTATAGATCTCCCCCGCACGTCCGCTTTCGAGCACCCGGAGTATGCCCTGGCAGTGGTCGTCGACGAACAGCCAGTCGCGCACGTGCAGTCCATCGCCGTACAGCGGCACCCTGACTCCGTCAAACAGATTCGTGACAAAGAGCGGGATTAACTTCTCGGGAAACTGGCGCGGTCCGTAGTTGTTCGAGCAGCGCGTCACCATGACGTTGAGTCCGTAGGTTCGCTGATAAGAGAGCGCGGCGAGGTCCGAGCCGGCCTTGCTCGACGAGTAGGGCGAGTTGGGTTGAAGAAGGTGATCTTCGCGCCACGCGCCGTCGTCAATCGATCCGTAGACCTCGTCGGTCGAGACGTGCACGAAGCGTTGCACCTCGGCGCGTCGCGCGCTTTCGAGAAGTTGCTGGGTGCCGACGACGTTGGTCTCGTAGAACAGTCGTGCACCGGTGATCGAGCGGTCGACGTGGCTCTCCGCGGCGAGATGCAACACCGCGTGAGCGCCGGCGAGCACTTCTTCAGTAACGAGCGCATCGGTGATCGATCCCTTGACGAAGGTCACGCGAGAGTCACGCATGACCTCCTCGAGATTCTCAAGCCGTCCCGAGTACGTCAGTGCGTCCAACAAGACGACGTCGTTGTAACCGAGTCGTTCTGCTTGAGCGACCAGCAGTTCACTCAGACGCGATCCGATGAATCCGGCCGCTCCAGTAATTACAACGCGCATAGCACTACCTCGGCCTTTAGAAAGGTTTTCTGGACTTCTATACTAATGGAGTGAAGGGAATCATTTTGGCTGGCGGCACCGGCACGCGCCTGCATCCCATAACTCGAGCCGTCTCGAAGCAGTTACTGCCGATCTACGACAAGCCAATGATTTACTACCCGTTGAGCACGCTCATGTTGAGTGGACTTCGTGAAATTCTTCTCATCACGACGCCTCACGATCAAGACGCGTTCGGGCGCCTGCTGGGTGACGGATCGCAACTGGGAATTGAGATCTCCTACGTTGTGCAAGAGCGGCCCAACGGGCTCGCGGAGGCGCTCATCTTGGGAGAGAAGTTTCTCGATGGGGACAAGTGCGCGCTCATCTTGGGCGACAATCTTTTCTACGGGCCAGGACTGGGCACGCATCTTCAACAGAACACCGACGTTAAGGGGGCGCTAATCTTCGCCTACCAAGTCAGTGACCCGTCGGCCTACGGCGTTGTGGAGTTCGACAAGTCCGGCAAGGTACTCTCCATTGAAGAGAAGCCCAACGAGCCCAAGAGCCGTTATGCCGTGCCGGGCATCTACTTCTACGACGAGCGCGCGTCGGACTTTGCGCGCCAACTCACGCCGAGCGCTCGCGGCGAACTCGAAATAACGGCGCTCAACAACTTGTACCTCGAGCGGGGCGAACTTCGCGCGGAGATCCTGTCTCGCGCCACCACGTGGCTGGACACCGGGACCCACGAGTCGCTCTACGAAGCCGGTGGACTGATCCGCACCCTGCAAGCTCGCAACGCGATGCGCATCGGCGACGTCGAACAGATCGCTCGCGATTTGGGCTGGATTTAGTCTCTCGCTTGACCGGTCGAGACGAGCGTCACCTCGAACGAGACGACCGTTGCTACTTCGTCCAACCCAGCAATTTGGCCTCCGCGCCGTGCGCCAGGTACTTATGCTTTGACAACGACTCGCGATCGAGCGCCGCGTAACGCTCAGCGACGTCGATGGCGTGGCGCACGACTTGATCTTCGCTCGTGATGGCCTCGACAATCCCCGCTTGTAGGGCGTCGGGACCGCCGAATCTCTTGGCGGTCGTCGCGGCGATGATGGCCGTCGCTCGAGGTAGTCGATGATTCAATATGGACCAGAGCTTCTCGTCGAGCGTGAGACCGATCTCCGCTTCGTTCATGCACCAAAAGCCCCGGTCGTCGCGCATCACCCGATAGTCAAAAGCGCAACTGATCAACGCCCCTCCCGCGAAACAGTGACCATTGATTGCCGCCACCGTGTAGGCGGGAAAGAGAAAGAGCCGTCCGATGAAGCGTTCGAGCTCTTCAATCGTGGCGGAGAACTCAGACGGGTTGGCGCCGAAGCGCTCAAGGTCGAGACCGTTCGAGAAGAATTTTCCGACTCCGGTGAGCACGATCGCCAACGGGCCCGTGGCCGCTTCGAGATCATCGAAAAGTGCGTTGAGCCGTTCGAGGGAGTCAGCATTGATGCGATTCTCGCCATCGTTCCACGTGAGAATCGCGACCGCACCTTCACGCCGAAGTGAGATATCCATAGGGCGAGCATAGGCAAGGCGCGAGTAATCTAACGACGTGGACGAAGACACCGGCATACCCGAGCCCGACGTCTCGAAAGAGCATCCCCGCTCCGAACACTGGGTGTGGGCTGGTCCACATCGTCCGCCGGGTCCGCGGGTGCTGGTCGAGCACATGATCTCGAACTGGACCACCGCGGCGACCCCACATGAGGTGCACGAGATGGCGCCACACGCGGCGCGGCGACGCGAAACTCTGGCTGAAAGGTTCGCCGACAAGACGTTGGTGATTCCGACGGGCAACTTCAAGGTCCGCGCCAATGACACTGACTACCGCTTCCGCCCAGGCACCGAGTTCTACTACTTGACGGGCTGTGACGAGTCCGACGCCGTGCTCGTGATCTCGCCGAGTTCCGCCGGGTCGCGCTCAACGCTCTACGTACCGCATCGTCGCGACTTTCACACCCACGAATTCTTCACCGACGATCGCTACGGCGAGTTGTGGGTCGGTCCCCGTCGCGGCGTCGATGAGGCCGCTATCTACTACGACGTCGAGGCGGCGCCGCTCGAACGGCTCGAAAAGGACCTCGTGTCGCTGGGCGCGAAGAACGTGGTGACGCTGCGCGGCTACGACGCCGGCGTGGACGCGATGCACGAGAGCACCAAGGACGACGATGAACTCGAGATCTTCCTCAGTGAGTTGCGACTGGTGAAGGACGACTTCGAGATCGCGCAGCTCCAGCGAGCCATCGACGAGACCGTAAAGGGCTTTGAGGACGTGGTGCGCGCGTTGCCCGTCGCCGAGGGCCGCGGCGAACGAGTCGTAGAGGGCGTGTTCAATCTGCGCGCGCGAGTCGAAGGCAACGACGTGGGTTACGGGATCATCGCGGCCAGCGGCCCTCACGCCACCACCCTGCACTGGGTTCGTAACGACGGTCCCGTCCGGCGCGGCGATCTCTTGCTACTTGACGCCGGCGTCGAAGGGATCAACCTCTACACCGCGGACGTCACGCGCACGATGCCCGTCAGTGGCACGTTCTCCAAACCCCAGCGTCGCGTCTATGAACTTGTGCTCGCTGCCCAGACGGCCGGCATCGCCGCGGTGAAGCCCGGCGTGGCCTTCGCGGCGCCCCACGAAGCCGCGATGAGGGTGATTGCGGAGGGCCTCTTTGAGATGGGCATCTTGAAAGAGGCGCCCGAACTCGCCTTGCGCAAGGACCGCCAGCTGCACCGGCGCTACACCTTGCACGGCACGAGCCACATGCTGGGCATGGACGTGCACGACTGCGCGAACGCGAGGAGTGAGATGAACAAACTTGGTCAACTCCACGAGGGCTACGTCTTGACCGTCGAGCCGGGCCTTTACTTCCAGGCCAACGACGAGACGGTGCCCGAGGAATATCGCGGCATCGGGGTGAGGATCGAAGACGACGTGCTGGTCACCGCGACCGGTTCGAGGAACCTCTCCGAGGCTCTCCCACGCGAGGTCGACGAACTCGAGGCGTGGATGGCCGCTCTATGGGCGAAGGGGCCGACCAACCTCGGGCTCTAGTTAGAGAACGCGAAGCGGTATGTTTCGGGGCCCGCGAACCTGACCCGGGGCCCAGGTGACGGCGTTCGCGTCGGACAGCTCGAACTTTGGATAACGCGCGATGAACTCCTCAATCGCCACACGCAGTTCCATGCGGGCCAGATTCGATCCGGCGCAGCGGTGGATGCCCAAGCCAAAGGCCGCGTGTCGATTGACGGTCCGATCGATGATGAACGTGTCG
>PKWA01000010.1 GCA_003131665.1 Acidimicrobiaceae bacterium
CGCTCATCGCGCTCTACGAACACTCGGTGTTCGTCCAGGGCACTCTGTGGGGCATCGACTCGTTTGACCAATGGGGTGTAGAACTAGGCAAACAACTCGCCGTCGACATCCTCCCCGAACTTGGCCCCGGAGCACTTCCCGCGTTGGCGCACGACTCATCGACGAACGCACTGATCGAGCACTACCGATTCTTGAAGAAGAATGGACAGCAAGATGACAACCGATAAGCCAATGCAGTTAGGGATGGTCGGGCTCGGTCGAATGGGCTCGAACCTCGTTCGCCGTCTGGTCAACGACGGACATAGTTGCGTGGTCTTTGACGTGAATGCGAAGGCCGTCACGTCGCTCGAGGGAGAACGAGTCCACGGCGCGAGTTCTTTGCGAGAGATGGTCAAGGGACTCACCGCACCTCGAGCCATCTGGCTCATGCTCCCGGCCGCGATCACGCAGGAGACGCTCGATGAGTTAAGTGGTTACCTCGAGGCGAACGACGTAGTCATCGACGGGGGAAACTCCTTTTATCAAGACGACATCGAGCGAGCTCGCCAACTCGCCCAACGCAACGTGCACTACGTCGACTGTGGGACGAGCGGCGGTGTCTGGGGGCTCGAGCGCGGCTANNGACGAGGTCATCGCTCGCCTCGATCCAATCTTCAACTCCATCGCCCCCGGCGACGACGGCACGGTACCCACGCCCGGGCGAACCGGCAGCACCACCGCCGCCAAGGGCTACTTGCACTGTGGCCCGAACGGTGCCGGTCACTTCGTCAAGATGGTACACAACGGCATCGAATACGGGATGATGGGTGCGATCGCCGAGGGACTGAATATTCTCCAGCACGCCAATGTCGGAAAGCAACACGGCGTGGCCGACGCCGAGACCTCGCCGGTGCAGAACCCTGAGTACTACCTTTACGATTTCGACCTGGCCGACGTGGCCGAAGTGTGGCGACACGGCTCCGTCATCAGTTCCTGGCTCGTCGATCTCACCGCCCAAGCACTCGCTCGATCCCCCGAACTCGCCGAGTTCAGCGGTCACGTCTCGGACTCGGGCGAAGGGCGTTGGACCGTCGAAGCGGCGATCAACGAGACCGTCCCCGCTCCGATCATCAGCGCCGCGCTGTGGCAACGCTACGAATCGCGAGGGGCCGGCGAGTTCACCGCCAAGGTTCTTTCGGCGATGCGCGCGGGCTTTGGCGGTCACGTGGAGAAAACCTCCTAGTGCGCCACGAGTTGCGAGCATTCGATGATCTCGACGCACTCGCCTTAGGTGCCGCAGAGTTCGCGAGCGAAGCGGCCCACGACCTCGAGACTCGAGAGTCCCCCTTCACGGTCGCGTTCAGCGGAGGCACGAGCCCGTGGCTCATGATGAAAGACCTCGTGAAGGCCCACGTGGCCTGGGCTCACACGATCATCTATCAGGTAGATGAACGGGTCGCGCCCGAAGGCAGCGATCTACGAAACTTGACGCACCTGCGTGAAAGTCTCGCCGCCACGCCGGCGCCCATCGAGGCGATGGGCGTTAACGACGACGACCTCGAGGGTGCGGCCGCTCGTTATGCGCAGTTGCTTCCCCCACGCTTCGACTTGGTGCACTTGGGCCTCGGTGCTGACGGACACTGCGCCTCACTGATTCCGAACGATCCGGTGTTGAGCGTCACCGATCGGCTCGTCGCTCTCACCGGCCCCTACCAAGACACCCGACGAATGACCCTCACCTACCCCGCACTCGCGCGAGCCAATCAACTTCTTTGGCTCGTCAGCGGGGCCGACAAGCACGAGGCGCTGGAGAAGCTGCTCGACGGCGACCCTTCAATACCGGCCGGACGCGTCGAGGCCGACCGCTCGATCGTGATGGCCGATCACCAAGCGTTGAAAAGGTGAATATCGTTGGGTTTCCCCGACCGTTCGAACAGCAGGTGCGCCCGTGACTAAGAAGCAGCCAACCAGCGACCGACCCCGCCCGGAAAATCACGTCATCGTGATCTTTGGCATTACGGGCGATCTCGCACGACGCAAGATACTTCCCGGACTGTTTCACCTTTCGGTCGCGGGACTGTTGCCCGAGCGTTACCGAATCATTGGCTGTGCGCGCCCCAACAAAGCAATGAGCGCCGACGAGTTCCGAAAGTACGCCTACGACGCCGCGTGTGAGTTCGCCTCCGACAAGCCCGAGGGTGAGCAGTGGGCCACCTTTGCCAAGAACCTCGCCTTCGCGGTCGACCCGGACGACGGTCCCGACGGACTCGAAGCCTCAGTCACCCGCGCGGAACAAGAGCTCGGAGGTGGCGTGCGCCGGCTCTACCATCTCGCCATACCCCCCAATGCCATGCGTGGGGTCATCAAACTCCTCGGCCTCAAGGGTCTCAACAAGAACGCGCGCATCATCTGCGAAAAGCCCTTCGGCGTCGACTTGGCGTCCGCTAAGGAACTGAACCGCGAGATCGAGGAGTACTTCGACGAGAGCCAGGTCTTTCGCATCGACCACTTTCTNNAGACCGGCGCCTTTCGCGACATGGTCGTCACGCACATGTTTCAGGTGCTGGGCATGCTCGCCATGGAACAGCCCACCTCACTCACCGCGCGGCCCCTGCGTGACGAGGTGAACAAGGTCTTTGAGACCCTTCGACCGCTTGATCCCCGCGAGGTCATACGCGGGCAGTTCGTTGGCTATCAAGCCGAGAGCGGGGTCGAACCCGACTCCAGCACCGAGACGTTCATTGCGTTGCGGGCGTGGATCGACAATTCAAGGTGGAAGGGCGTACCGTTTTACCTGCGAACCGGCAAGTGCCTAGCCGAAAGTCACCAGATGATCACCATTGGACTTCGCGAGCCGGTGATGGAGATCTTCCCCAATGAAGCGACGGTCGCCGAGCACACGGGGAACAAACTGATCATCGATTTCAAGGACCCTGGTTCAATTCACGCCCACTTTTTAGCCAAGCAACCGGGCCCACAGATGACCCTCGGACTCGCCAAGATGCACTTTCACTACCGCGACTCTTTCCAAGAAAAGAACAACCTCGAGGCCTACGAAAGACTGTTGTTGGAAGTCATGCTGGGCAATCAAGCGCTCTTTACCCGCTCCGACGGCATCGAACGACTCTGGGAAGTGGCATCGCCCCTACTCGAGCACCCTTCGCCCATCGAACCTTACGAGCGGGGCTCGTGGGGACCGGCGTCAATGGAAACCATCATCGCGCCCGATCACTGGACGCTCTCGGAGTGAGCAGCCCGACGATACGTCTTGTACTCAGCGACGTCGACGGCACGTTGGTGACGCCCGAGAAACTCCTCACCAAAAAGACGATTGCCGCGGTCGAACGACTGAAGGCCGAAGGCGTCCTCTTCGCCATTACCAGTGGACGGCCGCCTCGCGGACTCACGATGCTCATTGAGCCCCTCGATCTCACCACTCCCCTCGCTGCGTTCAACGGTGGCCTCATTGTCAATCGCGAATTGACCACGTTGAAGGAACTGACCGTCCGCGACGAGATTGTCGGCCCGATCATCGAAGTCCTTTCCACCCACGCGCTCTCGGTGTGGGTCTACCAAAGCACCGACTGGTTTGTCCTCGATCTCGATGGTCTTCACGTCGCTCACGAGTCGGACGTCTGTCAGTTTGGCCCTTCAGCGTTGTCGAACTTCGACAAAGTGCGTGGCGACATCATCAAGGTAGTTGGCGTGAGCGATGACCCCGCGGTCGTCGCCGCCGCGACGGCCTCACTCAACGAGCAGTTCGCCGACGACGTGTCAGCCACGAGTTCTCAGACCTACTACATCGACGTCACGCACCGTGACGCGAATAAGGGAAGCGTCGTCGACTACCTCGCCCGCACACTTTCCCTTGAATCCAGCGAAATTGCCACCATCGGGGACATGTCGAACGATGTGTTGATGTTCGCTCGTTCGGGAATGAGTATCGCCATGGGCAACGCAAGCGACGAAGTCAAGGGCTCAGCCACTCACGTCACGATGTCCAACGAAGATGAAGGATTCTCTCACGCGATCGAGAAATACATCATTTAAATACTGCGCTGGACTTCAGTCACCGAGCCAGCTCGTTCGAGAACATCTCGACTCACGTCAATCCCCTAGGAATCCCTAGTTCGCTGGAACTCGAGTCCACGACACGCCACCGTCATCGGTACGCAGAAGTTGCGCCGTCGTTGAGTCATCACCCGGCAAACACACGGCCAGACCGTGATCGACGTCAGTAAATAAGAGATGATTGATGCTCGAGTTGACCTTTGAGCAAGTCAGCGTCCCGATCTTCGTGGCTTTGAGACCCGCCTTCGTAATTCGAACGAACGGTTGGGTGGCGCCGTACGCGAGGTACGCAACGTCATTGGTTACCGGATCGAACTGCCCACCACCCGTTCCAGAGAACTGCTGTTGGGGAACCGGGCGCCACGTCTTGCCGGCATCCCTCGAGTGGGCGAATGCCACCATCATGCCGGTGGGACACTCGGCCCATAAAGTGGTGCTCGACGTGGCCGTCAACGCACAGCCCGCGACGCTGATGAGTTTCGAGCTCGCGAGTTCGTGGAATGACGCGCCACGATTGGAGGAGAAGTAAATGACTCCGTTACCCGGAGGTTGCTCGGAGAGCCAGAGGCGACTGCCGTACACAGCGACGTTGGGGTCGAACTCCGGGTAACCGTTGATGGTCTTGCCACGAGGCATTGTGGTGCCACTCCACTTCGTGGCCAACAATGAGGACCGACTCACTTGGTAGTCGTGGCAACTGCGCCCAAGTCGTGAACAGTGCGCGGTCACGGCAATGAGCGAGGACTTCGTCGCACTGAGTCCGAGAATGCTGACACCAGAACCGATTGAGACTTTGTGCCACGTCTTCGCCCCGTTGGTCGTGGCGTAGAGGGTCTCGGGATCGTACTCTCCAACCAGTGCGAAGCCGTCTTGAACATTAGGGAAAAACATCCGCTCAAAGTTTCCCGTCGACAGAGTGCGGTATGGCTTAATCGGTGGCACATTGACACGTGTGAAGTTCGTGGCGTTGACGTTCGTTCGATAGAGCTGCAGGCACGTCACTTTGGGGCAACCTACGGAGTCCAAGACGTACATCGTGTTCGAACCGTTGACGCGCACCAAGTCTTGTGGATGGGCAATGTACGACTCCCCCGATGCAGCCCCGCTTGGCGCCACGAAGATGAACGAAGCCGCCATCACGAGAATAGAGACGGCCACGATCGGCCACGTCACGCCCCGGTGATTGTCACGTCCCATTGTTCCAGCATGGTGCGTTGACGAGCCCCGTGCACCTGGAATGCGAAAGACCCCCACCAAACGGTGGGGGTCTTTCAAGAAATCCCGGCGGCGACCTACTCTCCCAGNNGGTGGGCTTGACTGCTGTGTTCGGTATGGGAACAGGTATATCTCCACCGCCATAACCACCGGAAACCATGCGCTCGACCACTTTCGTGATCCGAACCGGCGCGAGCCGGCTCCCCGAGCGTCCTAGAACGAGCACGAACATCAAATTCCAAGCCCTCGGCCGATTAGTACCGGTCAGCTGAAGGCGTTACCGCCCTTACACTTCCGGCCTATCAACGTGGTCGTCTGGCCACGGGCCTTACCTGGTTAATCCAGTGAGAGATTTAATCTTGAAACGGGCTTCGCACTTAGATGCTTTCAGCGCTTATCCCACCCGCAGGTCGCAAAACAGCCATGCCCTTGGCAGGACAACTGTCACACGAGAGCTGCGTTCGTCCCGGTCCTCTCGTACTAGGGACAACCTTTCTCAAATCTCTTACGGCTGCATCGGATAGGGACCGAACTGTCTC
>PKWA01000002.1:0-287 GCA_003131665.1 Acidimicrobiaceae bacterium
TCTACCGAAAGGCCGTAAAAGTCCGCCACCACCGAAAGAATGGTTTCTGGCTTCAATATGACCTGTTCATGACCGAGATTTGTTAGGTGAGCCTTGGCGAGCTCGAGGGTGATGGGCTCTTGGCGCAGATTGGCGAAAGCTCGCAACATCGTGATCGAGCCCTCGAGCTCTCGGATGTTGTCGCGAACCCGCTGGGCAATCCACTCCGCCACCTCGTCGGGCAGCGCGATACCTTCGCGCTCGGATTTGGAGCGAAGAATTGCGATCCGCGTCTCGAGATCGGGCTG
>PKWA01000002.1:320-4901 GCA_003131665.1 Acidimicrobiaceae bacterium
ACTGAATGTCGTCGATGAGCAGTACGTCGTTCTCGCGATAACGCTCGTGCAATGAGAGTTGGGTGCGAGTTTGAATAGCTCGAATGAAGTCGTTCAGAAACGTCTCGGTAGAAACGTAGAGAACTTTTCGTCCGGGATAGTTCTCCTGGACATAGTTGCCAATCGCGTGCAAAAGGTGGGTCTTACCCAAGCCGGAGTTCCCGTAGATCATCAGGGGGTTATAGGCCCGCCCGGGCGTTTCGGCCACGGACTGCGCTGCGGCGAAGGCCAAACGGTTCGAGGTCCCAGGGACGAAGGAATCAAAGGTCATTCGAGGATCGAGGCGGGCGGGGTGATCAACACTTGACGCGTACGTGACTACTGGGGGCGGTTCGACGGGCTCCGACGAGGGCTCACTCATTTCGAGCGTATTCGTCGACTCGGCGACGGTCAGCGAGACGTGCATTTCTCGACCAACTAACTGCTCGGCCTGCTCAGTGATGAACGGTAAGTAACGCTGTTGCACGCGTAAGAGTTGAATCTGATTTGGCGCACCTATGACGAGTTGGTCGTCGTGGTAATCCACAAGGCGCAGTGTGCTGAGACCCGCCGCCCACACGGCGTCAGAAGCGTTGCCACGTAAGGAGTCGCGAAGGGCTGACCAAATTTCCTCACCGCTTTGCACAATCTTCCTCCACAGATCATCTCTGACATTATCCACAAGTGGTTCTCGACCGAGAATCGCTGTGGCGTTGACAGGGAGAGTCACCATACACCCATTTATGGCGCCTCGCCGGGGCCGTTCGGTCGGTGGGGTAAGATTGCGGGCTGTGGCGTGCCAGCGACCCCCCGGGGGTCACGCGAAGCGCAGAGGATATTTTGAGAAGAGGTTTTTGTGAAGCGTACTTATCAGCCAAACCAGAGAAAGCGAGCCAAAACGCACGGATTTCGCGCGCGTATGCGCACCCGTGCCGGTCGTGCCGTTCTTAAGGCCCGTCGTAACAAGGGCCGTCACCAATTGACGGTCTAGCTAAGGTGCCCGGTCGGGTCCGAACCCGCCGGCAGTTCGCGCTCTTCGCGACACCTACTGGACGAGCTCAGAGTGGGCCGCTGCGGATCAGTTTCGTAGTCGGTTCATCGGAAAGTACTTCAGTAGACGTGGCGTTCGTGATCAGTCGAAAGGTCGGCAACGCGGTCGTACGCAATCGAATCCGCCGGCGACTTCGAGCACTTTTTGATGTACTTACCCCCCAACCCAGACCTGGCAGTTACCTGATCAGGTGTGGTTTTGAGACAGGAAGCCTCTCGTATGAAGAACTCCAACACCATCTCCAGCAAGCGCTTGGTCGAGTCGACGCGCCCTAACGCCACACGAGGTACTCAAGCGTTGTTGGGACTCATTGGCTTCTACCAGCGGCTTCGTGCGGGCCGGGTCTCGCCTTGTCGTTTCTACCCCTCGTGTTCGGACTACGCCGCCGAGGCGATTGCCGCGCACGGGTCGATCAGGGGCACGTGGCTGGCGTTTCGTCGGGTCCTGCGCTGTCGCCCCTTTGGTCCTCACGGCATCGATCTCGTTCCCGAACCCAACGAAGTGAGGAGTTCAAGGTCATGCACTCGATAACCCACGCCATTGGTTCAATCTTCCAGCCGATCTTTCGGCTCTTTGGGTGGATGCTGGCCTATCTCTATGGCCTCATTCCGAACTACGGGGTCGCCATTGCGTTGTTGACCATCATCATCATGGGTGCCTTGACACCATTCACCATCAAGAGCACCCGCTCGATGATGGCGATGCAGAAACTCCAGCCCGAGATCAAAAAGCTTCAACAGAAGTACAAGGGCCCGGAAAATCGCCAGATGATGAACGACGAGTTGATGCGGCTCTACCGAGAAGAGGGCGTCAACCCCATCGGGGGCTGTTTGCCCCTGCTGCTCCAGGCACCGTTTCTCTTCATTCTCTACAGTGTGATTAAAGGTTTATCCTTTACGGTCACCAACGCCAAAGGCGTGATCACGTCGACGCCGCGCTACATCCCGCATACCTCGAAGATGTACGACA
Source organism: Acidimicrobiaceae bacterium (assembly GCA_003131665.1). GTDB lineage: Bacteria > Actinomycetota > Acidimicrobiia > Acidimicrobiales > RAAP-2 > RAAP-2. The sequence continues at coordinate 2,359 of PKWA01000002.1, forward strand.
GCCTCATCAAATCCGTGGGACATATCAACGTGTGGGGCATGGACCTCAGCCTGAAACCCTTCGCGAGCGGCCTCTCGCTGGGATCCCGAATCCCCTTCTTTGGCCTGGCCGCCGTGGCGGTGGGTCTGCAGTACTTCCAGATGGCCCAGATGAACAACCGCAACAAAAAGACGGGGCAGACCTTGCCCAGTCAACAGCAGACCATGCAACGAGTCCTTCCGATTGTTTTTGCATATTTCTACATGGTGATTCCAGCCGCTGTTGTGGTGTATATGATTATTTCAACAGGTATTCGCATAATTACTCAGGACCTCATGTTCCGTACCGGTGTCTCGAATCCCCACAAGGGCGAACGTGCCCTGCCGGCGGGCGAGAAAGTCGAACCCGCGCCCGAGGTTGTTGAAGAGCCTAAAGCTAAACCCTCAACGACGAAGAGTCCGCCTCCGTCAAAGCCGAACAACTTGCCGAAGGGTCATCAGCCTCGGCCAGCATTCAAACCTCAAGGCCAGCCTCGCTCGAAGGCGAAGCGTAAGAGAAAGGCGCGATAACCCATGGAGTGGGTAGAAACTACGGGAAAAACCATCGATGAGGCCATGGACCGGGCGCTTGCGCACCTGGGTGTGCATCGTGACGACGCTGAAGTCGAAGTATTAGAAGAGCCCAAGGCCGGTCTTTTCGGCCGGGTTCGGGGCGAGGCCAGAGTTCGCGCTCGGGTTCGCCCGAGCGGTCCGCGACCGAAGCGCTCGCGCCGCTCTGGTGAGCGCAGTGATCGTCCACGTACCGCCAGTGATCGAAATGAACGGCCTCGCGCGGAGAAGCGACCCGAGGGCGAAGGCCGTCGAGAGAAGGAAAAGAGCGCGCCGCGAGAACCCTCGCGAGCGCGCAGCCAGCAGTCTGTAAGGAGTCCAATGAAGGAGGACAGTATGGCGGAGGGTATTTCACTTGCCGAACAAGGAGCCATCGCGAAGGAGTTCCTCGTGGGACTCTTGACGTCAATGGATATCAAGGCCGAGGTATCAGTGAGGGAACTCGACGAAGAGACCGTGGAGCTCTCGGTGAACGCCACCCCACCGACTGAACTTGGGGTGCTCGTCGGTCCACGAGGGACCACACTGCAGGCGCTGCAAGAAGTGACGCGCACCGTCGTTCAGTCCAAGAGCCCGAGCCGTACCGATCGGATTCTGGTGGACGTCGCTCAATATCGCGAGCGCCGGGTCGCGGCTTTGGGCCGTTTCGCCCAGCAGGTGGCCCTTGACGTCGTCGAAACGGGTGAGGAACGAGCTCTAGAACCCATGTCCGCCGCCGATCGCAAGGCCGTCCATGACGCTTTGACCGAGAACGAAGCAGTCGTGACCCGCTCCGAAGGGGAAGACCCTCGACGATTTGTGGTGGTCGCTCCGGCATAATGGCTAGATGACCGACGACTGGCTCACCCGCGCTCTCGAGGAATCGAGAGCGCGGGGCTATTTAGGCCCCCAATCCATTGAGCCCCAAATCGCCCACGCCCACGGTTTTGCCCTTTGCTGGGAGGCCATCCGCCCCAGTCCCCCAGCTGATTTCCTGGATCTGGGAAGTGGTGGAGGCTTGCCGGGGCTGGTTCTCCAAGAGCGTTGGCGCAGCCACGGCGTATTACTCGACTCAATGGAAAAGAGAGCCAATTTCCTCAGTGAGACCCTCGCCTGGTCCGACGCGCCAAAGGGTGGAGAGGTCATCACTGCCCGGGCCGAAGATGCCGCCCGTTGGCCCGAACTGGAGGGCCAGTTTGACTTGGTGACGGCCCGTGCGTTCGGATCTCCAGCCGCAACCTCGGAGTGCGCGGTGCGTTTCTTGAAGTTGGGCGGCGTACTTATAGTCTCTGAACCCCCTGGTGAGCGTATGGAGGAGCGGTGGAAGACCTCCGGGCTGGCTCTTTTGGGCTTGGTAGCCCAGGGGCGATCTCGCTATGGCACAGCCTACGAGGTCCTGTTTAAGGAGAGCCCGACTGATCAGCGGTACCCTCGACTCTCCGGCACCCCCAAGAAACGACCTCTCTTTTGATGTTTCACGTGAAACATCTGAAGGGCAACCCACGGGGGACTAGGGCCATTTCACTTGAAACATCCGTAAATAACCCTCTTTGAGGTCACCATTTGTTTCACGTGAAACATTGGCTGGCACTTCCGTGGAATGTTTCACGTGAAACATTGGTACTTGACGGACCAGCCAAAACCGAGTTGAATGGCAGTGGTTCGACGCAGTGTCGGTACGTAGTTACGCGCGAGAAGAGGCTCATGGCGGACGCCAGCAAGATGACGATTTTTGCTGTTGCCAACCAAAAGGGCGGCGTCGGCAAGACCACNNGACGGTCGCCAGTTCGAACGATCAGTCTACGACGTCCTTTTGAACGACGTCCCGATGGTCGATGTGGTTGAACCAACGGGTTTCCCCAATCTTTTTGTCGCTCCAGCGACTTTGGACCTCGCCGGCGTCGAGCAGGAACTCACCTCGGTCATTTCCCGCGAATTGCGCCTCAAAAAGGCGCTCGCCTCCGTGGATGGAGATTT
>PKWA01000144.1 GCA_003131665.1 Acidimicrobiaceae bacterium
ATCGAGCGCATCTGCAAGCTGGTGCCGTTCACGCGCCAGACCCTGTTCTTCTCGGCGACCATGCCGACCGACATCCGCGCGCTCGCCGGCGAATTGCTGCACGATCCCGTTGAGGTCTCGGTGACGCCCGCCGCCAAGACCGCCGACCGCGTCGAACAGCAGATCATCTTCGTCGACGGTCCGCGCAAGCGCGACATGCTGGTCGAATTGTTCAAGGACGAGAAGCTTTCGCGCGTGCTCGTTTTCACGCGCACCAAGCGCGGCGCCGATCGCCTGGTCGAGCAGTTGCAAAAAGAAGGTGTCGACGCCGCGGCCATTCACGGTGACCTTCGCCAGAGTCAGAGAGAAAAGGCGCTGGCCGACTTCCAGGGCGAGAAACTGGCCGTCTTGGTGGCGACCGACGTCGCCGCGCGTGGATTGCACATCGACGCGGTGGACTGTGTGATGCACTTCGATCCCCCCGAAGACCACAAGGCCTACCTGCACCGCTCCGGTCGCACGGCTCGCGCCGGTTCCACCGGCGTCGTCGTCTCGTTACTGTTATGGAATCAAGCCATTGACGCCGAGGTCATCATGCGTCGGTTGAATTTGAAGCGTCCCATTGTCGAGGTCTTCTCGAACAACCCGCACCTGATCGATCTGGCGAACTGGGACCCCACGTTGGAAGCGTCGCTTCGATGAGCAAGAACTCCCTGCCGGTTTACAAGTACAACAAGGCGTTACAGCGCGCGCTGGTCGTGGTCGCGCACCCCGACGACGTCGACTTTGGCACCGCGGGCACCGTTGCGTACTTGACCAATCACGGCGTCGACGTCGCCTACTGTCTGGTCACCTCGGGTGACGCCGGTGGCGACGCTTCGACCCACAGTCGTGAAGAGCGTAGCGATATCCGCGAAGCCGAGCAGACGTTGGCCGCCAAAGAAGTCGGCGTGACGAAACTAACCTTTCTTCGCTGGCCCGACGGCCAGGTCGAAACGACCTTGGCTCTGCGCCGTGAGATTGCCCGGGTCGTCCGCGCTCACCGCCCCGACCTGGTCATCACCCAAAGCCCCGAACGTAACTATGAACGTATTCGAGCGAGCCACCCCGATCACCTGGCGACCGGCGAGACGACATTACGAGCGGTCTATCCCGACGCGCGCAACCCCCACGCCTTTCCTGAACTATTGGGAGAAGGCCTGCAGCCGCACGCCGTGCCCGAGGTGTGGCTCGGCGGTGTCGCCGCGACCATGGTCGTAGATATCACCAAGACCTTCGATCAAAAGTTTGCGGCGTTGTCGAAGCACGTCAGTCAAGTGGGCGAGGCGCAAGGTCTTGAAAAGATGCTCAAGTCGTGGTCGCGCCAAACGGCCCAACGGGCGGGCATGAAAAAAGGGAAGCTCGCCGAAGGCTTTCGGGTGATCGCGACGGGCTAGGACCGCATGAGTTCCCCGCCGTAGGGTGGGGAGATGGCACGCTCGGCGTCAAAGGTTGACAAGTCGCGTACGCCAATCAGTCTTCGCCAACCCAGCCAAGGGCTTCGCCAAACCTTCCTCGGCGTAACGCGCCAAAACTATTCGGGCCAGATTCTGGCCGGCGTCACGTTGCTCGCGATTGCCATTCCCGAGCAATTGGCCACCTCACAGCTTGCGGGCGTGCCTGCGTTCACCGCGATGATTGCCTTTATTGCGGCGACCCTCGTCTTCGTGTTCGTGGGCTCTAACCCCATCATGTCGGTCGGTGCGGACTCCACGATCGCGCCGCTCTTTGCGGTCGCGATACTGCGACTGGCGCCCTTCTCATCGACCCTGTACCTCGAACTCGTCGCGATGACGGCCGTTGTCACGGGTTTGATTGTGCTGGCGGTCGGGTTCCTGAGACTGGGCTGGATCGCCGACTTTCTCTCGCTGCCGATCGTGACGGGGTTTCTCTGCGGTATCGGAGTCATCATCATCGTGCACCAACTGCCGAGCGCGCTTGGCGTCACTTCCAAGGGCGGCGGCGTCGTGCCGCGCCTCACTTCGTTGTGGCAGAACCTGGGCCACGTCAACGGTTGGTCGTTGGCGCTCGCGCTCGGGACCTTGTTGGTGCTCCTCGTGGGCGAAAGGATCAACGCGCGCTTGCCTTGGGCGCTGGGCGCCATTGCGGTGGCGACGGTGCTGACCGTCGCTTTGTCACTCGACAAGCACGGCGTGAAGGAACTGGGCGCGGTGAGCGTCGGACTGCCGACGTGGCGCCNNCTGCACTGGCTTGCGTTGAGCCAGTGGGGAGTCGTCGGTACGACCGCGCTGACGCTGGTGATCGTGATACTCAGTCAAACCGCGGCGACGTCACGCACCGTCTCCGACGATTTAGGGGTCGACTCGAACCTCAGCCGTGACTTCGTGGGCGTGGGCTTAGCGAACGTGGCGGCTGGTTTGGTGGGTGCGTTCCCGGTGAACGCGTCGCCGGCGCGTACGACCGTGGCTCGCCTGGCCGGGGGACGCACCAAATTGGTGGGGCTCACCGCCGGGATTTTGGCCCTCGTGCTCTCGCCGCTCGGGCGCTACGTGCACACCATCCCGCTCGCGGCGCTCGCGGGCGTCTTGTTCTTTATCGCGGCACGGCTGATCAAGATTCACCAGTTGCGCTTGATCTGGCGATCCCGTCGCTTGGAGTTTCTCCTCGCCATGATCTCAATGCTCGGCGTCATCTTGGTGGGCGTCGAGCAGGGACTCGCCATCGCGGTGGGGCTCGCGATACTGGACCAGACCTGGCGCGCGGCCCGGCCCCAGATGGTCGTGCTCGGCCGACGAGCCGGCACGACGAGCTGGGAGCCGCTCAGCCAGAAGGACGTCGAGAGCGTCGACCATACGCTGGTCGTGCTCTTTGACAACGACATCTTCTTCGCCAACGCTGGCGTCTTTCGCCGCGAGCTGCACCAACTGATGGTGAAGTATCCCGAGACGAAACATCTCGTCGTCGACGCGGTCGCGATCTCGGACATCGACTTTACGGGTATGACGATTCTTAGCCAAGTGCTGGGTGACCTCAAGCAAGATGGGGTCTCGGTCGTGCTCGCACGCGCGAACCCACACGTGAAACGTAGTTTTCACTCGTCCTACGACGGGGTCCTTCGTGCCGTCAAGTTCCACGACAGTGTTAACACCGCGGTGAGCGCGGGATTGACGAACGAAGCGCCGCTGAGTTAGTTCGCGGCGAGTTGGCGCAGCACGTAGTTGAGCACGCCGCCGTGGCGAAAGTACTCCGCTTCAGTGGTGGTATCGATTCGCAGCCTCACCCCAAAGTGCTCGTCCTCGCCGTTCTGGCGCGTCGCGGTGACGTTGACCCGCGATACGGTCTCGCCGTGGTTGAGTGGATCGAGACCGGTGATCGAGTAGACCTCGGTGCCGTCGAGCGCGTGCGACGCCGCCGTCTCACCCGGCAGGAACTGCAGCGGCAAGACCCCCATGCCGACGAGGTTGGAGCGGTGGATGCGC
>PKWA01000049.1 GCA_003131665.1 Acidimicrobiaceae bacterium
TGGTTGGGAGTAAGCCCGGACAACGCGTGATGGTGCGAGCGGACATCGATGCGTTACCGGTAAAGGAAGAGACCGACCTGTCGTACGTTTCACAGATCGAAGGTGTCATGCACGCATGCGGTCACGACGTGCACACCGCCGCGCTGTTAGGAGTGGCAGACCTTCTGGCGCGACGTCGCGACGACCTGGCCGGGGAGTTCACGTTACTGTTTCAACCGGCCGAGGAGGCCGTGGGCGGCGCACTCGCGATGATTGATGGTGGAGTGCTTGACGACAATCCGGTCGACTTTGTCATCGGTGCGCACGTCACGTCGCTGACGCCGCTCGGCCTCGTGGCGACTCGTCCCGGTGTCTTGATGAGCGAGGTACGTAGTCTGAGCGTCCACCTCAAGGGCCGGGGCGGCCACGGCGCCATGGCCACGACCGAGGGCAACGTGGTCTTGGCCATTAGCTTCCTGGCCCCTCGACTGAGCGAGGTCGTGAACGGACTTGTCTATGAGGGAACGAACTGCGCCTGCTCAGCCGGCGTGCTCGTTGCCGGCACCGCCAACAACGTGGTCCCCCGTCACGCGCTGCTTCGCGGGACGTTGCGTACCTTCACGCCGGAACAGCAGACTCAAGCGCTCGCGCGACTCGACGAACTTTTGGCCGAGGTCGAATCCGTCTTTGGCGTCAGTTGTGAACTTCAATTTGACGCGAGCACGCCGGCGGTGGTCAATGACGCCACGGTGGTCTCGCGCGTCGTCGAAAGTGCGGCCAAGGTCGTGGGTGCCGAGCAGGTCATCATCATTCCGCCCATCACGCCCAGCGATGACGTGTCGGAGTTCTTACTCCGGGTGCCAGGTTGCTACATGCTGATTGGCGGCGCGATGGCGGACGGATCGAGCGGCATGCACCACGGTCCCGATTTCACGATTGACGACCGAGCCTGTCGAAGCGTCGCCGGCGTCCTCGCCACCAGCGCCGTCGATCTCGCCCGGGGCGACGGGCCGCAGCGAACGGAGTCGAGTTAAGGAACGAAGAGTCGGGCCGCCCCGCGCATGGGCGCCTCGTTGCCGTTGATCACAATCCGATAGGCCAGATGGTCAAACTCGGCCACCACCACCCGACGCGCGTTGCCTCCGGCGAAGTGCACCGTCGTGGCTGAAAACTCGGTGGCAAAACCGACCACGACGTCGACCAACGTCGCATTCCAACGAGCTTCATCGGCGGCGCGAGCTCGCTCTCCCACCGACTGGTCGTAGGTCTTGCCATCACGAAAGATCTCCGCGCCGACGTCGCGAACTGGTTTGAGTCGCCCGTCGATGGCGAGTGCCAAGCCCAAACCCGTGCCGAGGGCCAACACCAGCTCGACGCCGTGGCCCTCAATGCAACCCAGCGCTGCCATCGTGGCGTCGTTCACGACGCGCACCTCTCGCTTCGACGCCTGGCACAGCGCGTCTTGCAAGGCGTAGCCGCGCCACTGCGCGTCCAACTCCGGGTCCACGTCGCTCGTCACGCCGCCCGGGCGCGAAAGGTTGCCGGGGCGAATCACGTGTCCGTCTCTGAACTCGCCCGGAAAACCAACGCCGACTCGCCGAGCGCCGCTCTTGGCGATCCGCTCTTCCAAAAACTCCACGAGCCGATCGGGCGTGCAGGGATAGGGCGTGGGGCGGCGGCGAACGGCCCGCAAGAGCGCACCCTGCTCGTTCACGTGAGAGAACTTGATATTCGTGGCACCAATATCAATCGCGAAAATCTGCTCTTGGAGGAGGAGCGATTGGTATGCCATTGGTAAATCGTAGTTACCACTCACCAACGCCCCGGCGACGTAAGTGCCGATCCTTCCACCACGGACGAAGCTGCACACCAAAAACGCGCCGACCGCCGCTCACCACCATGGCCGTGCCCTTGGGGTGAAGTCGCAGGGAAAGGGGTGGCGTATCACGCGACGTCTCGACCAGCTCGGGCAGGTACGTACCCACCGTCGGGTCGGCCAGTCCGGCGAGCACGACGCGCGTGGTGTGATTATTGACAATGGTGGCGGCGCGCGATCCCCAGCGGGCCACCAATTGGGCGAAGTCCTGCACCACGGTGACCAGTGTGACGTTCAGACCACTCACCGTCGCGGCCAGTTGATCGAGTTCGTCCAGCGAAGCCACGGACGCGGCCTCGTCCAGCACCATCAACAGCCGGCGAGGTCTCCCCTCGTCCACGTGACGTTGCTGCTCTTCTAAGACCATGCGCAGAGCGCCGCGAAAGAGTGGTTCATAGTGACGCTGTTCGCCGCGCGGGCCACAGAGATAGAGCGTGTTTGCGCCCGCCACCACCGAGCGAATCTGGGCTAGCGGTTGAGGGAAGCGCCAGGGCAGCAACATGGTCTCGGCCGTGGTGAACACGCCATCAAGTGTCTTGGGATCGTGACTAAGAAAGCTTCGCACGGCGTCGCTCGCGAGCGAATGGGCCCCGTCGTGTAACCACGCGTCGACGTTGTGTTCCTCCACCAACTGGGCGACCGCAAAGATCGTCTCGTGACGGTCCTTGGCCAACATCATCAGTCCCGCCACCAACTTGGTCGCCAGGGCGTTCCAGAACTCGACGTCCCCGCGATCGTTCGACCCGATCGTGAGGTCTCGAGCGACGCGCGTGGCGTGACGAAGGGTTCCCACGCCTTCCAACGGATCCCAGGTCAGGCCCCCCTCGCGTCCCGGTTCGAGCACCTGGACCTGACCGAGCGTTCGTCGCCACCCGATTGTGGCCTTGACGACGTCGCTCTTCACGCTCGTCACGACGAGCGCGTCACTCCATCGAAGCAGCGCCGGGATCACGAGTGACGTGGTCTTGCCTGACTGGGTTGATCCGACGATCAACAACGAGTTCGAAGGGTCGAGGGTGACCCGCGGCCCCATCAACAAGTTCTGCCAGTGGCGACGACCCAGGACCGGTCGATCGTTCATCCCCCGTCTCGCATGGCGGCGTCGGTGTCTATGAAGCCCATATCGTTCGCATCAGGTCGAACCCGAACAATGGAGCGGTGTGCGCCGTAACGCACGAGAGCAACGCCCTTGGGGAGACCCGAGAGGTAATGCTGCTCACGCGACGACAGTCCTAGGGCCAGCGACATCTCGCGCGCCTCGTCTTGCGGCTGGCGAAAGAGCCACGCGGTCTCACACTCTCNNAGTCCCTGCGCGCGTTCGCGCTGGGCGCTTCCGGCGTCACCCGCGGCGGCGACATCACTCCAACGATGCAGCACCAAGACATGAGAGAGTCCTCGAGCGCGCGCCAGCTTCCACGAACCGCGTAACCATCGAAGAGCGTCGACGTCGCCGAGAAGTGCCCACGCTTCGTCGAGCACG
>PKWA01000043.1 GCA_003131665.1 Acidimicrobiaceae bacterium
CCGTCGATCACCCGTGACGTCTCGGGTGAGGGTGTCCAGCAGGCCCTGCTCAAGATCCTCGAAGGCACGACCGCCTCGGTACCTCCCCAGGGTGGCCGTAAGCACCCCCATCAGGAATTCATCCAGATCGACACCACCAACATCCTCTTCCTCTGCGGTGGGGCCTTTGCCGGTGTGGACAAGATCATCGAGAGCCGGATTGGCCGCAAGGGAATCGGCTTCCGCGCCGAGGTGCGACGCACGACCGAGCCCCGGGACTCCGAAGTGCTCCGACACGTGCTGCCCGAAGACCTCATCAAGTTCGGGCTCATACCCGAGTTCATCGGTCGTCTCCCGGTCGTCGGTGCCGTCTCCAGTCTCGACAAGGAGGCGCTCGTCCGTATTCTGGTGGAGCCCAAGAACGCGCTGGTCAAGCAGTACAAGCGGGTGTTCGAGCTCGACGGGGTTGAACTCGTTCTCGGCGACGACGCCCTGGAGGCGGTGGCCGAGCAGGCCCTGCTGCGGGGCACGGGCGCACGAGGCCTGCGGGCCATTCTCGAAGAGGTTCTCCTGGAGGTCATGTACGACCTGCCGAGCCGGACCGACATCGGTCGGTGCGTGATCGACCGTGCCGTCGTTCTCGACCGTGTGTCGCCCACACTCATTCCGCAGGGCGAGCCGGCCAAGACGGTGCGCACACGTCGAGCTGCTTCCTGACCCAGAGGTCTGGCGTTGGAGGGCCGTCGTGCCGACACCGATGCGCGTCGGGACGAAGCCGTGGGATGGCTCGACGACCATACGAACTACGAGCTGGCCATGCCCACGCGGTTGGGAGCTCCGACGCTCGAACGCATCACTGCTCTGTGTCGCCTGCTCGGCGATCCCGAACGCGCCTGCCCGGTCATCCACATCACGGGCACGAACGGCAAAGGTTCGACGACCACCCTGACCAGCGCGTTGCTCCGCTCGACGGGTCTGAGGGTCGGAACGTTCACTAGCCCCGATCTGCATGCGGTCAATGAGCGAATCGCCGTGAACGGCACGGCGATTGACGATCCGTCACTTATTGCGGTGCTCGAGCGGCTGTCCGACGTAGAGACGGTCACCGGCATAACGCTCACGCGCTTCGAGTTGCTCACGGTAGCGGCGCTACTGCACTTCTCCGATGAAGGGGTCGACGTGGCCGTGATCGAGGTGGGGATGGGCGGCACGTGGGACTCGACCAACGTGATTGACTCCGACGTGGCCGTCCTGACCAATGTTGACTTGGATCACACGGCCGTCTTGGGTACGACCATCGGCGCGATCGCCAGTGACAAAGTGGGAATCTTTCGCCCCGACGGCGTCGCCATCGTCGCTACGACCAACGCCATCGTGGTCGAAATCGCCCAACGAAAGGCCGATGATCTCGGAACTACCTTGTGGCTGCTTGGGCGCGACTTCGAACTCGAAGAGAACGAACTGGCGATGGGCGGGCGAGCGATCACACTACGAACGCCCTACGACTTCTACGAAGAGATTCTGGTGTCGCTGCATGGAATACACCAAGGCGTGAACGCCGCCACGGCCATCACGGCCGCCGAGGCGTTTCTGGGACGGGCCCTGGGAGAAGCAGTCGTGGTCGCCACCATGGCCACAGCGGAGATGCCCGGTCGAATGGAGATCGTGGCGCGCAATCCATTGATCGTGGTCGACGGCGCCCACAATCCGGCCGGCGTGCGCGCGTTGGTGGCCACCTTGGACGGCGCCTTTGACGTGCGAGGTGAGCGGCGCTGCGTGCTGGGGATGCTGACCGGTCGAGACCTCAACGACATGGTCGCACCGTTGGTGGGTGCCGGCTTTTGTGAGTTCCACTGTTGTGCTCCGCGCTCGCCGCGTGCCGTTCCCGTGGGAGAACTCAGCGCCGCGCTTCGTCAACATGGCGCGGTGGCCTTCGAACATCCCAACGCCAAGGCCGCCCTCGCGCACGCACGCGAACGTTCGACGGACGATGACCTTATCGTCGTCACCGGCAGTCTCTACCTTGTGGCGGAAGTTCGTGGCGAGGTGTTGCACGTGGCGTCGCGACACGCGAGTTGAGACTGTTAGATTGCCTGGCGTGAAGAGAACGCTCGTAATCGTCAAGCCCGACGCGGTCGAGCGTGGACTGGTCGGCGAGGTGATCGCTCGTTTTGAGCAGCGCCAATTGCGAGTGGCGGCGGCGCAGTTTCGACTGATTGATGTCGCCACCGCGAAACGTCACTACGCCGAACACGAGGGCAAACCCTTCTTCGATTCAGTGGTGACGATGCTGACTCGAAGTCCGGCGATGGTCTTGGTCGTCGAGGGGCCGGGTGAAACGTGGAAGGTTGTTCGAACGATGATCGGCGCGACCGACCCGAGCGAGGCGGCGCCGGGGACCATTCGCGGTGACCTGGCTATAGATATGTCGCAAAACGTAATTCACGGTTCGGACTCGGCCGATTCGGCGCAACGTGAAATCGCTATCTTCTTTCCAGACTTGGCATAACGCTCTCCACTGGTTCGTCGGGGCGGTCTTGGCCTAACCTTGAGAGAAAGCGTGCGGCATCCCGCGCCTCAATAGAGGGAATCTATGGTTGATGGTCGTTTTTCACTGTTGGGCCGTGACATGGCGGTGGACCTGGGTACTGCGAACACGTTGGTGTACGTTCGCGGACGCGGCATCGTACTGAACGAGCCTTCGGTGGTGGCCGTTGACGTCAAAGACGGCAAGCCCTTGGCGGTGGGTGCGGAGGCCAAACGGATGATTGGGCGCACCCCCAGCAATATTCAAGCCATTCGTCCGCTCAAAGATGGCGTGATCGCGGACTTCGAAATATGCGAAAAGATGTTGCGCTACTTCATCCACCGCGTCCACCAACGCCGCTTCGCCAAGCCCCGCATGGTCATCTGTGTACCTTCAGGAATTACCGGCGTTGAGCAACGCGCGGTCATGGAGGCTGCGGAGTTCGCGGGCGCGCGCAAGGCGTACATCATCGAAGAGCCGATGGCGGCCGCGATTGGTGCCGGCCTGCCCATTCATGAGCCGACCGGCAACATGGTCGTCGACATCGGCGGGGGCACGACCGAAGTCGCCGTCATCTCTCTTGGGGGCATCGTGACGAGCCAGTCCATTCGCGTCGGCGGCGATGAACTCGACGAAGCCCTCGTCGCCTACGTCAAAAAAGAGTTCCAGTTGGCTCTCGGTGAGAGAACCGCCGAAGAGATCAAGATTCAACTGGGGTCGGCCTTTCCGCTCGAGCAAGAGCTTCGCGCCGAGATTCGCGGGCGAGACCTGGTCACCGGGCTTCCCAAGACTGTCGTCATCTCCACGGAACAGATTCGCCAGGCTATTGAAGAGCCGGTCCAAGCCATCGTTGACGCCGTCAAGGTCACGTTGGACCGCACACCACCCGAACTTTCCTCGGACCTCATGGAGCAGGGAATTGTCATCGCTGGTGGCGGGGCCCTCTTGGCGGGCATGGCGGCTCGACTGGAGTACGAGACCAACATGCCGATCATTGTGGCGAACGACCCATTGAACTGTGTAGCACTCGGCAGTGGAATGTGCCTCGAAGAACTCGACGTCTTCGCGCGCATGTTGAAGACCAGTCCTTCGCGTTAGCGCGTGGCCACCGATCGTTCGCGGCGTCGAACGTGGACGTTCGGGGTGGCAGTTCTGGCCACCATTCTCATTCTCTATCTCACCACCGGTGTCGCCTCGGGTCTTCGTGGGGGCGCCAACATTGTGGTCACGCCCTTTAGTTGGGCGGTCAACACCATTGCCCGCCCGATTGGCCACCTCTTGGCGGGCACCATTAACTACAGCGACGTCGTGGCCCAGAACGAAAAGTTGCGCTACCAGCTCGGACGCGCCGAAGAACGCGCCAACGAAGCGTGGGCCTTTTCTCGTCAGCTCGAGCAGCTGACGAACCAACTCGACCTGCCCTTCGTCGGGGCGCTCCCTACGGTGATGGCCCAGGTCACGACGGTCTCACCGACCAATTTTGCCGCCACCGTGGGCATCTCGAAGGGTCGTGACAGCGGTGTGTTGGTGGGCATGCCGGTCGTGGCAAACGGTGGCCTGGTGGGTCGGGTCATCGCCACGACGGCGAGCGGCTCGACCATTCAATTGATCACCGACACCAACTCCTCGGTTGGCGTCACTTTCAAAGCGGGAAAGACGAACCTCGTCGTGTCGGGACGCGGACCGAACAACGGTCTGGGCGCCACGTCGGTCCCGCTCGGCACCGCCATCGCGCCCGGTACGAAACTCTCCACTGACGGACTGAACGGTGGTCTCTATCCGGCGGGGTTGCCGGTCGCGTCGGTGAAGACCGTGACCCTAACTCCGGGCGCGGCGAGTTACAACCTGACACTCAAACCGGCCGCCGACCTTCGACACCTGTCGTACCTCGACGTGGTGCTCTGGGAACCGGCTGCGTGAGACGCGTTCTCCTACCAGCAACGCTGGTCACGCTGCTCCTGGTTGCCATCCAACTCTCGATTTTCTCGGGGCTCCGCTTCGCCGGCGTCGTGGTGATGATCGTATGGCTCTGGCCTCTGGCGATGGGTCTTGCCGGACTGACCGCGCTGTCGCTGTGGTGCGCGTTGGTGGCGGGTGTCTTCTTCGACACGCACGCCACCACGCCCTTTGGTCTCACCGCACTCGTGGCTGTACTCCTGGCGTACGGGGCGTCGCGCCTGGGCCGTGAAGGCGTCGGCGACCTCGACTCCGCGGCGTGGTGGGTCACGCCGCTCCTCGCCGCCACGGCGGGGTTCTTCGCGCCGTTGCTGTTCGTCGGTGCCAGCTTTCTTACGTTCAACTTTTCGCTGTGGCGTGACAGCCTCTTGGCCGCGATGGTGGTGAACGCCTTGGCGTTCTTCGTGTTGGCTCGTCCGATGGCGCACCTGGCGCGCTGGGTGGGCACGCTCGGCGGATCGCGACGATGAAGAGTTCGTGGCGTGATCGCCCGAGCGGCTCGTGGTTCTCGCGACTGTGGCGGCCCTGGGTCTCGCTGCACCCCTTTCGCGGGCGGGGCCGTACGATCAACGAACCCAAGCCCGTGGGCCTCCGCGATCTCATGGCGTCGCCGGATGAAGTGCGATCGCGCCCAGAACGCCGCTGGCTCGTTATCGGCGGGTTCTTCGTCGTGCTTTTCGTGGCGTTGCTCGTACGACTTTTCTTCTTGCAGGTGATCGACTACAAGGCCTCGGTCGCGGCGGTCCAGTCGAACTCGCTTCGCACCACCACCAT
>PKWA01000045.1 GCA_003131665.1 Acidimicrobiaceae bacterium
CATCGTGGCGATGAACGAAGCGGTGGATTACCCGAACCAACTTCGGGTGATCTATCAGTCCCGCCGTGACACGTTGATCGAGGGCCTGCACCGGGTGGGCTGGGACGTCGTCACTCCCAAGGGCTCGATGTTCGTCTGGGCGCCAATTCCCGAACCGTATCGCGAACAGTCCTCGCTGGAGTTTTCGACGTTCCTGATTGAAGAGGCCGACGTGGCGACGAGTCCGGGGGTGGGCTTTGGTGAGGGGGGCGACACTCACGTTCGTTTTGCGTTGATTGAAAACGAGTTGCGTACCAATCAAGCGATCCGCAACTTGCGCCGAGCGCTCACGAAACTCGGTTAGCGCCTAAGGCAGTCCCGCGCCGGCGACCGCGACCTCAGCCGCTTCGATCTTGCCGGCGACGGAGTGTGCGATCTCGAGGGGATCACTCGACGGAGAGCTCATCACGTAGAGCGTCTTTCGCTTCGACCCGCCCAACATGCACGCGAACGCCGTTTGAGAGGTCTCGACCTCGCCGGTGACCTCACCACCTTCTTTCACGCGCAGGCATTTATTTGTCAGCGCGTTGGCCAGCCAGATCTGGCCCTCGGCGTCCAGGCACATCCCGTCGGTGGCGACGAAGTCCAGCTGAGCCCAGACGCGGCGGTTGCTCAGCGTGCCGTCGGGGCCGATGTCAAAGGCGCTGAGTCGATAGTTCACCGTCTCGCCGATGATCAATGTCTTTCCGTTTGGGGTGATCACCGAGCCGTTGGGAAAGGCCATGTCCGGTACCACCTGGATGATCTGGCCCTCGGGATTAATGACGACGAGGTTGGTGGTGGGCGGCGAGGCCATGGCGTCTCGAGCGCCCTCGTCACGCAACATCGAGTGGAGATCGAAGCCGAAGTTGCCCACGTAGCTCACGCCCGAGGCGGACACCACCATGTCGTTGGCCCAAAAGCCGCAGTAGTCCGAAATATCACAAAAAAGTGTCGCGACGCCTTCGTGTATTCGCAGTACCTGGTGGTCGGTCATCGAGACCACGAGCAGGTCCCCGTCGGGCAGCCAGCCCAGTCCCGAGGGCTGGCCCGGCACGTCGTGCTCAAGGCGTTCGTCTTGGCCCTCGGCGTTTACGGAGTAGATCGCGTGGCGATAGAAGTCCGAGTACCACAGCCGCCCGTCTCGCCAGCGCGGGCCCTCGCCAAAGGAGAGCCCGTCACGCAGTATTTTCGCTTGGTAGTTCTCCATTGGCCCCCGATTCTCTAGGTTGAACCTACTCTCTAGGCGCGTTCGAGCGCGTTGAGCCACGTCCGGTACCCGAGGTCCACGAGCTGTGGATCTTCGGGGCGAAAACGCTGGCCGTACGACCAAAGATCGCCCAGTTCACCGAGTGATCGCCACTGACCGCTCGCCAGTCCGGCAATACTCGCGGCCCCACGTGCGGTGGCTTCGAGCGTCGCACAACGCAAAACGTCGACGCGAGAGTTCGTCGCTTGGAGCTGCAAAAGTAGATCCATCGCCGCCGCGCCCCCGTCAGCGCGTAGTTCTTTCAGTTCGAGACCCCCGTCAGAGAACGCGTCGGTCATCGCGCGCACTTGATACGCGAGTGCCTCGATCAACGCTCGCGCGATCTGGCCCTTGCCGACGCCTCGGCTCAGTCCCGTGATGGCGCCTCGCGCCTCGGGATTCCAAAACGGAGAGCCGAGTCCGCTGAATGCCGGCACGAACTGCACACCGGCCGAGTCACTGACCGAACGGGCGAGCGACTCGAGCTCACTCGAGGCCTCGATAAAGCCCAAGTCGCGCAGCCACTGCACGGCGGCGCCGGCAACGAAGGCCGATCCCTCGAGTGCGTAGGTGGCGGAACCGAACGCTCCGAGGTCCCACGCGACGCTCGTGAGCAGTCCGTCGACGACGCGTGGGACGGTGTCGCCGGCGTTGGCGAGAAGAAAGGCGCCGGTGCCGTACGTGGCCTTCACGAGACCCGGTTCAAAGCAGGCCTGTCCGAAGAGCGCCGACTGTTGGTCTCCGAGAACCCCGGTGATCGCCACGCCCGCGAGTTCGGGCACGACGTCGGCGTTGACGTGTCCAAAGGTGCTCGCCGAGGGTTGAATCTGAGCGAGCATCTCGGGCGCGACGCCAAAGAGGTCCATCATCACCGGAGACCAGTCGAGAGTCGCCAGGTCCATCACCATCGTGCGCGACGCGTTCGAGGGTTCGGTGAGAAAGACGCCTCCTTCGACGCCACCGGTGAGAAACCAGAGCAGCCACGTGTCGATCGTGGCGAAACTCGCCGAGCGCGCGCCGTCGGCGAGTCCGCGCTCAAGCATCCACTGCATCTTCGTCGCCGAAAAGTATGCATCGAGCACGAGTCCGGTCGTGTCGCGCACCAGTTGACCGTGACCTTGCGCCTCGAGTTCGTGACAGAGACCGGCGGTGCGTCGGTCCTGCCAGACGATCGCTCGTTGAAAGAGAGTTCCGCGTTCTCGGTCAAAGCCGACCGTTGTTTCACGCTGGTTGGTCAGGCCGAGCGCTACGACGTGCTGGCCGGCGTCGCGCTGGCGTGCGGCGACCTCGCGCAGGGTCGCCACCGCCAAGGCGGCGATTTCGACGGGGTCGTGCTCCACCTCCCCGGGGGAGGGGAAGTACTGGGTGAGCTCGCGGTAGGCCTCGTCGACGACCCTGAGTTGGGGGTCAAAGGCGACGGCGCGCACCCCCGAGGTCCCGGCGTCCAGGGCGAGGATCAGATCCATCCGGGTCACGCTAGTGAGGGAATTATGAGAGATATTTGGGCCCTAGACTGGAGATGGGGAATTTGTGAAAAAGTCTTCAAAGAAGTAGTTGACTTCCTGTAATTACAGTGCTGTAATAACACAGCATCTTGCGACGAGTAGCGGCCTAGCCACTACATGTTGTGGCTTGGGGGGACAAGGTCACTAACCTTGATTTCTCGACTCCCCGTCGCTAGACGCGTGTTCTGAGTGTCGGAAACAGGAAGAGAAAAGAGAGAGAAATGGCCATCGCACCACAGCGACTCGGTATTGGAATACGTCGTTTTTTTACCACCGACGATCGCCATCCCTACGACGAAGTGGTGTGGGATCGTCGCGACGCGCGCATCTCCAACTTTCGTGACGGATCCGTGGCCTTTGAACAGCTGAACGTCGAAGTACCCGCGAGTTGGTCGTTCAACGCGACGAATATTCTCGCCCAGAAGTACTTCCGCGGCACCTTGGGCACCGCCGAGCGTGAGACTTCGCTCAAGCAGGTCGTCGACCGCATCGTCGACACCATCACCGAGTGGGGCGTCGAGCGTGACTACTTCGTCGACGATGAAGAGACCGAGACGTTTCGCGCCGAGCTGAAGTATCTGCTCGTGACCCAGCGGGCCGCCTTTAACTCACCGGTCTGGTTCAACATCGGCGTGAAAGGAGTTCCCCAACAAGCCAGCGCCTGCTTCATTCTCAGTGTCGATGACTCGATGCGTTCGATCCTCAATTGGTACACCGAAGAGGGCATCATCTTCAAGGGTGGTTCGGGCGCGGGCGTGAACCTCTCGAAGATTCGCTCCAGCGCCGAGGCGCTCGAGGGTGGGGGGACCGCTAGTGGTCCGGTGTCGTTCATGCGTGGGGCCGACGCTTCGGCCGGCACGATCAAGTCCGGCGGCAAGACTCGCCGTGCCGCGAAGATGGTGATTCTCGACGCCAATCACCCCGACATCGAAGAGTTCATCTGGTGCAAGGCCCACGAAGAAGAGAAGGCCCGTGCTCTTCGTGACGCCGGCTTCGACATGGATTTAGACGGTAAAGACATCAACTCGATCCAGTACCAGAACGCCAACAACTCGGTCCGCGTCACCGACGCCTTCATGGAGGCGGTGATCGACGACCGCGATTGGCACCTCACCGCGCGGACGGACGGCTCGGTCGTCCGGACGGTGTCGGCGCGGGACCTCTTCCGCCAGATCTCCCACGCGGCATGGGAGTGCGCCGACCCGGGCATGCAGTTCGACACCACGATCAACAAGTGGCACACGTCGTCTAATACCGATCGCATCAACGGATCGAACCCCTGCTCGGAGTACATGCACATCGACAACTCGGCGTGCAACCTGGCGAGCATCAACCTGATGAAGTTCCTGCGTGACAACGGGCGCTTTGACGTGGAAGCGTTCAAGCACGCCGTCGAAGTGGTCTTTAGCGCCCAGGAGATCCTGGTGGGCGCGGCCGACTACCCGACCGAGAAGATCGCCGAGAACTCGCGCAAGTTCCGCCAGTTGGGCCTGGGCTACGCCAACTTGGGCGCTTTATTGATGGCGTCGGGACTGGCCTACGAGTCCGACGAGGGCCGGGCCTGGGCCGCGGCGATCACCGCGCTCATGACCGGTCACGCCTACGCGACCAGCGCGCGCACGGCCGGACGCATGGGACCGCACGAGGGCTACGCGGAGAACGCGGAACCCATGATCAACGTGCTGCGCATGCACCGTGACGCCTCGTTTCAGATCGAAGAGGCCAAGGCGCCCGCCGACATTCTCGAAGCGGCCCAACACGCCTGGGAAGAGGCCGTTGATCTGGCCAGCCGTCACGGCGTGCGCAACGCCCAAGCGACCGTGCTCGCGCCGACGGGCACGATCGGACTCTTGATGGACTGCGACACCACCGGCATCGAGCCCGACCTCGGACTCGTGAAGTTCAAGAAGCTCGTGGGCGGCGGCAATATGTCCATCGTCAACCAAACGGTGCCGCGCGCTTTGGACGTGCTCGGCTACAGCGAGGACGAGACGACCGCGATCATCGACTACATCGACGAGCACAAGACCNNCGCGCCGGCGCTCAAGGTCGAGCACCTGCCAATCTTCGCGTGTTCGATGGGCGACAACACGATTCACTACCTGGGTCACGTCAAGATGATGGGCGCCGTGCAGCCCTTTATCTCGGGGGCGATCTCCAAGACGGTAAACATGCCCGAAGACGTCACCATTGAAGACGTGGAGAAACTGCACATGGACGCCTGGCGCCTTGGCGTGAAGGCCGTCGCCATCTACCGCGACAACTGCAAGGTAGGCCAGCCGCTCTCGACCGCGAAGAAAGACGGTGAGGGCCAAAGTGCAGCGCTCGACACCCCGGAGATGGACGCCGGCGAAATAGTCGAGCTCTATGCGCAGATTGCCCGATTGGAGGCGGCGCTCGAACACGCGCGTGACGAAGGGGCGCACGTCGTGGTGGGCGCGGTGCGCGAACGACTGCCTCGTCGGCGCGTCTC
>PKWA01000069.1 GCA_003131665.1 Acidimicrobiaceae bacterium
CGGCAAACGGGGTCTAGGTCAGAACAGCCCTGCAGCGAATCTTCGTGACTCATTGAGAGCTCGAAAGTCTCTGTAGTGCCAACTGATTCAGTGAAATGTGCTGTTCAGCGGCCTCGCGAATCAAGCGACCGTGCAGTGACGGTGATGTGCGAATCAAAAACTTCCCGCTGAAATTGCGCTCAGAGAGTGGTTCAGGAATTAGTTCTTGGTTCCTTGTCATGTCCTCCACAACCTCAACTACCAAGGCGACAATGCCGTCTAGCGCTGCGCCACGTGATTTGTCTAGCCACGAAAGTGATGGGAATTCGAGNNCACAAGTGGCAACGAACTCGTCATCCTCGTCAGCCCAACTGACTCTATACGTGTAGTGCTCAACGACTTGGTGCTTACTCACTTTCCTCCTCCTTTTTCCTTTCAACAGCATTTTGGACTTGTCGTACTTGGTAGGGCTTCGCCATACCGTTTTTTCCCCTTTGGATGTTTACGCGGGGATCGCCTTGCCAAGGGGTTTTGAATACCGCATGACTTGTTCCTTCTTGGCGGGGCGCACCGAAATGTTCAATGCAAACCTTCCTCAGTTCGTCGTAGCGAATGTTGTTTGGGGAATCGGCCATTTGCTCCAGAATCTTGTCAACTTTCGCCACTCATTTATAGTATCACGGGCGATATCAAAAACGATCTGGAATCCGCTCAGATGATTTGATCAGGTTCCGAGTTGTCAAGGAAACTTTCACGGCGGCCGTCCCGCGAGCCTTCGACGCGCTCTAGGGATTCTGACCTCCATTGCTACTCTCTTGCTACTCCAATGCCTGGATGCAACGGACCTCCCCGCACGTTGGTGGAATCCTGGCGCGACAGGGGAGCACTCTTTGGACTGGTGAAGACACGAAAGACGAATTGCGCGCCCCTCATAATCCCTCGGTCGTNNTGGGTTCGATCCCCACCGGCCTTACCAGGAGAAACACCAGAAAATGAAGCGCGGATTGCGAATCTCTTGCTACCCAAAATGAGTAGCAATCCTCTGCTCGACACTTGCGAATAGCGACTATTCTTTACAAGTATGGTGAAAGTAAAGAACACAAATCGGGGAGCGAAGATTAGCTCCAAGCATCAGGTCACCATTCCTCAAGAGGCCATGCGCAATGCCGGGCTCGAGGCAGGCGAGAGATTGATGGCCCGAGCCGATGGGCCTGGTCGCGTGGTGCTCGAACGCGAAGTGGACATTCTGGAGCTTTATGCGGGCTCCCTGACGGGTGTCTATAACGGCGAAACCCTTGAGCAACTTCGGGACGAATGGAACTGACCGTCATCGACGCGGGGGTGCTCATTGGTTTCTTAGACGAGAGCGATGTTCATCACGAAGCGGCGACGAAAGAACTCGAAAGTGCGCGTCGCCGAGGAGAGATTGCGATACCCGCGTCTGCCTTGGCGGAGTCAATGGTGGCTCCAGCTCGAAACAGCGATCCTTCTTTAGAGGCCGTACGAGAATTCATTGAACGACTTCCCGTCGGTGTCGCCAAATTGGATGCCGAAGTGGCAATCATCGCCGCACAGATTCGCGCCCGACACGGACAGCGGCTTAAGTTGCCCGACGCATTGGTCGTGGCTACCGCTATCAACTTGGAAGCCAATGTTCTGGTCACTACCGATCGAGGTTGGCCATCAAACGCGACTCTAGGATTCGACGGCATCATCGTCACAATCTGAGTAAGGCGAGCCAGAAGCTGCTACTCCCTTGCTACTCCAATACTTGGACGGAACGGACGTCCACACCATTCTGTGGACATTCTCGTGGACCTGAGCACACTGGGCGGACGTGAGGGATCTGATGAGCAATTTGCAGCCCCCTCATAATCCCTCGGTCGTGGNNCATCGCCTCAAGTTCGGGGTCGTCTCCGATCCCCCAAACCTCTTGCGCGCAGCGACACGCGACAGCGATCTTGGCCGCCCACTTCATCGCCTCCTCTCGTGATGACACTTCAATAATCGTGAGTCCGCTAATTGCCTCTGGTTGTGGACCATCGAGGACGGTGCCGTCGGTGGCCACGATGCTCGACCTCCGATTTTCCAGTCCGCCAGCGACCACATACACGCCGGCGTTCAGGATCTCCTGGACGACAGCGTGCGCGGCATCGGCCACCGCGGGACCGTCCTCGTCGGGAATGTGGTCCATGGCGCTCGCACCGAACGAGATTATGAATTTTGCCATTGATCTCCTTGTTCTAGCGGCCTCCTCCGGCCGTGTCACGAAACCTACCTCGTTCCGCTAATCAAACTTTTCATCCCACATACCAAACTGACACCACCGGACCGATCCGACGCATTGCTCCTACCTCATAATCCCTCGGTCGTGNNGTTCGATCCCCACCGGCCCTACCAAATGGCCCGAATTCAATTGTGATCTCGTTGCTCATGTCTCTGAGTAGTCGACAACACTCGTCAAGCAAGTCGTTGTAACTGATCAACGACGTCGATCAAGGGTGCCGTCGCGTCGATTTCCATCGTTGCGGTAGCTCGAAGTTGCGGTTCAACCTCTGACAAGTAGCGAAGCATGTCGCGTCTCTCCTCTTCGCTCTTGCCGTACGGATTCGTCAAGCGATTGGTCACTCTTTCGAGAATGATCTCCGCGGGCGCAGAAAGCAGTACGACGTGGTCGAATCTTGGATAGAACTTGCCTTGATTGGTCTTGCAACCCGCGACGAAAAGTTGGCCATATTGGTATTCATCTAAAAGTGAGGAGATGGCGTCTTCTCTCCAAATCCAGTCGGGAGATCCATCTGACTGCTTCGACCAGATGCTCCATTCATCTGTATCGGTGTCAATAGTTTGGTATCCGCGCAAACTGAGGAGTTCCAAGCAAGCGGACTTTCCCGTTCCAGACATTCCGGTCACCAGCACCTTGGCCATTGAGCCACGTTACAGATGGTGTTGGTGCTCAATGGCATGTTCACTCGCCGTTCAGTTCGAACGTCCTAATCCCACGTTTCATCCCACAGACCAAAACGTCTCCACTGGACCAATCCGACGACACCGGACGAAAGGAACAGTCATTTTCGGATGAATCCGACGCTAGTAGACCAATCCGACCGACTGCTCCCGCCTCATAATCCCTCGGTCGTGGGTTCGATGCCCACCAGCCCTACTAAAACCTCTTTAACGGACATACTGAACTCGAATTAGAGTTGCCTTATCGTCTAACGAAGAGTACGGTTAGCACTATCGCTCTAGAACCTCGGTGAATTACTTCTGCCAAGGAGCATTGCCGTGAGTGACACAGGACTTCCCAGCGTCGGTTCAGATGACACCGATTTCGCTGAAAACGCGATTCAACGCCAGTGGGACCGATTTGCCATGAACGACCTTTCCGTCGACCCCGAGCCCCACGGCTCACCACCGGTCCCCACTTCGGGTAATTCGACCAACTCACCCATCTCTATAAGGGCGTTCGAGTCGCTCCCGGCCTATGACTTATCATTGGCTCGCGGCGACACGTACGCCAAGGCCGATTCGAACGACAACGCCACGGTATCCACCGACGACCCTGACGATCGCGGCGCGCCTAGATGATTTACATTGACACCAATAACAGGCCGACTCCACGGTTTGTCCAGTCGACGCCCACCCCAAAATTATTCGGCCGAGGGTTCGATCCTCACCGGCCCGCTGCTTGAAGAATTACTACGTCCGGTGGGCGACCTTCGTCAAGATCGATAGTGGAACCGGGCTTGAAGAATGACGACATCATCGCCTTCAACTACGTAAACGAGTCGGTGTTCTTCGTCGATTCTCCGAGACCAACATCCTTCCATGGCGTGTCGCAGCGATTCGGGTTTACCAATGCCTTCGGTCGGGTGGCGTAAGACGTCCTCGAGAAGTCGATTCACACGTTTCAATGTCGTTTTGTCGCTGGTCTGCCAGTGGCAATAGTCTTCCCAGCCAAGGGAAGTAAACACCAAGCGCATTAAGAGAGTTCGTGTTCTTCGAACTGACCCGATCGGGCTTGAGCCAAGCTCTCCAACAGTCGCCGAGCGTTGGCGGGAGTACGAAGGAGATGTGCTGTTTCATTTAGTGCGTCAAAGTCGGCACGAGAAATGAGCACAGCGTCGCCCCCCTTGGACGTGATCTCGACGGGCACTCGATCGTCGTTGACTTGCTGAATCAGAGGAAATAGGTTCTTTCGAGCCTCGCTTGCGGTGATCGACATTGGCTCTCCTGTCACTAATCTGATTGGTACCACTTATCGTACCATAGCGGAAGGGATGTCCATCTTCTACAACGGTCGCGGACCGTCACGTTTGCTGCTCCCTCGCTACTCCGTGGACAATTGAATGGACGCAAAGACACGGGCGGGGCGAGATCGAGATGAACCACTGCACACTATTTGCGTGCCTCTCACAATCCCTCGGTCGTGGATTCGATCCCCACTGGCCTAATAACTGAAGTTCACTTCCACACCGTCGCGTGGTTTATCCAGCAATCTTCAGCAGACCAATAATTCCGATGGCGTAAAAAATCAGTGCCAGGATCGAATCGGGTCCCAGTCGATGCGGACGCGATGGACGCACGATCACTCCGCCGACGTACATCACGGTCAACACCAAACTGAGCGAAGCGAGCCACGCGATTGCGGCACCGGTTGACGGTAGCACCGGCTTTGCCGCCACGAGGTCTGCCACCACGAAGAGGCACAACTGGAATGCATTTCCACCAAAAACGTCACCGATGGCGAGTTGATGATCGCCCAGGCGTACGGCCTCGATTCCCGAACTGATCTCTGGCAGCGCTGACGCTAGGGCGAGAACGGTCGCGCCAAAGACGACGCCGTTGATCCCGGCTCGGTTGGCCAGTTCGTTTCCGCTGATCTCGAGCGCGACACCGGCCAACAGTGTGACCAGCGCCGACACGCCGAAGAGTGTTGCCACCCGCAACGTTGAATGCTTGGCTCGCACGGGATCGGAGGTGTGATGACCCTTGCGACGGTGAGGACGCCCGGGGTGACTGCCCGCCATCTCCACCTTCCACTTTGGATGCTTTCGCGATTCGTTGAGTATCCAGATGCCGCCGATCCAGATGATCACGACCGCGATGGACGCCGGACTGAAGCGCCCCGCCATGACTATTGACTTCGGCAGTAACGCACCCATCAGCACGACCGAGACGGTAAGCACCACCAGCAGTCCCTCAAGCACCGGCACCAGGGATCCGACGAGGTAGGTGAGAGGTCTCGGGGCAAAGAGATCACACACGACGAGCACCATGGTGGCCGTTGCGATCCCGCCAACTAGGTTTCCCGCCGCCAGGCCGAGGTGGCCCGACTCCACCGCGGAGATCGTGATCGCGAGCTCGGGGAGGCTACCGGCGATGGCGAGAAGCACCATTCCACCGAGTGCGTCACCAATTCCCAGTCGCCGATCAAGTTCATCCGTTGTTTTTGAAAGCTCGACTCCAGCGACCCAAGTCACCCCAGATGCTGCGACGAACATGAGTAGCACCAGAAATATCGAAGCAGACGCCACGTTCAAATTATCGCCGAAGCGAGTCGCACGATGGTTGATGAGTGCGAAAGGCGTCTAGTCGTGGACCGCTGTCATCATTCGCCACGAGTACGGAATAAAGTGACCAGTGAGGTCAATATGGGTAACAGCGTGGATGACTTGATTCTGGAACTTCTCGAATGGTTGGGGGACGAACCGCGTCCCTATGTCGAGGTTCTCGACGCGTGGCGTACATCATGCCCCCGGTTACCCGTCTGGGAAGAAGCGAACGACCGGGGATTCATCCTGCGACAGAGCGCCCCGGGACACGGCTCGTTCATTACGGTGTCAACGCTCGGACGTGAGCACCTGGCGCGAAAACGCTCTGCAGTGCCGGTCCCGAATTGAGATTGCTGACGCTGCCTTGATTTTGGAATCTCGGTCGATGACGTTCGGGTGAGGTTTCGCTCGTACTGGTCTGATCCGAAGTGGAGGCGGCATCGCATCATGTCGTTCATCACTTCCGGCGTCACCTTGATATGCGGCGCCATTGTTCTAGCAGGCGAAGATTCGTGGCGCTATCCACTCGCCGTCGCATTGGTGGCGAACATTATCGTCATGTTTCTGATCGTCCGCACGAGCTACGAACTGCGTAACGAGTAGCACCACTCTCTTGTATCAGGGAGCAGTGGCGACGGAGCGTTGACACATTGGAATGCAGAGAGTTCGCCTGGATCGGGCCACGACCGGCGTTTATTTGCGGCTGGCGACGAAAACGGGGATCTCGCGTGACGTCTTTACTTGATACTCGGCGTAAGGGGGATACGCCTTCACCGCGCGCTCCCACCATCGGGCGCGCTCATCACCGCTGATTTGGCGAACGACGACGTCGAATGGTTCGGGACCGTCTTGGAGCGTCACGTCGTCTGGGTTCGCGATGAGATTGTTGTACCAGAGTGGATTCTCCGGCGCGCCACCCTTGGAGGCTACGAGCGCGTACTCACCCTCGTGCTCGACGCGCATAACGGGCGGCTTTCTCACCTTGCCACTGCGCTGGCCGAGCGTGGTGAAGATGACAATGGGCAGTCCCGTGTCGCGCAGCGTGTTGGCCCGTGCTCCACCAGAACTCTCGTACTCGGCCACTTGGTCTTGAACCCACTGCCAGGGGCTCGGTTCGTACTCGCCTTCAATGGGCATGGTACGACTCGTTGGTAACAATGAGAATGTTCATGTCAGTCCTTCTGTCTTTCACTGTGACGTCGATCCGTCCACGTGCGCCCAGCGTAAAACCTCCTTCGCCCGTTCGCAACTGAAGGACGAGGTCGGCCAGCGGGGGTGACAACTCGTCCGGCTACGCGACTTCAATATTTCATTGCGGGTTTGAGCACGCTCCGGCGTCAACGAAGTGCCAGAGGGTCGCGACGACCTGTGGAAAGACGGAAGAACACATTGGTACCGCGTTGAAGGGTTCGACCACCCACGAACCGCCCGGTGAACGGATAAAGATGCCGTAGTCGCCCCCGTCCTGGAAGGAAATGCCGAGTCGTGACGCCGGCTTACCCGTGAACGTGAAGAGGCCCAACGCGTAAAACTTGCGCGTGGTGGCGTCCCACGCTTCCACCGGGACGCTCTTGACGACGTAGGGATTGTACGTCGACCACATGATCGCGTCCTGGCTGGTCATGCCGCTGTAGGTCGTCTTGTAGGCGATGAACGCGGCGAGTAACTGTTGCTTAGTGCTGTGAGTGACGCCAATGACGTGCGACACGTCCGAGGTCGTCGTCGTGGATTCACCAATCGCCGAGTTGGCGCAGGCCGAGAAGACGAGCCCCGCCAGGACGAGAGCCGCGCCCAACATGACTTTTTTGATTTTCATTTTCTACCGTCCCGCTCCATCATCGCCCACAAGGTTTCCGAACTGGGGTCGGGAGTGCGGCGTTGCCGTTACGCGCTTTGTTTTCAGCGGCGCCGTCGGAGAAGTTGAGTGGTACCCATTGGGGATCATGCGGTACTGATGAAGTGTCTCAGCGAAATTTCCAACTATTTCGCCCACTCGCCGAGCGCTTCGAGCGCCTGTGCTTCACTCAACGTCTTTGCTTCGCTGATGCTGATCGGGTCAGCCCAAAGTGGGAATGGCGTCTCGTGATTGACGTGTCGACCCTGGTCCGTGTGCTCTTGTTCGATCTTTGCCAGTCGCTCCTCCGGAAAGCGACCGGCGGCACTGATGAGGGCGGGCCACAGACGACGATGAACGAAAGTGATCTTGCCATTCACGACGCGGCATACCAGCACATCGGGCGACTCCTCCAAGAAGCCCAGGATTGAATAGATCTCTCCGCCCTTTGGATGCCCCCACCAACTACCTCGAATCGATTCTCCGGCGATGACCTCGGACATTCGTGGGACGGGACCCTTTGCCGAGGCGAGCACGACACCATGGTTCTCAACGTAACGGAGCGCCTCTACAGCATCCATGTCCTTACTCCGTCCTCACTGGTCACCTGGAACTTGAACGATTCTCACTGGTTAGCGCTCGCCATAAACGCCGGCGGTGGGCACCGTTGTTACGGCTTGTTGACTCTCTTTCGAAAGAAGTTGAGCAGTGGTCGTGGGATGAACCGCTTCACCAGATCGTTCTGATGGCGTAGGTGCGCCAGATCAAGTTGGTCGGCGTCATGAAGTGCCTCAAGGGTTTGAAGTTTGACTACTTGGCTCTCGTAGGTGGCTCGAAGTGCCTCGTAGCGACGCGTTTCATCATGGAGTTGGTCGGTGAGTTCGACGAGTTGGCTCGAGAGTCCTTCGAGCGACCTCGTGCCGTCATCTCGAACTGCTTTGATGACGAACTGATACGTCTCGGATTCACGGTCCTGGAGGATTGCCGCCAAGACTTCATTGTTGACATCTTTAGGCTGAACGCCGATTTCGGTGCCAAAGACCGGTACGGTGACTCGACAGATCTCCGTCGTAATCAATCCGGCCTCCTTCACCAAATCCAACAGTCCTTCTTTAGTGAAGAAATAAATGTGCGTTCTATCGAGCAGTCCGGTCTCTCCGTAGGGGAACGTTCCTTGAATCAAGGCGAGCTTGACATCCGCGTGGGCGATGTTGGGAACCGAGATCACCACCATCCCGGAAGGACGAAGGTGTTTCGCGGATTCACGCAACGTGGTGAGCGGATCTTTCAGGTGCTCTAGTACGTCGCCAAAGAGTATGGCGTCGAAGAGTTCGCCCTTGAGTTCCTTCCATAGTTTCTGATCGTCAAAATTGCCGATGATCACTCGCTCGAGCCACTGTGTCGCTGGCTCGACAACCGCTGCGTCGATCTCGATCCCGACCACGCTGCATCCCTGGGCGCTAAGCATTTCACTCACGTGACCCGAGGCACATCCCGCCTCGAGTACGCGCTTGTTAAAGCCAATCATTCGGAGCATGACGACGTGTGAGTTGTTGTCATCATCTGGATTGATATCCGCGTGATAGTGCGAGAGCATGAAAAAAATCTAGTCCGCCTCATTTGCTTTGCCAAAGTCGGTGAGTACAAGCCCTGTTCAATTGAGTTGAACCCCAATCTGGCCTTGGTAGTACTCCTCGCAACTGGACCATCGCATCGAGCGCGCTGCGCTCTCGAATGGCGCATACAGGGGCTAATTGAGAGCGTCGTTCTCTCAAGAGCCAGGCACGACAGAATGGGCAAGTGGGTGCACGACCTGGTGACTTCAAATGGGAGTGATTATGCGCCGAGGTGGTTCACGTCGACTTCTCTCGTGGTCGCTGGCCGCGACCCTCGCGACGTCAGTGCTGATTGTCACGGCCGTTAACGGATCGAACGTCGCGAGTTCGGCCACGGCGAACAGCACGANNTCTTGGACGGTGTACCACGCCAACGCGAGAGGAACCGGAGTCTCCACGGTGTTGAGGGCCGTCAACACGTCGAAGCCGGCGTGGACCTCACCCATTCTCCAGGGTCAGCTCTACGGCGAACCACTTGTGTACTCGGGTCACGTCTACGTGGCGACCGAGGACGACATCGTCTATGCGCTCTCTTCTTCGAGCGGCAAGGTCACGTGGTCTCGCCACGTGGGCAGTGCGGTACCGTCGTCGGCGCTTCCCTGCGGTGACATCGCACCGAGTGTGGGCATCACCGGCACGCCGGTCATCGATCCATCGAGACAGGAGATCTTCGTCGTGGCCGACGAAATGGTTAATGGCAAGCCAGAGCACGAGATGGTGGGCCTTAAGACCTCGTCGGGAGCGATCGCCCTTCGCGAGAAAGTGGACCCACCGGGCGCCGATCCGGCGGCTCTCTTACAGCGCACCGGACTGACCCTGGACGCCAGTCGAGTGGTCTTCGCCATGGGGGGCAACTACGGCGACTGTTCGAGTTACCGGGGCCGGGTGGTCTCGGTCGCCGAAGCCGGTTCGACGCCCACCTTTTTCACCGTGGACGCAAGCGCGAATGACAGTCAAGGCGCGATCTGGATGGGCGGGGCCGCGCCGGTCATCGACGCTTCAGGCAACGTCTGGGTCAGCGTCGGCAACGGCTCGGTTCGCTCCTCCGGTCAGGCGTACGATGACAGCGATTCGACCCTGGAGCTCTCGTCGACTCTTCGACTGAAGCAGTATTTCGCTCCGGCCAGTTGGGCTTCGGACAACGCAAGTGACGCGGACATGTCGGCCTCGCCGGCGTTGCTCGCCGATGGCCAAGTCGTTCAGGCCGGCAAGTCACCGAACGTCTATCTCTTGAACGGTGCGCACTTAGGCGGCATTGGCAAACAAGAGGCCAGTCTCTCGGGAGTCTGTTCGAACGACATTGACGGAGGTACTGCCGTAGTAGGAGCCACGGTCTACCTGCCGTGTTTGAGCGGTACGGTGGCCGTTCGTGTGATGGCGTCGCCGCCATCACTCAAGGTGCTGTGGAGTGCGAGCGAGGGCGGTGGTCCGGCGATCGTCGCCGCGGGTCTGGTGNNAAAATGGTGTCTTGTATGGACTCAATGCCGCGACGGGAGCCGTTCACCAACAGGCCACCGTGGGCGCGCCGGCCAACCATTTTCCTACTCCGAGCGTCGGTGATGCCCTCATGCTGGCGACCTCTTCCGATCGTGTCGTCGCTTTTCATGCGAGTGTGACGTCGTAGGCGACGTCCGTTTTGAACTAAGGCCGACGCAGATTGACAGCGAGATTGCGTGGGCGAAGGAGCTCACGGCGATCAAGGTCAGTCCTTAGCGTCACGCCGCAACGTAATAGCCAGTGAACGTCGCCTTACGTTACGGAAACTCCTGGGCGTGGGGGAACTTGGCACGGCGTCGTTCTTCGCCGTTCACGATCGGCGGCATGAAGATTGTGTGACCTTTTTCGTGGGCCGTGCACGTCTCCGGTTTGACCATACGGCACCTTGGTTGTCGGTTGCTCAATCGATTCGACAAAACGACGTGGGCGAAGCCCTTAAAAACACGCGCCACGGTACCTTGACGTAACGGGCTTTTCCTCTAGTCGCGATCACGACACGGGGGCAATCTTCACTGAATAAGAAAGGATTGGCTGGGGGACATGGGAAGCAAACGGCGAAGCAGTGTCTGGGCCCGCGTCTTCAGCGCGACCATCTGCTTACTGAGTGTTGTGCCCCTCGCCGTCTACGGTGTCGTCAATGCGAGCGCGGCGGGAGCTGACGCGGCGACACCCGCCTTCTATCTCGATCTCGGAGGCTCAGGGTCAATTGGCGTGCAGCCCACGCTGTTGGCCCCCGGAGGCCAGGCGACTGCGGACGGATACGCCAACGATCTCGTGAGCTTCGAAGCCGCTCGCGGCACGACAATGCAGCTAACCCAGTTGGGTTGCGCGGGAGAGACCACGGCCACCATGGTCAGCGGGGGCGATCACTGCTACCTCGCACCCGACACGCAACTCTCCGAGGCCATGTCGTTCTTGTTGACGCACTACAGCCAACCGGGCATGGTGACGATTGACCTTGGCTTTAACGATCTTCGTGACTGTCTTGAGCATCAGACGCTGGATCAGCGTTGCGTGAACCGTCAACTGGCTCAGGTGCAACAGCAGCTGCCGACGATTATTGAGGGTCTCAAGAGTTCTGCTGGTCCCGATGTCAGTTTTGTCGGGCTCGGACACTACGATCCGTTCTTGGCGGACTCGCTCCAGGGCTCCGCGGGAAAGTCAATCTCGGCCAACAGCAATCACGACGTTGCTCGACTGAACGCAACGCTCCAGAGCACGTACGCGAGCGCCAGTATCCCCATGGCAATGGTCGGCACCGCCTTCGAGAGCCGAAACGTGGGGCTCGTGAACGTCTTGGGCGTCGGCAGAGTGCCCGAAAACGTGGCGAGCGCGTGCGCCCTGACCTGGATGTGTCAACCCGCACCCCTGGGGCCAAATATCCATCCCAACGACGCCGGCTATGCGGCGATCGCCGTGGCCATTGAGGGCGCTTTCAAAACTCCCTGGTAGATCGGCTCTCGGGTCTTGTGGGCTCCTCGTGCACACGCCCCATCAGGGACCGTTCTTATTATCATCCTCTGATCAGGGGTGACTCAGTGAGCAGAAAATCTTCAATCCTCACCCTTGCTAATACCCGACTAAATTGATAATAATTGTCGTGATTCCAGTAGACCGGAGCAGGGTGGTGCAGTGACGACCGAGACGAAGACTGAGTCCGCGGTTGAATCCGTCAAGCGCGCAAGTAACTATTTGCGCGGCGACCTTGCTAACGACCTGACCAACGAAAATCTCAGCGTCACCAACGACAGCGAACAACTGCTCAAGTTTCACGGTATCTACGCTCAAGATAATCGTGACGTACGTCGCGAGCGCACCTTGGCCGGTCAAGCAGTTGACTACATTTTCATGATTCGCGTCGTCGTTCCGGGTGGGCGACTCTCGTCGGAGCAGTGGCTCGCCCTGGACGACATTTCGTCCTCGATCGCCGACGGCTCGATACGACTGACCACCCGTCAAGCCGTGCAGTTCCATGGAGTGGTGAAGGGCGACCTTCGCGACTTGGCGCGTTCGCTGGATCGTCAGTTCCTCAGTTCCTTCGGCGGATGCGGCGACGTCGTGAGAAACGTGGTCACCTGCCCGACACTGCAGCTCGAGAACGGCCACGGTCCCCTTGAGGGCATCGCCGGTCAACTGCGCGAAACGTTCCGCTCGACTTCCGAGGCGCATTGGGAGATCTTCGTGAACGGAGAGAAGGCGGTCTCTCGAGAGCAGTTTGAAGAGCGGCCGTTCTACGGTGAGACCTATCTGCCTCGAAAGTTCAAGATTGCGGTCGCGCACCCGCGTGACAACTGCGTGGACGTCTTCGCCCAGGACGTCGGGTTGATCCCCGGCGAGCACCGCGACGTCGGGGTTGGATTTACGTTGCTCGTAGGCGGGGGCCTTGGTCGTTCCTACGCCAACGCCGACACCTTCGCGCACCTCGCCCAACCGTTGACCTTCGTCACCTACGACGAGACCGAAGAGGTGATCGCCGCGATCATCGCGACCTATCGAGACCTGGGTAATCGCACTGATCGCAAGCGCGCCCGCATGAAGTACCTGATCGCTGATCACGGTTTGGCGGCCTTTCAAGAAGAGGTGGAACAGCGTCTCGGCCGCCAGCTGCGCGCCCCTCTTAAGGTGCCCCGCGACTTCGATGCGGACGATCATCTGGGATGGCGCCAGTTGGCCGACGGGACCTGGCAAGTGGGCGTTCGCGTTGGCGCAGGACGAGTGAAGGACGTTGAAGGTGGCGCCACACTTCGCAGTGCGCTTCGACACATCGCCACGAACCACGCGGTCACGTTTTTCATTACTCCCCAGCAGGACCTCATCGTGAGCGGAGTGAGCGAGGTCGATCGTGACGTCATTGACGCACTCTTTCAAGAGCACCGAGTTCGCTTGGACGGCGAACTCGGCAACGTCGAACGACACGCGTTGGCCTGTCCGGCGCTGCCGACCTGTAGTCAGGCGCTCACTGAGGCGGAGCGACGTTTGCCCGAACTCGTGGCCGGCCTCGAAGATGCACTGCAGCGTCGCCAACTGGCGCGCCGCCCGCTGCAGCTGCGCATGACCGGATGCCCTAACGGCTGCGCGCGCCCGGCCATCGCCGAGATCGGCGTTGTCGGACGAACGAAGTCAACGTACGATCTCTACCTCGGGGGTCGCACGCGAGGAGATCGCTTGGCGTCGCTCTATCGAGAGAAAGTCACCCTCGAAGAGATCCCGGACATTCTCGGGCCACTCTTTGATCGTTGGAGCGCCGAGGGCGAGCTCGACGAGTCGTTCGGAGATTTCGTTAATCGGGTCGGGTTCTCGTGACCGTCTACCTCGTCGGCGCCGGTCCCGGCGACGCGGACCTGTTGACTGTTCGCGCCGCACGTCTGCTCGGCGACGCCGACGTGGTCGTGCGCGACCGGCTCATTGACGAGTCCGTGGTGGGTTTTGTTAATCCCGAAGCGGAGATCGTCTACGTCGGCAAGACTCCCGGCGGTTCTTCGACGCAAGAGGCCATTAACGAGTTACTGGTTGCGTACGGGCAACGCCATGACACGGTCGTTCGCCTCAAGGGCGGCGACCCCTTCGTCTTTGGTCGCGGAGGCGAGGAGCTGATTGCGCTGCACGAGGCGGGCGTGGCCTGTGACGTGGTGCCGGGCCTCAGCTCGGCCCTTTCGGGACCGCTCGCCGCAGGAATACCGGTGACGCATCGGGGACTGAGTCGAGGGGTCACCATCGTCAGTGCACGGGGCGCCCACGGCGACGTCACGAACTTTCGAATGCTGGCCAACGCCGAACTCTCTCTCGTCATCTTGATGGGGGTCGAGCAGCGCGGGGTCATATCCGATCAGTTGATAGAGGGCGGCCTGAGCGAAGAGACACCCGTCGCGGTCGTGGAACAGGCCTGGACCGGCCAACAACGAACGACGCGCGGGCGACTGAAGGATCTCGGTTCGTTCGATGTACGCCCTCCGGCGGTCATCGTGGTCGGAGCGGTCGCGTCGCTCGATCTCCGCTCCCTGAGCATCCTTGACGTCGCGATGATCTGAGATGTTGCCGCTCGCCTTTAAGTTCGACAACGTACCCGTCCTCGTCGTGGGCGCTGGCGTGATCGGCATTCGCAAAGCCACCCAACTCCTCGAGGTCGGCGCGAAGGTGACGGTGCTGAGCGAAGAGTTCAACTTCGCGTTGCCCGAGGGGACCGCCCAGGTGATTGAGCGCCGCTACCGGCGCGGTGATCTTCGAGGGTACTGGCTCGTGGTCTCGGCGACGGGCCAACCCGAGGTGAACGACGAGATTGTGAACGAGGCCCACGAAGGAGGAATATGGCTGAACGTGGTGGACGACCCCGAGCGTTCGAGCTTCTACTTCATGGCGTTGCACCGACAAGGTGAGGTCACCGTGGCAGTCGGCACCGACGGTGCCGCGCCCGCCCTCGCCCAAGAGATCCGTTCGCTCGCCGCCGCACGCCTGCCTAACAATCTGGCCGACGTCGCCGCGACGCTCCGCCAGGAGCGGTCCGCCGTTCACGATCGCGGCGCCAGTACCGAAAATGTCGATTGGCGGGCGCGGATTCACGAACTCCTGGGGCCCGATTCAACCCGCTCACTCGTCGAGGTCGAGAACCCGACAGCGCGCTAAGCGCGAAGGGCCTGGAACACCGGCGTGAGTCGAGCCAACTCATCGAGCAGCACCCCGGCGGCCTTCACTAACTGCTCGTCGCCTTTGAACACGCCCTCCACGACGGGCGTGATGGGCAGGCTGATGGTGACGTCGCCCGCGTAGGGCATCTTCAGCGCGACGAGTGAAGGTTTGAGCACTTGAGCCGCGCGCATTCCCCTCGAGGCCCCGCCGTAACTGACAAGGCCAAAGGGCTTATAACGCCATTCGACGTGCAGATAGTCAATGGCGTTTTTGATAGCGGCGTTGATGCTGTGGTTGTATTCGGGGATGACGAAGACCAACGCGTCGGCGCGACTGACGATCTCCGACCAGCGTTTGGTGTGCTCGTGGACGTACTGTTGGCGGCTGGGGTGTTGGGGCTCGTCAAACAGCGGAAGATTCACCTCGGCCAAGTCCACTAACTCTGATTCGAAACCTTCGTGCGCGCGAGCCAGCTCGTAGAACCACTGGGCGATGGCGCCGCCAACGCGCCCGGGTCGGGTGCTGCCGATAATCACTTCGAGTACTGGTTTCGACGTCGCCATAGGCGATGAGCCTAACGTTTGGGCCTTTTTTTGACGCCCGTGAGGAATTGCGTCCTTCCTCGCTCCGCGCGTTCATCGCGGCGTCAACCAAAAAAATTATTTCTTTCTCTCTCAATCCCTTTAATTGTTGACTGATTTGGTCATTTTGGCGTAGTAGCGAAGTAAATTGATTTCATGGCAAAACAGAGTCGCTCGGCGCCCGTGATGCAAGCGGTGCTGGACGCCGTGGCAGAACGCCTGATGGCGGGTGACGAGTTGTTGATTCGTATACCAGAAATATGTGAAGCGACGGGCGTCAACTACGGCTCGGTCTATCACCACTTTGGCTCTCGCGAAGGCGTCATCGACGCCGCGTACAACATGATTTTCTCGAAGTTGGTCGAAGAGGACATGACAATTATCCGCCAGGCCACCGACAACGTCGTGTCGCTCGAAGAGTACGTCTCGGTGATTCTGCCCATTGTGGCGACCATGAACTCGGGTCCCGATCGAAGGGCCCGACGGGCACTGCGAATCAGGATCGTGTCGGCGGCTACGACGCGTCCCGAGTTGCACGCGCTGATCGGCGAGACGCAATCTCGTCTCACCGACGAGTGGCGTCGAATGATTGAGATGGCCCAGCAGCGCCAGTGGCTTCGTGACGACGTCTCCGCAGGTTTTCTCGCCGTCATGCTCCAGATCATCGTCTTTGGACGGGCTCTTGACGATATCTCCGAGACACCTCTCGACGAAGCAGTGTGGGGAGCCTCGCTGACCGCACTCTTCGCAGATCTGTTGAAGCGCTAGGTCCCTTCGCGCCGCCCGGTGTGCTGAACTGCGAGTATGAAGTGGATACGCGTCGCGAGCATCGTGCTCGTCGTCGTGGCCCTCGTCTTCGGTGTCACTCGCGCGTCAGCCCAGTCACGCACGTTTCCAATTTCGACGCCGTGTAACGCCGTGGCACTGTCCAAGCCTTACAGCGGCCCCTTGAAGGTCGACAGCGTCGACAGCTTTGGTTGCGTCGGACGTTTTGCGTACCTCTGGGCCACGGTGGGCAAGGGCATTCACGAGATTGGCGTCACCGAAGTGCTGAAATACGACCCCACGACGATGGCGTGGCGCAACGCTTCACGCCTGACGTACTGTGACCATCACTTGTTGCCCGGTTACGTGGAGTTTTGGGGTTGTAATTCGAACTAGTCGGTCTCGCGCAGTAGCCGAGGAACCGCATGGTCAATCGCGCCGAAGTGAAAGAACGCTCGCGCGCGTGGCGCGTCGCACCATCACCTACGCTCTGAAGTCGTGCGGCCCCTAGGAATCGTCTCTTTAGCGCGAGCCTCCTCGCAGGATCTCTTCGACCAGTCGACGGCCTTTGGCCGTCTCGCCCTGGTGCACGTGTTCATGATGGCGGGCGACACCTTGGTAACGGTCTCGCTGGCCGGTTCGCTCTTCTTCTCGGTGTCGCCGGGCGAGGCGAAGGGCAAGGTCCTGTTGTACTTGCTCCTCACCATCGCGCCCTTCGCGATCGTCTCGCCCGTACTGGGCCCCTTAATCGACCGTTCGGCCAATGGACGTCGTATTCTCGTCGCCCTCTCGGCCGGCGTGCGAGTGGTGCTGTGTTGGATGATGGCCGAGCACCTCAACTCGTTATGGCTCTTTCCGCTGGCCTTTTTGCTCCTCGTCTCGTCCAAGCTCTACGTCGTCACGCGCGGCGCCCTGGTGCCCGAGATGGCGCGAACCGATCAGTTTCGCGAACACGCCGCGCACCTGGGCGACGCCGGTTGGCCGAATGACGAGCAAGACGAGGAGAAGGGCTTCGCCGGCTTTAACGCCCAACTCACGTTGCTCGGTACGATCGTCGGCCTGCTCGCAGGTTCGATTGGCGCGGGCCTGTTGAAGGGACTCGGCGGACCGAGCGTGTTGGTGACCGCGTCGATCGTGTACATCGCCGCGACGGTAGCGAGTGCGCGTCTGCAACGTCCGGCGAAGGTCATTCGTGATCAAGTCTCGGGACTCACGCAGACCCAGCGAGATTTGAACGCGCTGAACCCCCTCGGTGACGTCGAAGTCGCGTGGGGACTAGGTGCTGCGGCCTTGATGCGTTTTAGCGTGGGCTTCGCCACGTTCTTGTTGGCCTTCGTCCTTCGACGAGAGTCGGCCGCTCTGGGTTGGTACGCCTTCGCACTCGCCTTCAGCGCTCTGGGTTCGCTCGTGGGGTTGGCCTTTGTCACGCGCGCGCGCAACGTCTTCAAGGAGTCGACGCTGCTCGGAATGGCGCTGCTGGCCACCGGAGTGGGCGCCGTCGCCGCCTCCACCGATCCGGTGTTGTGGGCCCAGGTGGTGTTCGCCGGCTGGCTCGGGCTGTGCGCCGCGGTGGCCCAACCGAGTTTTGACGCGATCACGCAACGAAACGTGGCGCCCGGCGCGCAGGGGCGCACCTTCGCGCGATTCGCCGTGCGCCAACAACTCTTGTGGGTGGTGGGTGCGCTCATTCCCGTGGCGATCGCAATGAGTTTTTCGACGGGGGACCGAATCCTCGCCTTCTTAACGATCATCGGCAGCGTGGCGTACCCCATCGGGCGCCGGGTGGCGCGTCACTGACGCGAACCTCTCGCCCCATTCCTAAGGTGTAGGGACATATGGCGACGTCACCGCGCGTGGAGTTCTCCCTTGAAGAGCTGGCCGCGTTGCCCCACGTCGTCATCGTCGGCGGCGGTTTCGCGGGCTTGGCCGCGGCTCGAAAACTGGCCAACAAACCCGTTCGCGTCACGGTCATCGATCGCCACAACTTTCATACGTTTTTGCCGCTGCTCTACCAAGTCGCCACCGCCGGTCTCGAGCCGGCGGACGTGGCTTACCCGATTCGAACGATCTTCGGTCACGCCAAAAACATCCGCGTTCGTCACGCCCGCGTGAGCGGGGTGGACCAGCGTCGCGACGTCGTCGTGCTCGACGACGGCGACGAGATCGCCTACGACCACCTCGTGGTGGCAACGGGCGTGACGGCGTCGTTCTTTGATATCCCGGGCGCGTCGAGCTACTCGATGCCCCTCTATTCGTTGGCCGACGCGCGACGTCTACGCAATCGGCTGCTGCGCGCGATCGAAGACGCCGACGTCGCGCAGACTCATTCGCCGGTGGCGCTCAACTTCGTCGTCGTGGGCGGCGGACCGACGGGCGTCGAAACGGCCGGCGCGCTCTCGGAGCTCATCGACATCGCCATCAAGCGCGACGGACTTCGCCTCGACGCGTCCCAGGTGCGAATTCTCCTGGTGGACCTGGCGCCGCGACTGCTCACGGCCTTTCCGGAGTCGGCGAGTCGGTACGCCAAGAAGACGCTCGAGAAGATGGGGGTCGACGTGGCGTGCGGACGTTCCGTCGTGGAAGTCGAAGAGCACGCGATTCGCTTCGCCGACGGCGAGCGACTCGAGACAACTGCGGTGATTTGGGCGGGTGGCATCACGGCACGGGGCACGCTGAGCGACGAGCTCGTGGGGCCGAGGGGACCGGGCGGACGCGCGCTCGTTGGAGCGGACCTGCGCCTCGTCGACAGCGCCAACGTCTGGAGTATCGGAGACACGGCCGCGATCCCTGATGCCCACGACGCCTTCTACCCCCAACTCGCGCCCGTCGCGATTCAATCGGGCGCCCACTGCGCGGAGCAGATTCTGCGCGTGCTGAGCGGCCAGGCCACCACGGATTTTCACTACCGCGACCGGGGCATCATGGCCACGATCGGGCGAAGAGCCGCCGTGGCGAAGTTGGCACACGGGGGCGTCATTCGCGGCAGCGCCGGATGGTTGGCGTGGCTGGCGCTGCACCTGTGGTATCTCGTGGGCTTTCGAAATCGTCTGCGCGTGATGATCAACTGGACGTGGCGCTACTTCGACTGGCCCTCGGGACCACGACTGATCGTGGCCGACGCCGAGACGGCCGAGTGAGCCCTAGGCCAGTCGGGTCTCCAGGTCATCGACCATCGCGGCCAGTTTGGCCGGTAAACGCTCGTTGAACTGGGCGTAGTGCTCTCGCATGCGTGGCAGCTCAGTACGCCACTCCTCGGCGTGCACGCTCAAGAGCTGGGCCATGTCCTCTTCCGACACGTCGAGCCCCTCGATGTTGATGGCCCCTGGTGCCGGTACGAAGCCAATGGGCGTCTCTTTGGCTTCACCGCGTCCGGCGGTGCGCTCGAAGATCCACTCGAGCACGCGGCTGTTCTCGCCAAAGCCGGGCCAGAGCCAACGACCGTCCTTACTCTTTCGAAACCAGTTCACGTAGAAGATCTTGGGCAGTGTCGACTCGTCGAAGCGATTGGAGAAGGTCAGCCAGTGCGCGAAGTAGTCGGCCATGTTGTAGCCACAAAACGGCAACATGGCGAAGGGATCGCGCCGCAGGTTGCCGACCGCGCCCGTCGCGGCGGCCGTCGTCTCTGAGGTCATGATCGAGCCCAAGAAGACGCCGTGGTCCCAGTTACGCGACTGAAAGACGAGGGGTATCACGCTGGCGCGCCGTCCGCCAAAGAGTATCGCGTCGATCGGCACGCCGGCGGGGTCTTGCCATTCGGGCGCGATGGCGGGGTCTTGGTCGGCCGGTGCGGTGAAGCGCGAATTCGGGTGTGCCGCGGGTGTGCCGAGCTCTTTACTCCAGGGGCGACCCATCCAGTCAATGAGACCTTCGGGCGGCTCGCCCAGACCCTCCCACCACACGTCGCCGTCAGATGTGAGCGCGGTGTTGGTGAAGATCGAGTTCGCCGCGACGGAGTACATGGCGTTGGGATTGGTGTCCATGTTCGTGCCCGGCGCCACGCCAAAGAAGCCCGCCTCGGGATTGATCGCGTAGAGCCGCCCGTCGGGTCCGGGCTTCATCCAACAGATGTC
This sequence comes from Acidimicrobiaceae bacterium, assembly GCA_003131665.1. Lineage (GTDB taxonomy): Bacteria > Actinomycetota > Acidimicrobiia > Acidimicrobiales > RAAP-2 > RAAP-2. The sequence goes on from PKWA01000069.1 coordinate 20,521, forward strand.
GTCACCGACCGTTTCGACTTTCCAGCCCGGCAAAGAGGGCACGAGCATGGCGAGATTCGTCTTGCCGCAGGCGCTGGG
>PKWA01000091.1:0-175 GCA_003131665.1 Acidimicrobiaceae bacterium
AGCTCCTCTTCCGTCCGTCCAAAGGCCAGGGCCTGCGCTTGGGCGAAGACGTTCGACATCAAGATGTCGTGATGCGCACCCAGCGGGTTGAGACTCGTGGCGAAGCCGATGAAGTCAACGGGTACGACAGTGGTGCCTTGGTGGAGCAGTTGATAGAAGCTGTGCTGGCCGTTGG
>PKWA01000091.1:213-18044 GCA_003131665.1 Acidimicrobiaceae bacterium
GGTACTGGTCGTAGGGCATCACCACCACAGTGGGGAAGCCCAAAACGTTGTTGTTCCAAAACGCGAGCAGACCCATCAGAATCGGCAGATTTTCTTGCACGGGTGCGGTGCGAAAGTGCTGATCCATGTCGTGAAAGCCCGCCAACATCGCGTAGAAATTCTCGGGCCCCACGGCCAGCATCGTNNCCGACCCAGTCCCAAAAGCCGAACATGTTCGCCACGTCGATGCCAAAGGCGGCCACCTTGTCGGCGTTGGTGGAGACCGCGACGAAGTGCTTGACCACGGCTTCCTCACCAAGACTCGTCACGAGCCAGTCGCGAGCGGAGGCGGCGTTGGTGAGCGTCTCAAGAGTGCTGAACGTCTTCGAAGAGACAATAAAGAGCGTCTCGTCGGGGACGAGGTCACGTACCGACTCGACGAAGTCCGTCGCGTCGACGTTGGACACAAAGCGAAAGGTGAGATCACGCTGGGAGAAGTGCCGGAGCGCTTCGTAGGCCATCACGGGACCGAGGTCCGATCCGCCGATGCCGATATTGANNCGCACGCGCGTGGCGAAGGAACTCATCTGGTCCAGCACGGCGTGGACCTCGGCGACGACGTCGACGCCGTCGACGACCAGCGAGACGTCTTTTGGCATGCGAAGCGCGACGTGCAGCACTGCTCGATCTTCCGAAACGTTCAGGTGTTCTCCGGCGAACATGGCGTCACGACGCTCTTCGACTCGCGACTCCATGGCCAGCTGGGCTAGGAGGGACATGGTGTCGTCGTCGATGAGGTTTTTTGAGTAGTCGAGGTAGAGTCCCGCGGCTTGGCCCGTGAAGCGAAGGGCCCGGCCCGGATCGCCGTTGAAGAGATCGCGCAGGTGCCACGACGTCGTGTCACGGTGGTGAGCGGCGAGAGCGACCCAGGCTGGACGTTGGGTTAGAGGTTGCGTCGTCATAGGTGTCACCAACTCACTCTGTAACTTAGCGTCGTTGAGTTATCCGGCGAACAGGTCCGCACTCGCTCGGCTCGAGGGGGTGTCTTCGTTTATTGAGTTCCACCGGTGGGTGGTGTTAAGCGGACTGCATCTCGCGTTCGTCGAGAAAGGCCCACCACGCTTCGCCCACCAAACGCGTGGACAACGCAACTTCGTCGAGATCAGGATCCAATGATGACAGTGCGTCGAAGGTCCACTTCGCGTGGTCGCCCTCGATCGATCCGTGCTCCTGCCAGAACGTCAGGGCTTCATCGCTCGCGCCGTAATGCTTGTTCAAGCCGGCGGCTTTGGAGTCGGCGATCGCGGCACCTTGGCTTTCGTAGGCAAACAGTCCAGCGAGCCCCGAGGCCGAACCGCGTAGAAGTGCCTGGGCATAGGAGTCCACGAGATTCGCCATTGCGGGCGATATCGAAACAGTTGACGCGTCATAAAATCGGGCAAATTCCTCAAAGAGCTCTACGTGAGATGGCGGCGTTACCTCGTCCGACAGATTCGCATCAACCAAATCTCTCGCTTGACCCGGGCTCAGTTCCTCGCTCAGCTGTTGAAGAAACGTCGGAAGCATCGTCTCAAAGAATCGATACTGTTCGGCGTAGTGGGTCAACTCGTCTCGTTTCAATTCTCCGGCTTCCCACCGGCGATAGAACGGGTGATCGAGCAGTTGAATGTCTTGTAAAGCGCTGTCAATACGTTGTTGAAGGTCTGGAATCATATTGCGAATGTACCACCCAGTCTTTCCGGAATCCGGGTTCGTCGACGACGCGAGATAGTGGACGCACCGAAGCGTTCTATGGGCGAGTTCGGGCCAGCCTCATACTTTCGGGCGAAAGATAGACTGAAACGTGCCCGCATCGAAACCTCCTTCTCGCCGAACGCCCCGAGGGGGAGAGCCGCCCGTTGGTTCACGACCCTCGTCGGCGTCGAGGCCGTCAATTCGAGACCCAAAAGGCCGGCCTGGTCAGGCTAAATCGAAGCATTCGGGCGAGAGACCCGAGCGACGTGAACCTTCCCGGCGTGACGACAACCGTGGCGCGAAGCCGCGCGGTCCTTCTGCGCGCGACGCGCGACCTCAACGAGGTTCACGAGACGCCGAGTCGGGGCCCCCGAAAGAGACCCGCCCCTACCGCAAGTCCAACGGTGACTCCACCTCGCGCCGTCCGAGCACGGGGCGAAAATCGTCCTCTCGAACGGAGCGACCGACGAGGTTTGGCTCCTCTCGTGCGCCCACGCCCCTGACGCCCGAGCAGCGCAAACGACAAGAGGCCGGTGAGCGAGCCAAGCAACAGGGCTGGGGCAGTGTCGCTCGCAAAGGTGCCAACAACATCACCAGCACGGGCGCAGAGCTCGGAGACGCGAAGAGTCGTAAACGCACACCTGATCCAATGAGTCAGTGGGAGTCTGTCGAGCGGCCCGAGATACGAAGTGCCGCCGCGGGTAAGACCAAAGTGCGTGTCAAATACGCCTTGCCCGGTGAAGTCGCCGCCGACGTGCGAAGGGCCTTCATTGGTACGACGTACATGCGAGAGAAAATGGTGAACACCCTCACCAGAGCGGCCGAGGCGTACGACCGCAAACGTTACGAAGAGGCGTTGCGACTGGGGCGAATCGTGGCGGACGCCACGCCCGGCGTCGCTGCCGTGCGCGAACTCACCGGACTCGGCGCGTATCGAGCCGAGCGCTGGGCAATGGCCAAGATTCACCTTCGTGCGTACTTCGCCATCACCGGTGACCCAGAACATCTCCCTCTGGTGATGGACGCCGACCGGGCCAACCACCGCTATCGTGCCGTCGAGAAGGCTTACGGCGAACTCCAAGAGAGTGAACCGACGGCCGAGGTGCTGGCCGAGGGCCGGATCGTCATGGCCGCGACCTGGGCCGATCAACGGCGCTACGACGAGGCCATCGAGCTCTTGACGCGAGCGGGCGCGACCAAGAACCTGCGCAACCCCTCGTACCGTCACGTGCGCCTGTGGTACGCCTTGGCGGACGTCTACGACCGGGCCGGCGACACGACGTCGGCGCGAGAACTCTTCTCACGCGTGGTCATCGCCGAACCGGACGCCTACGACGCGAGTGATCGTTTAAAGGATCTCGGCGCGACGCTGCCGCGAAAGAATCGAAAGCGTCGCGTGACGCCGACGTCGAAGAAAAAGCTCGACTAGCTCAAGGCCGCCATCGCCGCCGCGAAAGCGATGGCCGGTCCGCGGGTGTCACCCACCAGGCCGAACTGCATCTTGTTCATCATGTACGCGACGGTTAAGTCGACGTCTTGATCCATGATGATGATTGAGCCACCGTAGCCACCCCAATAACATTCACGCGGTCCGAGCGGGACGTCACTGCTCGCCAGTCCGTAGCCGAGGCCAAAGTTCACGTTGAAGTCGAGCACTTGGTCCATACCGCTCGTTTGAACCTGGAAGACCTTGTCGCCGGTCTTCTCGCTGAAGAACCGATGACCCTCGGCGTGACCGTTGTTGGTGATGATCTGTTGAATTGAGGCGACGGACCTCGCGTTGCCGTGACCGTTGGCGGCCGGGATCTCGGCCGCTCGCCACCAACGATGGTGCGGGGCGCTCGCCGACACTGGGGGCGACGTCAATGTGCGATAGCCAATGGAGTTCGAGTCAGACGGTAAGAGTTCGGACGTGGTCGGGGGAATGACGAGACTGACCCGGGGCTCTTCGGATTCGGGCAGACCGATGAAAAAATCGGCTCCGAGCACGTCCGCGACTTCGCCCTTGAAGAACTGTCCAATAGTGGTGCCGGTAACGCGGCGCACGACCTCGCCGATCAGGTAGCCCTGGGTCACCGCGTGATAGCCCGAGACAGAGCGGTCGTCCCACCAGGGTGTTTGGTTGGCCAAATCCTGGACGCAGCGATCCCAATCCGCCAGGTCTTCGGCTTTGATCGCCTCACTGAATCCCGAGAGCCCCGCGCAGTGATTCATCAGATGTCGCACTTCAATGTCGCCCTTGCCGTTGGCCGCGAACTCGGGCCAATACGTCGAGACTTTCTCGTCGAAATCAAGGTCGCCACGGTCGTAGAGCATGAGAGCGACCAGAAAGGTCATGGTTTTGGTAGTGGACCACACGTTGACGATGGTGTCGCGCTCCCATGGTGTGTGCATCGCTTCGTCCTTAAAGCCGCCCCACAAGTCACAGACCAACTCACCACGGTGTATGACCGCGATGGAGGCGCCCACGTCGCCGCCGTTGGCGAAGCTCGTCTCCAAATGATCACGCAGCGCGTCAAATCTGGCGGTCGTGGTTCCTTGTACGAGTGTCATGTCTTCCCATCAAAACGTTGTAGGGAGACTCTACAGCGCATCGAAATTACGAGGTCATGCCGTGCAGCCCGACGAGCGAACGGGCGTGTTCGATTTCACCCATGTGGCGCAGGGCGTGTTGGTAGATCCAGCACTCGAGGGCGTCGCTGCGCGTGATGCCATGGGCGCCGCCCACCCGGGCCGAGAAGGTGTTGGCAATCGCGTCGCCGTAGGGCGGATGGATGAGCACGTCGCTGAACGCCGCGGGCTCGATGGAGGCGACGTAGCCCTCGGTGGCGTCAAACACGAGGCGCTGGAACTCCCGGAGGGCCCCGAAATCGCCGACGCGCTGGTGCATCATCTCTTCGACACTCTTGTGCTTGCCGTGGTCGGCGACGCCGAGTTCAAGGCGCGCGGCCCACGAGTCGTCGAACTGGGGCGCCGGGCCGCCGAGAAAGACCAAGCTGCCGTCTTCAATGAGCACTTGGTGCACCAGCGAAAAGGCAATGGGGAGCGTCGTGGGCTGGACCACCGCGTTGATCTGTTCGAGTGTCATCGTCGAACACGCATCGTCGTAGAGCGAGTGCACGGCCGCGAGACGCCGCGTCAACGATGAGCGGTACTCGAGGTCCATGGCCCACTGTACCTACCAGTGGGTAGCCGCTCGAGGTGAGTGAGGCGCAGTGCAACGAGAAAGTAGACCGTGACAGACCTTGTAAGATTTGCCCATGGATATTGCCGCCCTCTTAGGTGACGACGCGACGTTATTGCTCGATCATCAGGCCACCGCGTTTCCCAAGGAACTTTTGACCCTCCCCGGCCCGAGTTTTCTCGATGACGTGTTCACCTGGAGTGACCGAAATGCAACCGTCTTGCGCAACCTCGGCACGCTCTACAACCATGGCCGTCTGGGAGGCACCGGCTACCTGTCGATCCTCCCGGTGGACCAGGGAATTGAACACTCCGCGGCGGCCAGCTTTACCCCGAACCCCGAGTACTTCGACCCGGCACGACTCTGCGACCTGGCCCTGGCGGGCGAGTGCAACGCCATCGCCACGACCTTGGGCACTCTCGGCATCGTCTCGCGCCGCTACGTGCACCGGATTCCCTTCATTGTCAAGCTCAACCACAATGATCTCTTGCGTTATCCCAACAGTTTCGACCAGCAACTCTTCGCCTCGGTTCGCCAAGCCGCCGATCTCGGCGCCGTGGGCGTGGGTGCGACGATCTACTTCGGCTCCGAAGGTTCGATTCACCAGATTGAAGAGATCACGGCGGCCTTCGCCGAGGCCCACCGGGCGGGACTCTTTACCGTGTTGTGGTGCTATTTGCGCAATGACGCCTTCGTCACTGGTGGAGTGGACTATCACCTCAGCGCCGACCTGACGGGCCAGGCCAATCACCTCGGGGTGACCATCGAAGCGGACATCATCAAACAGAAGCAGCCCGTCAACAATGGGGGCTACAACGCCGTCAAGTTCGGCAAGACCGATCCTCGCGTGTACTCGGAGTTGACGACCGACAATCCCATTGATTTGACGCGTTGGCAGGTCGTCAACTGCTACGCCGGTCGTATCGGGCTCATCAACTCAGGTGGCGAGGCCAAGGGCGACAACGATCTGGCGACGGCGGTGCGCACGGCGGTCATCAACAAGCGCGCCGGTGGTCAGGGCCTCATCCTCGGGCGTAAGGCCTTTCAACGTCCCCTCGATGAGGGTGCCGCTTTGATGCACGCCGTGCAAGACGTCTTTTTGGACCAGTCGATCACCGTCGCGTAGTAATACGCTCACATCGTGGGTGAGAGCGATCAGGTCGACGCGGGGTGGCTGACGTGGGCGAATGGCGTCACGGTGCTTCGTCTCGCGTTTCTACCCGTCTTCTTCTGGCTGCTCTTTGGCACGAACCACCGAGCGGTGGCCGCGTGGTTGCTCGCGGTGCTCGGCGCGACCGACTGGATCGACGGCTACCTGGCTCGTCGGCTACATCAGGTCTCCACCGTGGGCAAGATTCTCGATCCCACGGCCGATCGGTTGCTCGTGATTGGCGGACTGATCGCGGTCGCGGTTGCCGGGGGAGTCCCGTGGTGGTTCGCGGGCTTGACGTTGGTTCGAGAAGTGCTGGTGTCCGTGCTGACGCTGGTCCTCGCGGCCCTGGGCGCGGCGCGTATCAACGTGCTCTGGTGGGGCAAGGTCTCGACGTTCGCCCTGATGACGGCCTTTCCGTTGTTCTTGTTGACGACCAATCCGCACCACGGCGCGTTGCGGCCCTGGCAACACGATGCCCGAACGTGCTGTTGGGTCATTGGCCTCATGGGCCTGAGCCTCTCGTGGCTCGTCCTCGTTGGCTACGTTAGACCGGCCCTTCACGCACTGCGCACCGGACGCCAGGCTCGATCAATCTTGTAAGTTGTCTCGCATGCAGATACCGGACGAACTTCGCTACTCCAGTGATCACGAATGGGCCCAACGTGAGGGTGAGCGCGTGCGCGTGGGCATCACCGACTACGCCCAAGACGCCCTGGGTGACGTTGTCTTCGTCGATCTGCCCAAGGTCGGCGCCACGGTAAGCGCCAGAGGCGTCATCGGCGAAGTCGAGTCCACCAAATCGGTGTCGGAGATTTACGCCCCGGTGTCCGGGAATGTCACAGCGGTGAACGACGCGCTGCGCTCCTCGCCCGAATTAGTGAATAGTGATCCTTACGGTGCGGGCTGGATCTGTGAGATTGAGACAAGTTCACCCAGCGACTTCGACGCACTTCTAGACGCCCCCGGTTACCGCGCCCTGACGACCTCGTAGCCCCGACAGCGTTTTCCAAAGTTCACTAGTGTGAGTCACGTGAACTGCCGACGCTGTGGAGAGATACTCAACGCCAACGCGAATTTCTGCTGGTCCTGCGGTGCTCCCCAACACGAGGCCACGTCACCCGAGACGATTGCGGTACCGGTCGTCAGTGCGCCCGACGCGATGCACCCAGACGCCAACCGAGGACCGCAAGGTGAACACCGTGACGAATTGGTGATCGCCGCGGGACCTCAAGCGGGCACTCGGATCGAGCTCGCGAAAGACGTGACGACGGTGGGTCGACACGAGGCGAGTGATCTTTTACTCGACGACGTCTCGGTTTCACGTCATCACGCGGTCTTTACCCGCACGGCGAGCGGACGAATTACGTTGCGTGATCTCAACTCGCTCAATGGCACCTACGTCAACGGACGGCGCGTCGAAGAGACGACCCTGCACTCCGCCGACGAAGTGCAGATTGGCAAATTCAAACTGGTTTTTTGGGAGGCGACACGATGAGCGTCAGTCAAGGTGGTATGCGCATCGGTGAAGTGCACGCGCAGTTGCGCAAACTTTTTCCGGACGTCGAACTATCCAAGATTCGCTACTACGAAGACAAGGGACTGGTGCAGCCGAGCCGGAGCCGCAAGGGCTACCGTCTGTACTCTGAGCGCGACGTCGACTGTCTGCGCGAGGCGATTCGCCTCGCCCAAGAGGAGTTCGTGCCGTTGCGCGTGGTGCGCTTGCGACTCATTGAACAGGGCCTTCTGGTAGTGCCGAACGTGACGCACTCCGGGCGTCATGCGGCTCGTGAAGCCACGATGAGCGTGGTGAGCGCACCCGCGCCCGCGCCGCGCCCGGGATTGAGCGTCGTGGCACCGGAGTCCGCGGATTCGGTGTCGACGCCGATAAAGCAGTACTTCACTCTCGACGAATTGATCGCCACGTTGGGTCTCACGGCCGAAGAGTTCAATCAGATTCAGTCGCTGGGGCTCGTGACGCCGCACGAGGTCGAAGGTGAGGCCACGTTCAGCGCTTTTGACGTGCGCGTCGCGGCCTACGCGCGCGCGTTGCTCTCGCGTGGCGTCGACGCCCGGCTTCTCGGTTCTCTTCGGCGCATTGCTGAACGCGAGTTCGGCGTCATCGATGAGTTAACGCGTCCGCTGCGTAGTGTCAATAACGAACGACTGCGTGTCCAATCCCTCACCGACGTCGCCGACGTTGCTCGAGAAGTCACCGCGCTTTGCAACGTACTGGTTGAACGCGAACTCTCGGCGCACTTGAGCCTCTAGACACCCTTCGTCGCAGAGTCGGGGTCTAGGCTGGCCCCATGATTGAGGTGGTACTCCGCGCGGTACGCGTTGACGTGGGGTCCTCGACGCCGCTGTTGCTGCTCGAGGAGGTAGGGGGCGAGCGTGTGCTCCCGATCTACATTGGCGCGCCCGAGGCGGCGGCCATCGCGTACGCCTTGCAAGGAGTGACGTCGCCGCGCCCGATGTCGCACGATCTACTCGGTCAGGTCGTGAGTGCTCTGGGTGCGAAGCTGTTCTCGGTGGAAGTCACCGAGTTGGTTGACAACACGTACTTCGCCAATCTGCGCCTGATCCGCTCGGGCGAGGAGATCGTCGTCAGCGCCCGTCCGAGTGACGCGGTGGCTTTGGCTCTTCGCGTGGGTTCGCCGATACTGATCAGCGACGACCTGATGGCCGCGGAGGGGCGGGTGATGAAATTAGCGTACGACGAAGAAGACGAGGAGTACGTGGAACTGGACTCACCGAACGAGGCCGATCTGGTCGCGCAGCTTCGAGAGTTTCTCGACCAAGTGAAGCCTGAGGACTTCGATACGTGAGTCGGGCCCTTAAGTCACTCGCCATTTTCTTCGCCTTTGTCGCCATTTACACCTTGAGCCGCCACGTCATCGACTCTTCTAACACCACGACCACCACTTCGACCACGGTGCCGGTGACCAGTACCTCTCTGGCCAACACGACGTGTCACTCGTCGGACTTTTCGGGCGTCTACAACGAGGGTGAGGGAGCGGCGGNNTCGAGCGCAGGTTCGTGCACCTTAGACGGGTGGCCGATCATCACGCTCCAGGACAAGCTGGGCGCGGTATTGACATCGTCCGCGCTGGACGTGCCCTCGAGCGGCAACAGTTTTCAGTTTCTGAGCGCTCCGGCGAACCAGCCACCGTCGCTGGTGAGCGTGAGCCAAAACGGAACTGCTGAGTTCTCATTGGCTTACTCTGACGTGCAGACCGGTACCACCGCCTGCCCGAACGCGGTCACGCTGAGCGTCCAATTTGTCGCGAAGGGCGGCTCAATTGACGTGACGCCGGCCTACCCCGTGGCTCCGTGCAACAACGGTCGACTCGTGGTGAGCCCGCTCTACTAAGTCGTCGGGGCTGTCTAGAGGTCGAGTTGCACAAGAATTCGACCTCGGGTTCGACCAGCGCCAACGTCGTCGAGCGCGAGCGAAAGATCCTCAAGCGCGATCACCCGATCAATGAGCGACGTGAAGTCGATTCGTGGCGCCAACTCGCCCAAAGTGCGCCAGACGCGCTGGCGCGAGGCGGAGTTGGCTTGCACGGTGTCGACGCCCACGAGCGTCACGGCACGAGTGATGAAGGGATAAAGCGTGGTCTCAANNCCCGCCAGTATGCCGCTCGCGGCCACGCTCGTCCCGTAGCGCATCGAACGGAGCAACTGGTGCAGCGTCTGACCACCGACGCAGTCAACGGCGCCGTCCCAGAGTTCACTGCCCAACATTCGATCAAACCGATCGCTGACGTCGGCTCGTCCAATGACGCGCACGGCCCCTCGATTGACGAGCCACTCGGCCCCGTCGGGCGAGCCCGTCGAAGCCACCGGCGAGTAGCCCCGAAGTGCGAGATAGGTCACGGCCTGTGAACCGACACCGCCGGTGGCGCCGGTGACGAGAATCAGCGCACCGGGCTCGAGTCCTCGATCCTCGAGCGCGAGCACGCTGGCCATGGCCGTGAAGCCCGCGGTGCCGATGACCATCGCGTCGCGCGTACTGATTGACGGTGGCAGTGGGGAAAGATAGCGTCGCGGTGCGAAGATGTATTCCGCGAAACCGCCATCGCGCCCGACGCCGAGATTCCCGCCGTGCACGGCGACGCGCGTTCCGGGGGCGAAGAGGTCGTCGCCAGAGCTCTCGACCACTCCAGCGGCGTCGACGCCACCCACGAGCGTGCTGACGCGACGGACCCGGCTCGGTGCCTGGGCGACCATGGCGTCTTTGAAGTTCACACTCGAGTATTCGAGCTTGACCTTGAGGTCGCTCTCGTCGACCCGAACGGGCTCGACCTCACGGAGTTCACGGCTCAGGTGTCCGTTGGTTTCGCTGACGACGAAGGCGCGCATCGGACCAGACTACGCAGGGTGTTCGTCGCTCCCGTTCGACGCCGTACCATCTCCTGAGTGACACGAATCTTGCTCAATGACCATCCGACGTGGGCGCTGCTGCCCAAGAAGAGGGGTCCGATCGTTTTGTTGCTACACGGGGGATTGAGCAGCAGCGAGAGCCTTCTTCGAGTGTTGGGACCAGGCCTGTCCAAGCGATTCTCTCTGGCCGCCTTTGATCGTCGCGGCCACGGGCGAAGTGCCGACACCGACCTGCCCTTCTCCTATGAGGCTATGGCCGACGAGACGATTGCCTTTGTGGAATTTCTCGGACGACGCGTCCATCTGCTGGGCCACAGTGACGGCGCCAACGTGGCGATCATCGTGGCGCTGCGTCGACCGGACTTATTAAAGAGAGTCGTCGTGGTGGGTGCGAACTATCACTTCCAAGGGCTCGTGTCGATGGAAGAGTTCACGCCGGCCAGCGAAGGCTTCGCTGACTTTGCCGAGCAGTACGCGAAACACTCGCCCAACGGCATCGCCCACGCCAGTGCCGTGGTGGAAAAGTCCTTGGCGCTGGTCAAGACACAGCCCGTGTTGACACTCAAAGAGTTGGCCACCATAGCGGTGCCGGTGTTGGTGATGTCGGGTGACGACGACGTGACGACTCTTTCGCACACCGTCGAGATGTATCAAGCGATTCCCGAGGCGCAGCTCGCCGTGCTACCTGGCACGTCACACGCCGTGCTCAAGGAACGAACCAAAGAGTGCGTGAAGATCATTGAGAGGTTCTTCACCGGCCCGATTCCGCCGCGAACCATGTACCCCCTTCGACGCCAGTCGAGTGGCACCACGCAGTAGTTGAAGCGCCGCAGGACGACGATGGCTCAGTACACTTAACGTCATGTTGGCGCAGCTCTGGACCGCGCGCGATCGCGCCTTGACGTGGTGGTCGGCGCTCGCCAAACTCACCAGCGACGCGTTGCTCTACGGGCTGGCCGCAAGCTTCGCCTTGATGCTGGGCTGGACCTCCACGCAGCCCGCGCAGTGGCAGTGGGGCTATTTGACCGTTGGCCCTTACGCCTTCGTGGCCATTGCCGCGTTCATTGCGGGCCGACGGGCCCGTAAACGAGCGCACCTCATCCGCATGGTGCTCTTGGGCCTGGTCGTGCTCGGCGCGGTCTTTGTCCCACTGGGCCTCGAGGCGCACTGGCGTCACGCCCAGCCCGAGGTTGGCGTGATCTCGCGGGCGGGCCAGCTGCTCAGTAAAGGCCAAGATCCCTACCGCGCATACAAAGTCCACGGGCACGTCGTCAATGAGATCCATGGTCTCCCGGCCTTTGAATCGTTCTTTCCCTACTTTCCTTTGATGGGCGTCTTCGGCCTGCCGAGCGCGGCGACGCACGAGAGTAAAGGTTTGACCGACGCGCGAATCGTGATGACCCTGATGACGCTCTTGGCGAGCGGCTGGGCGCTCGCCCTTCTGCGACTCACCAGGGAACAGAAACTGCGCGTCGCCCAAGTGCTCATCGCCCTGCCGACGGGCGCGCTCTTTCTCTCCACCGGTGGCGACGACATGCCGATCTTGGCGTTGCTCTTACTAGGCGTCGCGGCGTTGCAGCGTCGCCAGTCGAATTTGGCCGGCATCAGTCTCGGACTCGCGGCGGCGATGAAGTTGACGGCGTGGCCGATGGCGGCCGGCGCGCTGCTGGTCGCGCGTAACAAGGAGGGACGCTCCACGTGGCGACGAGTCTTGTTGTGGATTGGTTCGATCGTGGTCGTGACCACGGTGCCGTTTATCTTTCGAGCGCCCGCTGCGTTCATGACGAACGTTTTTGCCTTCCCCCTCGGACTCGCCGGGGTCTCGTCGCCGGCCGCGAGCGCGTTGCCGGGCCACATCCTCACGACGTGGTTGCCCCAACTCGGTCACGTGCTGGCGCCGGTGACGTTCTTGATTGGTGGCTACTTCGCGGCGAAGTACATGCGCGCTCACTGGCCCTTGACACTGTCACAACTGCTCGCGATACTCAGCGTGACCTTCGCCGTGATGATGTGCGTCGCCTCAGCCACGCGTATTGGCTACGTCATCTATCCACTGAACTTCGCGCTGTGGTCAGCGGTGACCCAGGATCACAAGGTCGCCGCGCCGGAACTGGTCAGCCACTGAGGGCTTAGATCGTCTCGGAGTTCTGGTAGATCCGAAACGTCCAGTCGACGTTGGTGGCGCTGGATTTGGTGACGGTCACGCCCACCACCCAGTAGAAACCGTCGTCGCCGGCCTTTTGAAAGAGCGATTGGGGATCACCGTTGCTCGCACCCTTCGAGAACAGACTCCAGTCCCGTGAGGCCAACTGTGCGTCAAAGAAACCGATCAGTGACGCGCTGGTCGCCCCGGTCGTTCTCATGGGCTCGTAACAGTCGAAGTCACCGGCCCCGGAATTAGGCGTATTGGCACCGCCCGTAGGAGTGGTGCCTTCGGGCATGACGAACGCGTCGGCGATGTTCGAGGGGACTTCTTCGGTTTGAAGGCAGTACTTCAACGCGGGCCCCGGCGAGACGTCGGGTTGCAGCCCGCCCACCACGACCGCCAACGTCGTGGTGGTCTCTTTGCTCACGCCCTGGTTGGCGACGAGGTTGATGACCAGGAAAACGACCAACATCACGGCCGCGAGACCCAGCACCGCCGCGGCGGGCCAGAGACTCGTCGTTGTGGTTAACGGGGGTTTGGGATCGTCACTCACTGTTCCAGCCAAAGTGGTCGATTGGTCCGCGACCCTGACCGAGGTGCCAGGTCGACGCACTCGTGAGGGCGGCGAGCACGAATGACTTCGCGTCGCGCGTGGCGTCAAGGACGCTACGACCGAGCCCGAGCCCGGCCGCAATCGCGGCGGACAACGAACATCCGGTGCCGTGATCGTTCATCGTCTCGATGCGCAAGGCATCAAAGACGGTCAACTCGTCGCGACTCAGTAACAGGTCCGGCGAGTGCTCGGCGTTCGGAGTGTAGGCATAGTGTCCGCCCTTGACCAGGACGAAGTCGGGGCCCATCGCCAAGATGGTGCGCGCCATGGCCGTCAAGTCCTCGAGGTTTCTCACGTCGTGAACGTCCACTCCACAGAGCACGGCGGCCTCGTGAAGATTGGGCGTGACGACGTGGGCGAGGGGAATGAGGGCGGTACGGTACGCCTCCACGCCGCCTTCGGCCATCAGGGCCTGTCCACTCGTCGAGACCAGGACCGGATCGACCACGAGGAGGGGGAGTACTCCCTCGCTCGCCAGCACACTGACTCGCTCCACGCTGCGCGCTTGTGCGAGCATGCCCGTTTTGGTGGCCCGGACGTCAAAATCGGAGACGATCGCACGTACTTGGGCTTCGACCATCTCGGGCTCGACGTTGACGATGGTGCGGACACCCACGGTGTTCTGTGCGGTGATCGCGGTCAGCGCCGTCGTCGCGTGTACGCCAAAGGCACTGAAGGTTCTGATATCGGCCTGTATTCCCGCGCCGCCGCCCGAGTCCGAGCCCGCGATCGACAAGGCGGTGATGGGCTGCACGCTCCAACCCTAGTTACCGCTTTTCGTTAGTACGCTGGGGCCGTGGAAGAGCTGTTTCAAGTCGGATCGTTTAGTTCAACGTCGAGACTCGTCGTGGGCACGGGCGGTTTTCGTTCCCTGGACGTGCTGGAAGCGTCGATAAGAATCTCCGGCTCTTCGATTGCCACGGTGGCGTTGCGTCGAGTTGACCCCAACGTCAAGGGCTCGATTTATGACCTGTTGCGCGAGATGAACGTGACGTTGTTGCCCAACACGGCCGGGTGTTATAGCGCCGCGGAGGCCGTCAAGGTGGCCGAACTGGCTCGAGAAGCCTTCGCCACCGCCTTGATCAAGCTCGAAGTCATCGGCGACGACGTGACGTTGCTGCCCGACACCAGCGAAACACTAAATGCCGCCGAAGAGTTGGTGCGCCGCGGCTTTGAGGTCTGGGCGTACACGTCTGACGACTTGATCGTCGCCCAACGACTCGAACAGCTGGGCTGCGTCGCGGTGATGCCCCTCGGATCGCCGATCGGTTCGGGCCTCGGGATCCGAAACCCCCACGCCATCTCACTCATCACCGAGCGGCTCTCGGCGCCGGTGCTACTGGATGCTGGTGTGGGCACCGCGTCGGACGCGGCTCTGGCGATGGAACTGGGCTGTGACGGGGTCCTCGCGGCCTCGGCCATGAATCGGGCCCTCGAGCCGGTCTTGATGGCCGAAGCTCTGCGTGACGCCGTGCGCGCCGGTTACCTGGCCCGCCGGGCCGGCCGCATTCCGACTCGGCTCCACGCCGAAGCCTCGTCGCCTTCGCTCGGTCGACCCGACCTTTTTGCCGTTTAGAGTGAATCTAACTACACTCGTGTAGTCCGTCGAGATAGTCTGGACAAGCCTCGGTCGGGAGGGACTACGTATGACTGATACCGCGATTTTTGGATTTAGTGGACCGACGGTCTGTCGCCTCACGGGCGTCACCTACCGTCAGTTGGACTATTGGGCGAGAACCGAACTAGTCACGCCCACTATTCGGGCCGCCTCGGGCAGTGGCTCCAAGCGCGCGTACGCCTACGGTGACGTCCTCGAAGTCAAAGTCATCAAGTCGCTGCTCAGCTCAGGTGTGTCGCTCTCGCGGGCGCGCCAGGCCGTGGAGTGTCTGCGAACCTCGCTCGGAGCCGATCTTGCCGCGAGCAGCCTGGTGCTCTCGGACGCCGGCTCGGTACTCGCCCACGACGACGGAGAACTCGTCGATCTCTTGCGCGGTGGACAAGGGGTCTTCAATATCGTGCCCCTGGCGAAAGTGGTCGCCGAACTCTCGGTCACGATTCGCGAATCGCAACTCACGACGTCGGAGAAGGGGGCCGCTTCGGCGTGACCTCTCCGACGCCGAGCGACGAAACGCGTCGTCGCCATCCGAGCGTGGTACCGAATACTCTCCAAACGTTTGCTCACCCGAGTGAACTGCTGTTCGCCACTTTGTTGACCCTCTACGGGCACCCTTGGATCTATGAGCCCTTCGAGTTTCCGTTGGCCTGGAGCGACCGAGGAGTTCCCACTAGTGGCTTTCGGCCGGATTTTTATCTTTCCGAGCAGCATCTCTTCATCGAACTCACGGTCCTCGAACAGCGATTGACCACAAAAAAGAATCGCAAGGTTCGTCGATTTCGTGAGCTCTACCCCGAGGTCCCGTTGCTCGTGGTGTACCGGCGAGATTTTCACGAAATACTTCGTCACCACGACCTGCGTGGGGCGGACGGTCGAGCGGCGTAGGCGCGAAAATGAGCGATCGCCGGCCGTTTCTCTACGACGTGCACGTGGAGTTTGGCGCGAAGATCGTACCCTTCGGTGGTTGGGAGATGCCGTTGCAGTACGCGCCCGGCACGGTGGCCGAACATCTGGCCTGTCGTCGCGACGCCGTGGTCTTTGACGTCAGCCATTTGGGCACCGTTCGATGCGATGGAGCGCAGATGTTCGAGGCGTTACAAAACACACTCACTAATGATCTGGAGAAGATCGCGCCCGGGCGAGCTCAGTACACCCATCTGTTGACCGACGAAGGCTTCGTGGTGGACGACATCATCGTGTGGTGGGTCTCGAAGGATGAGTTCGACGTCATGCCCAACGCCTCGAATACCTCTGGTGTCACGTCGGCGCTGCCCGGGCGCGACGTCACGGCAGAGCGATGCATTTTGGCGGTCCAAGGGCCGAGCGCTCGAACGAAGGCCGCGATCGTTGACCCGCGCTTCGCCGAGGTCGGTCGTTTTCGCGTTGCTCGCTTTGACTACGAGGGGGTAGAGATTCGAGTGGCCGGAACTGGTTACACCGGCGAACCGGGACTCGAGATCGCCGCACCGAACGAGGTGGCCGAACGGCTCTTTCGTCGCTTGGCCGAGGCCGGAGTGACACCGGCCGGACTGGGTGCACGCGACACGCTACGCCTAGAGGCCGCGTTGCCTTTATACGGTCACGAACTGAGTCTTTCTTCGACGACGCTCGAAGCGGGGCTTGGTTGGGTGCTGGGGTGGAAGAAGAAGACCTTCAAAGGACGAGGAGCGGTCGAACGCGAGCGCGAGCGTGGCGTGGCGCGGCTCTTGACCGGTGTCGCCACCGCGGGCCGTCAACCTCTTCGCGATGGGGCAGAAGTGCACGTAGATAGTAAGAACGTGGGAACTCTCACGTCCGGCAACTTCTCACCCGTACTCGAGCACGGCATCGGCATGGGACTCTTAACGCCGGGCCTGGCACCAGGATGCGACGTCACGCTGGTGCTGCGGGGCCGTGAGATTCCCGCTACCGTGACGGCGTTGCCCTTCATTCGATCGGAGTCATGACGTGGCGGACTACTTGCCACACACGAAGGACGACGTCGAGGCGATGTTGGCGTTTCTCGGGATGGACACACTCGACGATCTCTTCGCTCACATTCCCGCGGCTATTCGACTGACGAGCGGCCTCAATCTCGCTGAGGGTCTGAGCGAACCCGACGTTGCGGCGGTCTTCGCGGGCTACAGCGCGGCCAACAAAGCGAAGTCGACCACGATGACGTGTTTTGCTGGCGGCGGCGCGTACGACCACGAGGTACCGGCGGTAGTGAAGGCGCTAGCCAACCGCTCGGAGTTCGTCACCGCGTACACGCCGTACCAGCCCGAGGTCGCGCAAGGTGTGCTCCAGGCGGTCTTTGAGTTCCAGACCATGGTGGCCCGACTGGCCGGACTGCCCGTCGCCAACGCCTCGCTCTACGACGNNCGTACACGCCGTATCAGCCCGAAGTTGCTCAAGGCGTGCTCCAAGCTCTTTTCGAATATCAGACGTTGGTGTCGCGGCTCAGCGGTCTTGCCATTCCGAACGCTTCGCTCTACGACGCCGCTACCGCGCTCGTAGAAGCGCTCAATATGGCTCACGGCGCGACGGGACGCTCAAAGATGGTGATCTCCTCGGGCATTCATCCGCACTGGCGCCAGGTTGCGCGTACGTTCGCCGCGGGAACCGGCCACGAGATCGTCGAAGTGCCGCTGCTTGATGGGGTGACGGATTGGTCGAGCGTCGACGTCTCGAACGCCGCCGCGGTCGTGGCGGGCTATCCCAACTACCTCGGCGTTCTGGAAGATCTAACCACCGCCAAGGCTCTCGCCGTCGAACATGAGGCGTTGTTCATCGTGGGCGCCGACCCGGTCGCCGCCGGTGTGCTTAAGACCGCCGGACAGTGGGGCGCCGACGTCTTCGTTGGCGAAGGACAAGCCTTTGGCACGGCTCTCTCCNNCCCTATCTCGGACTTTTCGCCTGTACCGAGGCGCAGGTTCGCCGTCTGCCGGGCCGCATTGTCGGCGAGACCGTCGATTCGAGCGGGCGTCGAGCGTTCGTGACGACGTTGCGCGCGAGAGAACAAGACATCCGTCGCGAGAAGGCCAC
>PKWA01000041.1 GCA_003131665.1 Acidimicrobiaceae bacterium
TTGAGAAAGATCAAAGGAAGGATGTAGTCCTTGAACTTCGGTGCGTCGAGCGGACCACGAATCTGGCAAGCGGCGTCCCAGAGCCAGGTCTCCAATGACTTGACATTGAGCGCACCGCTCAGGCTTGATGTCGAACTGATGGAACCTGTCAGGGCCACATTCTTTTTTCGATTCTTAGGAGCCGCCATTGCTATCCCCTTGAGTTACCACAACGGTTGCTTTAGCTTTCTGCCCAAGTCTGTTCGGATTCCAGATGTGGTCTGCCAGCTGACGGTATAACTCCTGCCTGGCATCGAGATCGGCTTTACGAAACTCAAAGTGTGATCGGAAGGGAAGACCACTACTTTCTATGAAGCGAAGAAATCCTGGATTGTGATCATACGCATTCGGATTGAGACTCCGCGCAAGTAGGTTTTGGCTGTCGTAGTGGACGAGCTTCTCTTCGTACGGTAGATCGCCATAGCTTGCGTTGAAGCTCTTTGGCAAGAGCAGCAGGCCTCCGACGCGATTTCTGTATTCCGCGAACTCACTGGGGTGGGTGAACTCCGCTTCATGGCGCTCTGCATGATCTGCCCAAATGTGCTCGATCTCAAGACCTTCTTTGCCGCCGCGCTTTGCGTACTCTACATAGTGCGAGGGCATACCCGAACGAGTTTCGATGAAGTCGGTCATCCGTGCCAATAGACGATGTATCTGACGACCATTCATGCCGTGCAGACGAAAGCTCTCGTTACTGGCGAAGGTCTCGCTGTCTGCGTCAAGCCTCGAACGTAGGTGGTCTACTAACTCATCCGTGGTCTTGCCACGGATGTCTCGCATGATGATGAACATCGCGTATTGCATGGTCGAGTAGTCGATTGCATGCCAGTTCCAGATTCTCCTATGAATCAGAATGTCGAGGAAAGTTGCCGCGATCCGTATCTTCTGCAGGATTGTCTCTTCGGAGTCCTGCACCTGCAGAGGGGAGAGAAGGACGGGATACTGGAGCGTGAAATTGTGCTCCGCGTTGAAGTAGATACATTCAAGCCCCAGCGTGAGCGTGCCGGCAGCCTTGCGAAGTTGCCCGTACCAGTGACTATAAAAGGCAAAGTCCGTGTCGATGAAGCGAACAAAGTCGCTGTTCTTCTCCAAGCCCAGCCGATCTTCGTGGTCCCGCACCCAGCGATGAAACTCGGTTCCGATGAGGTCGAAGTCCTCTGGAGCAGCACCCCTCTTGCGTTCACGGATCGTGTCGGCATACTGGCTACGTAGCCATGACTTAATGCCGTCAGCGTCCTCGTCCTTGCCGAGGTCCATCAGCGCACTGATGCGTTCTTTCCAAACCTTGCCAGCACGAACTCGATCATCCGCTTCCGTAATGCTGGCTAGAAGGTAACCCTTAAGCATATCGGCGGGTGTGAGGGATAGCCCCCGATCGTTCATCGTCTCAAAGATCGTGTAGGCATCGCCGTCGGAATAAGCAGTGATCTCGACGAGGTGAACGCTCTCGATCAACCAATCGACAAAATACGGGAGGGCCTCGCCACGCAGCTCTTCGGGGAAAGACTCATTGATGTCTGAGTAGCGGGCAAGGATGTTGGCGACCGACTCTGACGGGTCGTTCGAGACGAACTCCTTGCCTGAGTAGAGCGCATCCATACAGGAAGTGCGCTCGGGAATGTCCAGATTGAAGGACCGTTTGCCGAACTTCTGAGAGAAGATCAACTCTGCCAGCTGGCCCCGCTGTTCCGCATCCTGGAGTTGATGCTGTAGGTAGATCAGCAGGAGGGTGATAGTCGTAAGGCGCTGTTGTCCATCGATAATGAATTTCTCACCGTCCTTGTCGCTGATGATAATTGATCCGAGAAAGTAGTGCCCGTATTCGGCCACGGCAGACCGTTCGTGCCCCGATTCGTGGCCCTCCAAGAACTTCGTCGAAAGGTCGTCGATCAGCTCGGCGACTTGCTTCGTCAGCCATTTGTATTCGCGCTGGTAGTAGTCGATCGAGTACTTTCGCCCGGCAAGGAGTTCCCGTACCGTCTTTCCTTTGCCGTCGATCTCCCTTGGTGGTCTTCGCTCAGTTGCCATAGCGCGCACCCTCGGCCCAGTTCGCGGCAGGGGGCGTTGTGTCTGAATAGGGAATATCCAAGTAAGTCATGTTCAGATGGTACGACAGGTGTGTACCCACTGGTCAAAATCATGTCACCGCTTTACGAGAAGGGGTTAATGATGCATTCATGCTCGGACTACAGGTCAAGTCCGAGATCTTGGTTGCGCGGCTCCAAAGGTCCGTCGCCGGTAAACACATATGTGGCCTTCGCCGGTGCAGTCNNAACAGTGAGTGCGTTGGCTCTCATTGCAGCACCGAGGACACCACCTCGCTGAGTCTCTTGTTCGTGGCCAATAGTTGAATCTTCGAGGATGTCGTCGGGGTTGTCAATCCCCCAGCGGTCAAAGTAGGCGGCGCCGGTCGCAACCTCGAGTACCCATTGCTCGTAGAGTTCAGCCGTTCCGGGGGCGTCGCCGAAGTCTCGCACCCAAGTGTCACCACGTTCAATGGCGATCGTGGTGAGCTCGCGGGCTCGCTGCTCGATGGCGTCGGCACGGTCGCTCAGCGCGAGGACGATATCGGGATCGGTGATCCCGCTGGGCCGGGGGAAGATTCCAGCTACGAGTTCGCTCGCACTCGGGGCGGGGTAGCCCACACCGGCTACGTAGCGATCAACACGGTATTGCAGGACGCTGGCGACGTCCTTGGCACTGTCGAACGAGCGACCCGTCACCAGCATCGACAGTTCAGTGTGAACGTCGAAACCCCGATTCTCGGCGTCTCGCAGTTGTGCGAGCAGCGCCGCGTACGCGGGGGAGGCCTTTACTTGGACGAGCTCGGTGTCGCTGAGTCCCGACTCGCTCAGTACTGTCTCCCAGCGCCCGCCTTCGGCCAGGGCGACAATGGTGTCGTACTCGGCGACGAGTGCGGCGATGGACTGGGTCTGGGACCGACGGATCATGTCGGTCGCGGACACGTCGGCTCCTTCGCGACGTAGGACCCCGGCGAGTACTTCCAGGGCGCTTGGGATCTCGGTAAGCCCGTCGTGGCCGGTAGAAGGATCAGGGTCGTAGTGGGTGTCCACGTAGAGGTGGTTGGAGTGAGATCCCCGCGTCAGGGCCACGTACAGTACTTCACGGGTAGTGGTGGGACTCGCGAACGAGTGCGCGGTATCCACGGTGCGTCCCTGGGCACGATGGGCCGTCGACGCGTAGGCCAGTTCGACGTTCTTGGCGACGTAACTGGCCGGCAAGACGACCGAGCCGGTTCCACTCACCCGGGTGACTGTCATTGAACCATTCTCGTGCGTCGCCGCGGNNGTGACGGTCATTGAGCCATTCTCGTGCGTTGCCGCGACGGTCCACACGTCGCCGTTCTTGACCCAACTCGTGCCCGTCATGAGTCGGCGGTCGTTCTCGCGGGTGACGACGAGGTCGTTCACTCCCGCCGTCATGGCCCCGGCGACGTCGATCCCCTCCTCGGCGACGAACCCACTGGCGACCCGAGCGCTACGGGCGCGAGCGTTGAGTTCGTTGACGGTCGCGGTGTCGCTGGCGAGCATCAACGAGTGCAGGCCACGGTCGGTGTCGATCTTCCACGCGTCGTAGAGCGCGTCGAGCATGTCGTCACGGGTNNTCCTCACCGCGCTCTCGCACGAGAGTGCGGAACATTCCTCCGGCGTCCACACTGGAGAGTTGGGCCCCGTCGCCGACGAGGACCAACTTGGCTCGGGCGTCGAGGGCGGCCGACAACAGCTCGTCCAGCGCGAACGTCGAGGCCAGGCTGGCCTCGTCCACCACTACCAGTTGACCGGCGCGAAGGGTCCAGCGAGCCAGTGCCTCCTCGCGTTGGCGAATACCCTCAAGCAGTCGAGGGCCGGGACGGCGTCGCGCGATGGCGCCCAGGCGGGCCTTCTCGCGAAGTTCTCCGAGCTCGCGAACCCGCTGGCCGTGCTGGCGGTGCTCGTAGAGCCACTTGGCGAGATTGTCGGTGTCAATGCCCATGTCCTCGCCCAGGACTTCGGCGGCGGCGGCCGACGGCGCGAGACCGATTACCGAGCCGGCGCCGTGCTCAGCCTCCCAGGCGGCGCGCAGTCCCGCCATGGCCGTCGACTTGCCCGTGCCCGCGGGGCCCACCAGGAGGTCGAGCGACCGACCGGAGGTCGTGATCTGCACGACGCAGTGCGCCTGGTCGATCGAGAGCTTGAAGGTTCTCCCGGGGAGTCGTCGATCGGCAATGGCGGCCACTGTGGCGCTCGTCACCACTGCCGCGTCGAGGCGCTGGGCAGCATCAATCAGACGGGCTTCGGCGTTGAGCAGCGTCGTCGAGGTGTAGAACCAGTGGCCGCTTCCTTCGAACTTAGAGCTGCCGTCACTGCGCAGCAGGAAGCGTGGCGTGTGGTGCAGGTTGGGCGTGGTAATCAACAGCGCCTGGGTAACGGCCAGGTCGGTCGCGCGAGTAGCCGTGAGAATGCGCTCGGCAGGCTCGCTAAAGCGGACACCCTGCAGCTGGCGAAAGATCTCTGCCTGGACGTTGGCCCGAGAGAACGTCGGGCGCTTGGTGCTCACGATGTCGAGGGCCGCGTTGGCGACGTCAAGCAGGATCTCGTCCTCGAACTCGTCGCTCGTGAAGGCGGGCACGGCCCGACCTCCCAGCTCGTGGACCCACGACATGGGTTCGTCGTCGAGGAAGGGCGTCGCCCGAGTGGCCCACTCTTCGGTCAGATCCCCGAGGCCTAGACCCTTCTTCGCCCGTCGGGTGGAGAGCGTGGCCGTCTGGCGAAGTTTGAGCACTTCGACGTCGGTCGGTGCGCGACCATGATCGTCCTCGAATTGGGTGATCAGTCGATTCTTTGCGTCGACGATGGCGGTGGTGCGCTGCGAGAATTCGTCCATGAGGCGCCTCGAGACCCCGGCCACTTCCCATTTCGGTGCGGTGCTCGAACGACGGGCGTGGGCCTCCCAGTCCCAGCCGAGTTCGCCGGTCAGTAGATCAGAAAGCACGCCCTGGTGCATCTCGGAAAGCATCACCGTTGACGCGAAGAGTTGCCGGCTATCAAGGGTGCGCCAGACGCCGTCGGTCATCGCCTGGGCGCGGTTAAGGACCACCACGTGGTCGTGGAGTTGGGGATCGCCGTCGCGCGAATCGAAGTGGGTGAAGCTCGCGGCTATCACTCCCACGATGTCCTCCTCGACGCAGCCCTGCTGTCCCGAGCGGGTGTGGAAGACCTGACGCTCGGCGTAGGCGAGGACCTCGGCGAT
>PKWA01000033.1 GCA_003131665.1 Acidimicrobiaceae bacterium
GCCGCCGATCGGCAGGCCATAGGCCAGGCGCGTGACGTTGACGCCGCTGGGCGTGAGCAAACGCGAGAGATACAGCGCCGTCGCTTCACCTTCAGCGTTCGGATTGGTCGCGATCACGACTTCGGCCGGCGATTCAGCCGTGACCCGCTCGATCAGTTCGCGCACGCGCAACTGCGAGGGGCCGATGCCGTCCATCGGCGAGATCAGGCCGCCCAGTACGTGATAGCGGCCGTGGTACGCCGAGGTGCGCTCGATCGCGAACACGTCCTTGGCCTCGCCGACCACGCAGATGATCGAGGCGTCGCGACGCGTGTCGTCGCAGATCGAGCACGGATCGTCTTCGGTGATCGCAAAGCAGCGCGAACACAGCCGCACGCGTTCTTTGAGGGCCACGATCGCCTCGGCGAGCGCTTCGGCATCGTCGCGCGGGCCGTTGAGGAGATGGAAGACCAGCCGCGCGGCCGTCTTCGGTCCGATCGTCGGCAGCTTGCTGAATTCGTTGATCAACGCCTGAACCGGCGCCGCAATCGTGGTCGAGATACGGTCTCCTAACTCGTCGCTCGCGGCGGCTCGGCCCGAAGGGCCGAACGCGAGTGTGGCTCGGTCCCGAAGGGGCCGAACAAACACTACCCGGTTTCAGGTATGGCTGCCCCCAGTCCGCGGCCGTAGCGTGGGGTCACACCACGTCAACGGAGGGAATGGGTCCGTGGCAGCCTTTCGGTATCTGTGCGAGCGACTCGGCCGGGTCGACCGCGTCTCAGTTCGTCTCCCGCGCGTCGAGGAGGGACCCGGCGACGTAGCCGTGCGATGGCGCTGCGGCTGCTCCGCTGACGGGGAAACGTTGCGATCGGTTACGCTGCGCGCCTGTCCTCGGCACGCCGCGCAAGACGCGGAGACCCGTGCCCGTGCGCTGGCGCCCAGCGAAGGGTTGCTCTAGCGGCCGGTTCAGCAGCGCGACGAGCCCGAGACGCCCGAGGCTCGGCTCAGAGCAGTTCCGCGGTGCGCCGCGCGTCGCTGTCGCCGAAGCGGTCGGGGCGCAGCGGCGAAACGTCGAGCGACGTCGCGCGTCCGTCGACGATGATCTCCGCCAGCAGCGCGCCGAGCGCCGGCGCGTGCATGACGCCGTGGCCCGACGAGCCGTTGGCGAAGTAGAGGTTCCGCACGACCGGCGCCGCACCGAGAATCGCTCGCCCGTCGGGCGACATCGTCAGAACCGGTGACATCCGCACGAGCAAGTACACCCCGGCCGTCACCATCGTGGCGGCGTGGATCAGGGCCGAGACCGGCGTCGGGCCCTCCATCGCGTCGGGCAGCCAGTTAAAGAGTGGTATCTGCGCACTCTTGCCAGTCGCGGCGAGTAAGAGCGCCAGCACCGTCAACGTAGCGACGGTCGGCGAGAGCGATCCGGCGACGTGAAAGATGCCGAGATAGGTGAGCGTGTGGGCGTTGTGAAAGAGCAAGAACATCGCGATCAACAGGCCGATGTCACCGATTCGGTTATAGAGGAAGGCCTTCTTGCCGGCCGAGGCGGCGCTGTCTTTTTCAAAGTAGTAGCCCACCAGCCAGTAGGAACAGACCCCCACGCCCTCCCACCCAACGAAGGTGAGGACCAGGTTGTTCGCGAGCACCAAGAGCAACATCGAAAAGACGAAGAGGTTTAGGTAGAGGAAGAACTTGCGGTAGTCCTTGTCGTCGTGCATGTAGCCAATGGAGTAGAGATGGATCAACGCCGAGATGCCCGTGACGAACAGACACATCGTGATCGAGAGCGGATCGACGAGCAGCGCCGCGGGCACGTGCAAGGAGCCGACGGGAATCCAGTTGAAGAGATGCACCGTGATCTCGCGGTTCTTCTGGTGCAACAACAAAATAAAGGCCACCACGCTCAAGACAAAACTGATCGCGACGACGCCGGTGGCGACGACGCCCACGAAGCGTTCCTTGAGATTTGCGCCGTTCGCGAGCACGAAGACGAAGCCGACGAGGGGCAAGAGCAGGATCAGCGTCGCGACGTGCGCCATCTCAGCCCTTTAGCTCCGAGAGCTCATCCACCGACGTGGACGAACGCCGTCGAAAGACCGCGACCACGATGCCCAGTCCCACGGTCACTTCCGCCGCGGCGACGACCATCACGAAAAATACCGACGCCTGACCGGCGATGTCACTCATCGTGCGCGAGAACGTGACGAACGTCAGGGTGACCGCGTTCAGCATCAACTCGATGCACATGAACATGATGAGGGCACTGCGCCGGGTGAGAAAGCCAAAGGCCCCAATGCCAAAGAGCAGGGCGGCCAGTATCAGGTACCACGCGGCGGGCACGTTCACGGCGTCACTTCCTCAGGCGTGACGTGACGCTCTCTTCGAGCGAGTAACACCGCACCGACGACCGCGATGATTAACAGCGCGGCCGTCGCCTCGAAGGCGAAGAGGTACGTCGTGAAGACGGCCGTGCCGAGCTGTTTGACGTTGCCCGAGCCCGACGCCAGGGCCGCACCCGAGACCGAGGTCGCACCGCTCACCCAGTGCGAGGTCGCCATCAAGGTGATCAGTCCGGCGACCGTGATGACGACGCCGGACGCGGCGAAGGCCCGCTGACCAACGAGCGGCTCGACGCTGACGCTCATGTTGCGATCGACGCCTAAGAACATGATGACGAACAAGAACAGCACGACGATCGCCCCGGCGTAGACGATGATCTGCACCGCGGCGAGAAAATCGGCCGACTGGGCCACAAAGGCGACCGCCACGCCAAAGAGCGTCATGATGAGACTTAAGGCCGCGTGCACTGGGTTCTTCACCGAGATGACCCCGAGGGCACCCACGAGGATTAACAGCGCCGCGGTCACAAAGACCAGAATGCTCGGAACTGCGTACGCGGCGGCGGTCACGAGTGGTCCTTGCGAAAGCGCCGGGGCATCTTTGAGCGCACGTCGTTCAACAGAGCCGCGACACCTCGTTGATCGTCGTTCACGTCCTCGGGTTGGAGGTGCTTGTAGAACGCGCGGCGCAACTGCTTCGAGCCGGTCTTCTCGTCGTCACGCCGGCCCGACTGGCCCGCTTCGGGCGCTCGCACGCCCGCGCCCAAGTCGCCGGTCCACTGCACGACGCCCTCGTAGTTGGCGTCGCCCGAGGGTGAGGTGGCGCGCATCCATCCGCCGGTCATCTCGGCCTCGCCCTCGCGCCAGTCCTCCCAGGGCAGCTTCTGGGGCTTGCCCGCGTCATCGACCAAGAGCTCGGCCTTGGTGTAGATGGCGTCGGC
>PKWA01000102.1 GCA_003131665.1 Acidimicrobiaceae bacterium
CGACACCTCGACATGATCTTTGCCTTACAGACCCTGACTGACAAGTTCTACATGGGCAACGTGGTCTCGGGCCCGAACGCGCTTGACACGATCAAGATGACTGAGATCCTCTTTGGCGGACGCGACACCATTGAAAAGACGCCGGCAACGATCTCGCTGATCAACTGCAACTCGCCGCTGCGCTGGGACGATCGCATGCTCGACGCACAGTTCGAGTACAGCCGCGCCAATCAGCCCGTCGTGTTGACCCCGTTTCTGCTCATGGGTGCGATGTCACCAGTGACGATTCCTTCAGCCCTCGTCCAGCAGTTGGCCGAGGCACTCTCGGGCATCGCGCTCTCTCAGCTCATTCGCCCGGGATGTCCGGTCATCTTCGGCTCATTCCTCTCCAACATCGACATGCAGTCGGGATCGCCGTGCTTCGGGACGCCGGAGTCCGCGATCGGGCTGCTCTGCACGGGACAACTGGCCCGGCACTTCGGACTGCCATTTCGCACCGGGGGAGGACTTACCTCGAGTCAGATGCCCGACGCGCAGGCCGCCTACGAGGCACTGATGACCATGCTGCCGACGTTTCTGGCCGGCACGAACATGGTCATGCACTCGGCCGGCTGGCTGGAGAGCGGCCTCGTGAGTTGCTACGAGAAGTTCATTATTGACATTGAGCTCTTGCGGATGCTGCGAGTCGAGTTCACGCCCCTAGAGATCGACGAGGCCGCGCTGGCCTTTGACGCGCACTTAGAGGTCGGCCACGGCGGTCACTTTCTCGGCGCCGAGCACACCATGACCCGTTTTCGTGACTGCTTTTACCGTCCGATGCTCTCGTCTTCAAAGAACTTCGAACGCTGGGCCCGTGAAGGGTCCCAGGACGCGGCCTCCAGGGCGGGTGACATCTATCGAAAGACGATCGAGGAGTACGAGGCCCCGCCGCTGGACGACGCGATCCGTGCCGAGTTGGAGGAGTACGTCATTCGCCGGCGTGCCGAGTTAGGCGACTGACGTGAGCGAATCGAACGCTCGAGCCCGAGCCGTCATTATTGGGGCAGGGATCGTCGGCAACAGCCTCGCGTACCACCTTGCGTTACTCGGCTGGCGCGATCTGGTGCTCGTCGACAAGGGCCCGATGCCGAATCCCGGAGGATCCACCGGCCACGCCTCGAACTTCATCTTTCCCGTCGACTACTCCAAGATGATGACTGAACTTACTGCCGACAGCACTGCGCAGTACAAGGAGCTCGGCGTCTTCATCGAAAGCGGGGGCATTGAGGTGGCGCGCAGCGACGCGCGGCGCCAGGAGTTGCGTCGACGGATGTCCGCCGCGACCGCCTGGGGCGTGCCCTGTGAACTACTGAGCCCGGAAGGTGTCGCCAAGCTGGTGCCTTACCTCGATCCGGCGACGATTTTGGAAGGCCTGTATTTTCCGACCGTCGGCGTCGTGGATTCGTTGCGCGCAGGCACAATCATGCGCGAACGGGCCCAGGAGATGGGCGCGTTGGAGGTGCGCGCGAACACCGAGATCTTGGGCATCGATCTCACCGAGGACGCTCAGCGCGTGCAAGCTGTTCGAACTAGCACCGGCGACCTCGAGACCGAGGTCGTCGCAATCTGTTGTGGCGTGTGGAGTGACCGCGTCGCCCAGATGGCCGGGGCCTCAATTCCCCTCACGCCAATCGTGCACCAGATGATCAGCGTCGGGCCGATCCCGCTCTTCGCCGACACCGTGGGCGAGATTACCTACCCGATCGTGCGCGACATGGACACCAATATGTACGAACGCCAACACGGCGGGGACATCGAGGTCGGCTCGTACGCACACCGCCCGATCATCGTCGACCCCAACGAAATCCCCTCGCTCGAAGAGTCGGCCCTTTCGCCGACCGAACTGCCCTTCACCCAGAACGACTTCGACCCCCAACTCCAAGACGCGCTCGAGCTCATGCCCGAGCTCTTGGGCGACGAGAAGGTCGGTGTGCGCTACGCCATCAACGGGCTCATCTCGATGACGCCCGACGGACACCCGGTGCTCGGCGAGACGCCCGAGGTGAAGGGCCTGTGGTCAGTGGCGGCGAGTTGGATCAAAGAAGGTCCGGGCATCGCCAAAGCGGTTGCGGACTGGATGAACGGACAAGCCCCCGAGATTGACTTGCACGAAGCGGACGTCGCTCGCTTCTACGATCATCAGCGCACCCGGGCGCACGTGACTGCACGGGCCCGCGAGGGCTTTAACAAGATGTACGGCATCGTGCACCCATCAGAGCAGTGGGAGTCGCTGCGCCCGACGCGACTGAGCCCGGTCTACGGACGCGAGGTCGATCTTGGCGCAGTCTTCTTCGAGACCATGGGTTGGGAACGGCCCTACTGGTACGAGAGTAACGAGCATCTCCTCAAGAAATACGGTGATCGGGTGATGAAGAGGGAGGCGGAATGGGAGTCGCGTTGGTGGTCGCCCATCATCAACGCCGAGCACCTCGCGATGCGAGAGAGCTGTGGACTGGTCGATCTCTCGGCCTTCGCGGTGCTCGACATAACGGGACCAAGCGCGTTGTCAGTCCTGCAAGGGCTCTGCGTCGCGCAGATGGACGTGGCGATTGGCCGAGTGATCTACACCTCCTTGCTCGACGAGCGCGGCGGCTTTAAGTCCGACTTGACGATCATGCGCCTGGGCCAGAACTGGTTTCGCTTGGTGACGGGTGCGAGTACCGGCATGACGGAAAAGAAGTGGTTCGTCGACCATCTGCCCAGTGATGGCTCGGCGCAACTGAGTGATCTCACCTCGTCGTGGGCAACATTCGGACTCTGGGGTCCGAGCGCAAGGGATGTGCTCCAACGCTGCACCGACGACGACGTCAGTCACGAAGGTTTTCCCTTCGCGACGTGTCGGGTCATTGAACTTGGCGGTATCAAGGTCCTCGCGTCGCGCATCTCGTACATTGGCGAACTGGGTTGGGAGATCTACGTGCCGATCGAAGAGGGCGCCAGGGCCTGGGTCACGCTCTTCGAAGCCGGTCAAGTTGACGGCCTGGTGCCGGTCGGAATTGGCGTCTACGCCACGACGGGACGACTCGAGAAGGGCTACCGGGCCCTCGGTAACGAATTGACCGCTGACTACAACATCGTTGAAGCTGGCATGGCGCGACCGACCGTGAAGAAGGCGGATTTCATTGGCCGAGCAGCGTACGTGGCCCAACGGGACCAGGTTCCGATCGCGCAGCTCTGCACGCTCACGGTCGACGACCGTCGCTCGAAGAGCGGTGTCGCGCGGTACATGCTCGGCGGCGAACCCATCGTGAGCCTTGAAGGTGAGCGCCTCGTCGACGAACGCGGGCGTCCGTCCTACGTGACCAGTGCGGGATCGGGGCCCTCGCTCGGTCAACACATTCTGCTCGCCTATCTGCCGAACGCGTACGCCGAAGTCGGCAAACGACTGATGACCGAGTACCTGGGCGAGACGTATCCGGTCACCGTCGACGTGGTCGGGTCGACCCCCTTGTTCGACGCCGACAACGCTCGGGTGAGAAGTTAGTGGTGCGAGTACTGGTCTGCGTGAAGCGCGTCGCCATGGTGGGCGCGCGCATCGTCTTAACGGCGGACGAAACCGAAGTCGACGTGCGTCAATTGGGCTTCACGATCAGTCCCCATGAGGAGTGCGCCGTCGAAGAGGCCGTGCGGATCGTCGAGCAGCGAGGCGGTGTCGTCACGGTGCTCACGCTCGGCCCAATCGAGGCGGCCGATCAACTTCGTGACGCGGCGTCGATCGGCGCCAATGAGCTGGTGCACCTCGTCACCGACGGAAAAGAGTGGGACCCCAGTGCAACCGCCGACGCGATCGTTGACGCCCTTCGCCGACACGAAGACCTCAACGGCCCCTACGACCTCATCCTCTTTGGCAATGAGGCCGCCGACACGGGGGACTACCAAGTCGGCGTACGCGTGGCGTTCGCCCTTGGGCGACCGTGCGTGAACGGCGTGAAGAACCTCGTCGTCGGTGAAGAGACGGTGGTCGCCAAGCGTGAGTTCCGTGGTGGCGACGAACTCTACGAGCTCGCGTTGCCGAGCGTGGTCGGGGTAAAAGAGGGGATCAACCTTCCGCGCTATCCGTCCCTGCCGGGGCGCGTGCGCGCGAAGAAGATGGCCATTGAAGAGACTCCGCTGGAGGGGCACCGAGGACCGGTCAAGTTAGAGCGGCTTCGAGTTCCCAGCGAGCCGCGCGAGCGCGCCGAGATCATCGGCCACGGAGTGGACGCCGTCGAGGCGTTGGTCGATCTGTTCGAACAGTGGGGCGTCGTCGCTTGAGCGAGACCACGCACGAATCAACCGGAGTCGTGCTCTGTCTCGTCGAGTACGACGACGACGGAGTCATCGACTCCTCGCTACGCGCCATAAGTTTTGCTCGATCACTCGGTTCGTCGTCGAACACGCCACTCGTGGCGGCGACGGTCGGTGCGGTGTCACCTTCAATACTGACTGCGTTGCAAACTTTTGGGGTCGACGAGGCGATCGAGCTGGTCATCGAGGGCGTCGACACCTACGCGCCGCTCGCTTGGGCTCGGTCACTCGAGCAACTCTCGCAGTCCTTGGCCACGAGGGCGATCGTGGCCGCCGGCACCGACCGGGGCAACGAGGTCATGGCGTACCTCGGGGCCGCGACGGGACTGCCGATGGTGGCCAACTGTCTACGCGCGTCGTGGTCGGACGCGACGACCATTGCGTTAAGTCGACAGCGGTGGGCAGGCAGTCTCATCGAGGACGCCGTCTTCGATGGTGTGCCGGCGCTGCTCACGGTCGCGTTCGATGGCGTGGCGGCGGAACCGGCGTCAACTCCGGCGCCGACGAAGGTGCGTGACTTCCACTTTTCGCCGAGCGAGGACGATCTTGGCGTCAAGGTCGCCGAATGGATTGGTCGCGGCGGAGGCGTCGCTCTCGCCGACGCGCGTGTTGTGGTTGGGGGCGGGCGCGGTGTTGGCAGTGAAGAGGGCTTTGGACCACTCGATGAGTTGGCTGGACTTTTGGGCGCGGCCGTTGGTGTGTCGAGGGCAGTCACGAGCGCCGGTTGGCGTCCGCACGCGCAACAAGTTGGACAAACGGGAACGCGAATCTCGCCCGATCTCTACCTCGCGTGTGGCATCAGTGGCGCCACCCAGCATTTGGCGGGATGTCGGAGCGCCAAGCGGGTGGTGACCATCAACACCGATCCGGACGCGCCCTTCCTTTCTCGCGCCGACTACGCGGTGGTGGGTGACGTCGCCGTGATCATCCCGGCGTTGGTTGAGGCGATAAAGGCTCGAAAGTCGGGTCGCGCCGGTCCGGCGTAGTCGCTCGCCGTCTCGTTCATCGGAGTATTAGTCGCGAGTGTGACGGTAGAAATTGACGGAGGACGGCGTCAA
>PKWA01000098.1 GCA_003131665.1 Acidimicrobiaceae bacterium
TGGGGCAGCGTCTGGGTGGCCAAGACGTGTTCGACTTCGCTGGTCCCGATGCCAAAGGCCAACGCGCCAAAGGCCCCGTGGGTTGAGGTGTGTGAATCGCCACAGACGATCGTCATGCCGGGTTNNGATGCCAAACTCCTTGCAGTTCTCATCGAGGGCCTCGAGCTGTCGCCGTGAGATGGGATCGAGGATGGGTGTGGAGAGAGGATCGGTTGGCACGTTGTGGTCGGCGGTCGCCAACGTGAGATCGGGGCGACGAACGCGTCGCGCGTTCAAACGAAGCCCTTCAAAGGCCTGAGGGCTCGTGACCTCATGCACCAGGTGCAGGTCAATGTACATCAGCGTCGGCTCGCCCTCGGGCGACGCTACGACGTGGTTATCCCAGATCTTTTGGTAGAGGGTCCGACCCGCCGCCATTTAGCGCTGTCCGACAATTTTGACTTTAAGTACTCCCGAGGGCGCCTGGTACTCGACACTTTCGCCGACGCGATGTCCCAAGAGCGCTTCGCCCAAGGGTGACGTGGGTGACGCCACGAGCACGCCGTCGGGCTTTTCTTCGATCGAACCGATGAAGAACTCTTGGAAGTCGCTCTCAGGGTCGCCTTCGTAGACGACGCGCACGATGGAGGCGTGCTGGACCTTGCCCGCGTGCTCGTCTCGTTGGACGATTTCGTGGTTGCGGATCACTTGGTCAATCTGGCGAATACGTGACTCCATCTTGCCCTGCTCGTCCTTGGCGGCGTGGTAGTCGCCGTTNNCACGGTCGTGAGGTTCAGGTACTCGGCCTCGAGCTTTTCTAGTGTCTCTTTTGTAATGCGGTGAATCTCGTCGGCCATGCCGCAACCTCAACTCCTCGTGAGTCCCAATTCTACAGTTTGGCCCTTCGATTCTTTCGTGCTTTTGCTCCTCGCACCCGCGGGCGAGCAAAATGGAGCAAAGAGGGAGAGCCGGCGCATGAGCAACCAACGCAGTTATCGCGTGGCCGTGCTCGGCGGCGACGGCATTGGACCCGAAGTCACGAGCGCCGCGCTCGAAGTGGTGGCGGCCGTGGGGGTCGAACTCGACACCACGCCCTTTGATCTAGGCGCCGCGCGCTATCTACGCGACGGCTTCGTCTTGGACGACGCGACACTTGAGGAGCTTCGCAGCTTTGACGCCATACTGCTTGGCGCGATCGGTCCGGCGATTGGCGACGCGCGCGTGCCCGCTGGTCTGTTGGAACGCGGACTACTGCTGAAGCTGCGCTTTGGCCTCGATCTCTACGTCAACTACCGGCCGTTTCGTGGCGTCGCGGGGTCGATCGCCCAGGACTGTGAATTCGCCATCGTTCGTGAGAACACCGAAGGCCCCTATGTCGGCGAGGGAGGTGTGTTGCGCTACGGCACGGCGCACGAAGTGGCGACCCAGGGCTCGGTCAACACCCGTTTTGGAGTCGAGCGGTGCGTGCGCTACGCCTTCGCGCGAGCGAATCAGTTGGCCCGCAAGCGTCTGACCCTAGTGCACAAGACCAACGTGTTGACGTTCGCCGGTGATCTTTGGCAGCGGGTCGTGAACGAGGTGGGTTCATCGTTCACCGACGTGATTGTGGACTACCAACACGTGGACGCGGCGTGCATCTATCTCGTCGAGAGTCCGCAGCGCTACGGCGTCATCGTGACCGACAATCTCTTCGGCGATATTCTCTCGGACCTCGCGGGGGCGCTGACGGGGGGCATTGGCTTCGCGGCGAGCGCCAACTTGAATCCCGAACGATCGAGTGCCTCGATCTTCGAGCCCGTGCATGGCGCGGCGCACGACCTGGCGGGTACTGGTAGAGCCAATCCACTGGCGGCGATCTCTTCGGCGGCCTTGATGCTCGAACACTTGGGCGAAGTCGACGCGGCGCTTCGTGTCGCCCGCGCGGTGGCAGACTTTGACGGTGACGTCGCGGCGTTAGGCACGGCCGGCGTCACCCAGCAGCTACGAGAGAGGTTGTAAATGCCCATCACCCCCACGAAGAAGATCTGGATGGACGGCAAGTTCGTGGACTGGCAAGACGCCACCGTGCACGTACTCAGCCATACCCTGCACTACGGCACCGGCGCCTTCGAGGGAATCCGCGCGTACAAGACGCCGAACGGCGTCGCGATCTTTCGCCTGAAGGATCACATGGAGCGACTGCTGCGCAGCTGCAAGATCTTGAAGGTCGACGTGCCCTACAGTCTCACGGAACTCTGCGAAGCAGCTAAGGAGACCGTGCGCGTCAATGAACTGCACGAGGGGTGCTATCTGCGTCCCCTGGTCTATCTCGGTTACGGCGAGATGGGCGTCAATCCCATCGGGTCGCCCGTCAACACCGCGATCGCTGCGTGGCCGTGGGGACCGTACCTGGGCGACGACGCCGTAGAGAACGGCGCGCGCATGAAGATCTCCTCGTGGTCGCGCCACCACCCCAACGCCATGCCCACCGCCTCCAAGACGGTCGGCGGCTACGTAAACGCGAGTCTGGCCAAGGTCGAGGCGATCTTGGCCGGCTACGACGAGGCGATCATGTTGGGCCCCGACGGGCGTGTCAGCGAGGCCACCGGCGAGAACATCTTTATCGTTCGTGACGGTCTCTTGATCAGCCCGCCGCCCTCAGAGGCCGGCGCTCTGCGCGGGATCACCCAATCCAGCATCGTGAAGATCGCCCACGACCTGGGCCACGAGGTGAGTTTCGAAGCTCTTCGCCGCGACGATCTCTACCTGGCCGACGAAGCGTTCATGACTGGTACTGCCGTCGAAGTCGTGCCGCTCTCGTCGGTAGACGATCGTCTCGTGGGCGATGGCAAACCGGGACCGATCACCAGGGCGATTACCACCACGTACCACCAAGCGGTGCGTGGAGAACGCCCGCAGTACGAGGATTGGCTCACGAGGGTCTGAAGTTCCTAGAGCGATAACCTCAAGTAGTGGCCCAACCTTCGTTTTCACCCGTGCCGATTGCCGGCGAAGTTCGACCGGTCATGGCGACGGCGACCCCCGAAATAGGCCGTGCGAAGAAGCTTGGTCTNNTCGCATGGCGAAGGGGGCGTCGGGCGCGGAACGCCCGCGCCGGGAGAGGGCTACGCTCTCACGATTGCGACGCGCGAGTGTCAAAAACTGAACTTCACCAACGCTCACGACCTTCAAGATGTGATCGTCGGGGTGGCTTCGGTGGCGGCCAAGCGTGCGAGCCTGGTCGGCAGAGGACCGACGTTGGGCGACGTGCACGTTGCCATGGATCTCTTTGATATTCGAACGACGTCGCCCGTGTCATGCGAGACCACCGAGCCGTTTCGCGGCCTCGCGCACAGTTACCCCGCGCAACGCCGTTTTGTGGACGCGGTGAGCGCGGCGCAGTTGACCTCGGGCGCGAACGACGCCGCGTCGCACCACTAATTCTCTCAACGTCGTAAAGGAAACGCCATGAGTTTTGACCTCACGAGTGAACAACGAAGTTTTCGTGACGTGATGCACCGTTTCGTCGATGAACGTGTGACGCCGCACGCCGCGCGCTACGACCGCGAGCAGATCTTCCCCCAAGACAGTTACGACGCCTGTGTGGAGATGGAGCTACCTTCGCTGGGCGTGCCCGAGGCGTACGGCGGCGCCGGGGCGGACATGGTCACCCAAGCCATCATGGCCGAAGAGCTCGCGAGAGGCTGTGCGTCGACGTCGGTGACGATTTTGATTTCGAAGTTGGGGATGTTGCCGGTGATCAACTTCGCTTCCGAAGAGATCAAGCACGAATACTTACCGCGCATCGCCACGGGCGAGATTCAAGCGAGCTACTGCCTCTCCGAGGCCGACGCCGGTTCGGACGTGGCGTCGATGCGCTGTCGCGCGGAGCGAGACGGCGACGACTACATCTTGAACGGCTCGAAGTATTGGATCACCAACGCGGGCGTCTCCGAGACCTACACCGTCTTCGCCAAGACCAACACCGCCGGCGGAAGCCGGGGGATCAGTTGTTTCCTCGTGGAGAAAGGGCCGGGCGTCGAGTTCCCCAAACACGAAGATAAGTTGGGGCTTCGCGCGTCACCCACCGGTGAAGTGGTCTTTAACGACGTGCGCGTGCCCGCCTCGCATCGCATTGGCAAAGAGGGCGACGGCTTCAAGATCGCGATGCACACGCTGGATCGCTCCCGTCCCACCATCGGCGCCCAAGCGGTCGGCATCGCCCAGGGCGCCATTGACTTTGCCGGTCAGTACATGAAGGGCCGTCACGCCTTCGGTAAACCCATCAGCGAACTCCAAGGCCTTCGCTTCATGCTGGCCGACATGGCCATTCACACCGAAGCGGCTCGTGCGCTGGTGTATCGCGCGTGCGCCACCATCGACCAAGGCGATCCCGAGCACACCTTGAGTTACTTAGGCGCCTCAGCGAAGTCGTTCGCTTCGGACACCGCGATGAGCGTCACCACCGACGCCGTGCAGTT
Source organism: Acidimicrobiaceae bacterium (assembly GCA_003131665.1). GTDB lineage: Bacteria > Actinomycetota > Acidimicrobiia > Acidimicrobiales > RAAP-2 > RAAP-2. Next base: position 4,440 of record PKWA01000098.1, read on the forward strand.
GTTAGGGGGGTACGGCTTCACCAAGGACTTTCCGGTGGAGCGATTCATGCGCGACGCCAAAATCACGCAAATCTACGAGGGCACCAACCAAGTACAACGGGTCGTGGTGGCGAAACACCTGCTCAAGTAATAATTCCTGGGATTATTCCCATCGCCGACAGGCGAGAATTTGGATTTCATCCCTACTTTGTCCCTACAAATCGACCGTTGGGCGACATGGCTACTATCCGTGAACGGCACCCTGGCGTTTGGGAGATTCGCTCCTTCGTGGGCCGAGACCAGAAGGGTCGACCGGTCCAGCTGAGCCGAACCGTGCGTGGGACAAAGAAGGACGCGCAGCGCCTCGCTGCGGAGATGACGGTCAGAGCGCCCACGGCCACCGTGGCGCGCGTTTCCGTGTCCGAGATGCTCGACCTGTGGGCTGATAATGCGAAGGCATCCTGGGCGCCCTCGACCGCGGAAAACCAACTCAGTCGGATCCGACTGGTCAAGTCCGATCGCATCTCATCTATTTTGTTGACGAGGCTCACTGCAGTGGACGTCGACCAGTGGCACGCGCGCCTCGAGCGAAAGGGCCTAGGCGAAGCCGGTATCAGAAATCGGCATCTCGTGCTGCGCGCGGCGATGACGCTCGCCGTGCGGTGGGGGTGGGTCCCGACGAACGTCGTTGCGGCGGCCCGACTCGGGAGGCGTAAGTCTCAACCCCGGGGGACCCTTAGCGACGACGAAGTGCGTGCGGTGCTCACGAGCGCGTCATCCCTTGTCGCGGCGGGGCGGATCGAGCCCCAAGCGTCGATTGCCTTGCGGCTTGCGGCGATGACCGGAGCGCGCCGGTCAGAGTTGGCCGCTCTTCGTTGGGAGGAACTCCACGCCGGACGCTTGGTCATTGACTCGAGTATCGCCATTCTCCGCAGCGGTGACGGGTCCCGGAGACCGACCTTGCGCGACGACCCGACGAAAACGGCGAACCGACGAGTGGTCTCACTTGACGCCGTCTCAATCGATCTTTTGGATTCACTCAAAGCTGAATTTGGTGCTGGAGCGCCGTGGATACTTTCTTCTCGGTCCGAACCGGTCAATCCCCAGCGCGTCACGGCCTGGTGGCGCCGAGCTCGCGACAAAGCTGGCGTCGACGTGAGGTGGCGGCTGCACGACCTTCGGCACTGGTCGGCGACGACGTCGATCGTGGGAGGTCACGACATCAGGACCGTGGCCAATCGTTTGGGCCACGCGAACCCGTCGATGACCTTGCGAACCTACGCGCACGCGGTGGAAGCCGCCGACGCGCCTATTGCCCACACGCTCAGCCACGTCCTTGATAACCCCAGACCGCTGGAATCACTCATCAACGCGACTCCGAGCGACGAGATCATCGATGGCCGAGACGGGTACGAGGACCCGCCGACCTAATCGAACCGAGGACAGGAGTCCAGACGCGACGAGCTCGTACGCGAATGAGCGTGAGACGCCGATGACTCGAGCCGCCTCGCTCACGCTGATGAGTGCTCTTGGGATTTGCTCAATGTCATTCATGACGGACTCCCTTGCGCATTCGCGCCGTCGCCCTTGGCATCCCTGCGCGCTTCGAGCGTGAGTTGGTGCAGGAACTCGGCGATCGTGGCGGCGCGCGGGTCGTCGTAGCCCTGGCCGTCGTAACTGAACGAGCCCGCGACGGGGTCGTCGGAGTGAGGCGCTTTCATGTGCGCCGCGCGGGCCGCTCGCAGGTCCTGAAACCTCGTGGAGTAGTGGCGAGACTTGGTGATCAGTTGCCCCCGGAATCCGAAAGCATGCGCGTGCCCTCGGGTGTTCAAGTGCACGAGCGAGGGGTCTTGCGCGAGATCCCAGGCGGTGAGGGCGAGTTGTCGGAGATGCGCAGGGGCGTTGATGTTGAGGATCTCGCTACGAGAGCGAAATCTCTGCGCGAAGTCCATTGAGCCGTCGGCAGACTTCGTGGCGTACTTTGCGAGGTAGGCCGCGATGCGCAGATCGTCGCGACTGAGCGTCGAGGCGTCGGCCAGGTGGAACTGTTGGCCCCACGACACGGTCCCTCGGGGTCCAGTGATGGAGAAGTCCTTCACCACGCTTTCAATAATGCCGGCGAGACGTTGCGCGGTGAGATCTGGCGGGGGAGGGCTGAACGGTGCACCGGGTCCGTCCGCGCGAAGGACCACGTGGAAGTGCGCGAGACCACGACGTTGAAATTCGGCGACCTTGAGGTAGTTGAGTCGGACCTGCTGGGCGAGCTCTTCATAGGAGACACCGAGGGCGATGGCCAGGCGACGTCGAATCTGTTCGAAGGTCCTATTCCACAGTCGGGAGGACTCGGCGTTCCAGAGCACGGCGTCGCCGTAGTGATAACAGACGTCGCAGAGGGGGCTGCCAATCGCCGGGTCGGCGTCGTCGTGGCGACGTGAACACACCAGTGAACGGCCGTGTCCGCAGTAACGCAGTCGACCGGGTTGACACGATCCGTCTGCCCTTCGCGCGTGCACCGGGCCGAACGAGGGGGCCGTGAGGGTGAGGAATAGTCGCGGGTGGGCACTTATCGACGTTGGGACGCCCTTGCCCCCAATGAGACCGGTCGAGACCACGATCCACGCGTCCGCCTTGTAGAGGTACGAGCACGAGGGGCAGAGCACGGCGCGCCGGTCCTTGCACGCGACCAACAAGGGTCGCTCGTTGACCTCGCCGGTGGCTTGGTTCACGAACTCCCCCCGCAGGCGGATGGGGTGCGAGCACCCTCCGGCTTGCTGTATGTCCTTCACTAACTCATGGGTTGACTTTTGACGGGTCACGCCAGCTCCTCTCGTAGAGGAGAAAAAATTGCTCCTCTACTTAAGAAGCCAATTCTGGAGGGTCAAATGGAACAACATTTTTCTAAGAATCTCCTATTCGGTACGTGCTGGACAGCGGTGGACAACGGTGGACTCTTTGACGACGTATCGAGCGGCGCCATGAAGAATTCAGCGCGTAACTTTTTCGTCGTTTGAGCATCCCCTCAACGGTCCGTAAATTGCACCGTTTGACTGCGATTCATCCTCATGAATTCGAGAGATTTTCACCGATCTCAGTCAAACTGACATTCACTCTTCAACTGTTCGTGTCTGCAATAGGTTCCAGCGAGCGTGACCTCTCCGACGAAAGGTCGTATTAAGTGTTCATTCACAATCTCCGGGCTGGGCCTCCTGGCGCTGCGCGCCAGCGGCCCAGAAAGAGGGTATTCGTTGGTCTGTCAAAGTTTCGACGAGGTGACTAGGCGTAACTTGCCTTTACGTCTTTCAAGAGGGACACGTCGAGCCGGTCATCGTGAACTTCTGGCCGGCTTGGATCGCGAGCGCGCCTTCGACAAGACATGTCATTACGGGTCCCGCCACCAATGCGCCGGTCTTCGAAGTGGCTTGAAATGGTAATACAACCGCCACTGCAATCGTCGGATCGCTGGCCGGCGCGAAGGCGATCATCCAGTCGTCGGTATTCTTCGCGCTGTTGCCGACCTGGGCGGTGCCAGTTTTGGCGGCCACGTTATCTGCCGCGGGGAAGTAACCTGCCGCGGTACCGAAAAGCGCGACGTTCACCATCAAGGGGATGATCTGGCTGGATTGGGCCGGAGTGAGTGGCGTCTTCCACACGGTGGGCTTGTAGCGCTTGATGATCGTGCCGTCGGGTCCCGTGACGTAGTTCAACAGGTGCGGTGTCATCATGACCCCGAGGTTACCGACCGCGCCGGCGACGAGCGCGTTCTGTAACGCGCTGGTTCGAACGTCTTGTTGACCAATCGCCGAGTACGCGACACCAGGCAAGTTCGATGTGAAAAACGACGCCGGGGGAAAGTTGCTCGCCACCGCACCGGGTAGGTCGATCGGCGGAATTTCGTCGTAGCCGAAGCTGTCGGCCGCGAGCGACAGGTCGGTGCCCCCGACGTCAAGACCGACGAGAGCGAAGCCGGTGTCGCACGAGGGCGGCAACATCTCGGCGATCGTCCCGCCGCACTTACCAAAGGCGTAGTTCGAGAGCGTCTTGTTGGAGTTGGGCAAGCTGATGGTGACGGCGCTGCGGTAGACCTTGGTCAAGAGTTGGGGCTTGGACACGATGACTGCCGAGGTCGTAATGACCTTGAAGGTGGAGCCCGGTGGGAAGGTCTGTTCGGTGGCCACGAGTCCGAGCGGAGGAAATCCTTCCGCATCCTTGGTGTTGTCCTTCGTCCACGCCACCTTGGCGACAGCGTCGATCGGCGAGGTCAGCGGCACCGGGTTGTACGTCGGATTCGAATACATCGCCAAGATGTTGCCGTTCTTTGGATCCAAGACGACCGCGGCACCGTCTCTTCCGGCCAGGGCGCGCTGGGCGACACGCTGCAGCGCGGGTTGCAGGGTCAAGGTCACGTTGTCCGCGGCACTGGTCGGCGAGAGCACTTGGGCCAGACTTTGCGGCGGTTGGGCGTGCGAGGACAGATAGGTGTTGTACTCCGCTTCGAGATACCAATTGCCGTAGAACGGCGAGGTGAACCCAACGAGACTTGAGGTGAGCGACCCGAGGGGATAGACCCGCCGGTAGACGTTGCCCCCTTGGCCCGTCGGCACCGACGCGGCGAGAACCGTGCCGTCGGCCGCGAAGACCTTGCCGCGAGGCGCGTTGCTCGAAGCCTCGGAGATCCTCGGGTTGAGTGGCGACGCGTCCAGGGCCTTCGCCCGAAAGAACTGGAGGTTAGCCGACTGAGCCGCCACCACGACGAAGAGCAGCAGAATCACTGACGCCAGAATGCTAAGTCGACGGGACACGGACTAACTGTAAACGCTGATCGAAAACGGCCAAACTGAGCCGCGAAAATGCTGATAATGCAGAGGGGATTATCCCCTAGCGGAACTTCAATCACGTGGCCAAGTTGAGATGTTCCGAGTCCCAATCAAGGGGCGGTTCTGAAACTTTGCTAATGCCAGAGAGAAGGCTGCCGTCGGCCCTCANNGGTCGCGGCTTTCTCGAAGTGAGGACCGTGAGGGCCGACGGTAGCTTTTGTACTATTTGAAACTGGAAGGGGTATTAGTAATAAAGGGTCTGCCCTGTAGCAATGTCAGCATTGTTCGGAAGATCGAGCCAACCCCATGCTTGAGTTTCAATGTTTGCGTCGCTTTCCCAGCCAGTGGAAACCGAGGATCCCGAGTTAAACAGATAGGCGCAGGTCCCACCTCCTGGATCCCCTTGAATGTTCAAGCATGCCTCCAGCTCTTGACCCAAAGTGAGTCCGGGACTTGCAGTGGCTACGGCTTTCACGTCCCGGTCGCACGAGTCGTACCACAACTCAATCTCGCCGTACGAATTGCCTGCATATTCGAGAGGCTCTTCGTAAACCAAAACCCCTGGACATCCGTCAGGAGTTGCAGTAAGTCCTGGAACAACTACGGTTGATCCGGAAAGACCCGGTACAACTGCGGTTGATCCTGTACTCGTCAATCCATCCGCAAACGCGGACGAAGAAGTGAAAACGCCCAGTGAAAACAATACTGAAGCGACTCCAATTGCTCTTAGTGTGTTTCGTCTCATATCTCTCCTATAGCGGCGACGCTCGAATTAACTTCGCCTGCAGATCACATAGTGTCCGGGACTCAAGCAAACCTTTCGCAATAATGATTCATTCGCTTGGAGTTTGCTGTGTAAAAACTGGAACTTGGAGAAAAGCAACATGTGTGATCGTGAATCAACAATCAGGGCATTAAGTAAGCAGTGCATACTGGACGACTAATGCGCAATGAAGATCAAGTTAACTAGAGGGACTGCTGCACGTTTAGTTGAGAGTTTCGAATACAACATCGTGTCTGGGCCAACGTTGTCAAGGCGCCTTGAAGAGTTGACCAAGCCGGTAGTGCGCTGGAATGAGTTTCCTTTCAGCTATCTAAATCACCGGCAAAGAGTTCCAGATCGGGCGACTCAAAGAATGTCGCAGAAAGATATGACTTCAGACTCTTTCTCGCTCGACAAATTCTTATGCACACTGCATTCTCACTAATGCCGATAATCTCGGCAATGTCCCGATAATTCAATTTCTCCCAATAGACAAACTCAAGAAGTTTGCGATCACTTGTTCGAAGTCTATTTAGCGCACTGCGCATCTTTCCCGCGCCAATGAATGGATATTCATCGTTCCCAACGCCGAATTTCAATGGCCTTTCCAAAGCCAGCCGCTTCCGAAGTCGACCCCTTCGATCTCTTGAGCGGCGTTGATTGGATAATATTCGGAAAGCAATGGCGTAAAGCCAGCGCAACTCACAATTTCGTTCCGGTAACTCACTGATCCTTCGCCATGCGACAAAAAATGTCTCCGAAACGACGTCTTCACAGCTGCTTGGATCGTTGAGTCTTCGAAGTGCGTAGCGCCTTATTGCAACCGAATGCTCGGAAAAGAGACGATCGATTTCCTCGACCTCGATTAAGTCACGCATGGTTTCCGATCGTTTAGACGAATCACTGCTTCCGTCATTGCTTTATCGATGAGATATAACTGAATTGGTCTGGGTTGCCCGGAGACTTTGACCTGCGCATTGGCTTAGTCACTCGATTTACGCGGTCAACTAGAAGTATTACGAGTGAAATTGTGAATGCCGTGTGAGAGGGCAGTGATGGCACTTATAATCCCATCACTTCGATTCACTCTTTTTCTTGCAATAATGATTGCCTCTGCGCCCACGTATCGTTCCCAGCGCCATCTTGTGACTTTCATTTGCTTCATCATCAGATCCGATCAGATGATCATTATGTGTGAGAACTGCTCCGCAATTGCGAACGAATTGACATTGAAGTGCCGGACAGATTCAGTGTGACGACCGCTATGAAATTGAACATTGACGGGGGCGCGTTGACTTGGTGCCCGTGGTGTGCGCAAACGACTTGGACGCGCAAGAAAGTCCGTTTGAAATGTGGCTTAATCAGCATTGTTACTCCGACAAAGTTGTTGCGTCGTCCACCTTTCCAATCTGGTGTCGCCTCCGCGATCGATCAGCGATGGTGCTTAATGTTGTGCGCGTTGGCGCCCACTCCAATCTTCGAAGTTACCCTTCTGGGCGTAGCGGCCAGTGATTAGTTACTGCCTGCTCCACGGAATCGGTTCTCCAATGTAAACTTGCAGCATCTCATCCCTACTTCATCCCTACAATTCGAAAGAACTGCCCATGACTCAGTGGACGCAGTGGACGAATTTCCGGACAAATACTCACTCAGCGGTCGAGGCGGACGGTTCTACCAGAACACGCAAATCTACGAAGGTACCAACCAGGTCCAGCGAGTCGTCGTCGCCAAGCACTTACTGAAATAAGTCTTGGTGACCGACGCGTCGAACAGCGACAACATGATGGTTCGTCGCGCCTTTTTGAGAATGGATTCCGCGTTCACGCTACGTGGGGTCGACACGCTTGATCTACGAGCCCACGCGAAGGTCAGTCCGGTCGTCGGTGTGCCCCTTCGACAACTCCAACAGCGTCGAGACGTGGGAGCGTTCGCCACCGCGGCCCCGCTGGCCGCGCTGAAGAGCCTGCTCGAAGTGCTCGCCCTCGCTCCGTTGGAAAAGATCGTTGAGTATCTCGGCGATCACGTAGAAAGTCCTACTTTCGAACAACTCGAGCGCGCCGTCGATCAGCTCGTCGCGTCGGGCTCGTCGCTCGACGACGTGGTCGCCGTGCTGGCGTACGCCATCGGCGAGTCGTTCCCGGCCGCGCCCTCTTGTCGTCAACTCTTCGAGGGGCGTGCGGAGTTGGCGTTGCCGGCGCTCGCAGAGGTGGACGCGCCCTCGGTCTTGGCGCCACCTCACGCAGTCACTCCCGAAGTGCGAGAACAACGCCGGTTCCGACGAGAAGAGGAGAAACGTCGTCGAAAGCCGGTTTCAACCATGCGAGCCGCGCGAGCGACGAAGCCGAAGAGCGGCGCGCCACCTCGAGCCGACCTCAGCGCGAAGGCCGTGGCGGGCCATGGCGCACCCGCCGAGCCCGCGCGACGCCGCGTGAAGTTGACGCCCTTGGAGTTAGCCCGATTCGACGCCGCTCATCCTTTGGTGGGAGTGGTACTCCTGTTGGACGTCGCCTTCGACGGACACGATCCCGCACAACCCGAAATGTCGTCGAAGGACCGACCCGTCCTGGTGATTGCGGGCGCGAACGAAGAACTTCTCGTGCGCCCGATCTACTCCAATTCGTCGTCGACGCGCGAGCTCTTTCAGCCCTGGCGTCGGGTCGGTCTTGACCACCTCTCCTTCATCGACGGCGAGCGAATGGTCGTGGCGTATACATCCGGCGACCCTCTTCACCAACTGGGACGTCTCACGACACCCGAGTGGAACACCCTCGCCTAAGAAACAGCGCGGTTACGTCGGCGGCGCCGAGGAACCTTGCACTTTGGGGGACGCGTCGCGGTCGTGCGTCGTGCGAGCGGGCCAGTGAACAATTAAGGTCACGACGCCCGCCACGGCCAAGACCACGCCGGCGATCTGAACGCCAATGGAACCGCTGTGCGACTCCTGGCCCAGCAAGAGCCGTTCGTCAAGCGCCCGAACGAGGCCCCACACGATCATCCCCGCTGCCGTGACGACGCCCAACGCTCGCCCTCGTCGGAAGTGCTCAAGTCCAAGGAGAGCGAGCCACAGCAATCCATCCTCGGCCCCTTGGATGAGCGGCACCGGGACTCGCTTTCCCGCCTGGCCGGCGTAGTGCAGACCGAACCATTGGTGGGTGAGATGTCCTCCGCCGCTCACCATGAACTGCGGTCCGAGTACACGACCGAGCGCCCAGCCGGCAATGAGGGCCGGTACCAACGCGTCGGTGAACTGAGCAAGAGGTGTACCGGGCCACCAACGACGCTGGAGAATTAATCCCACCACGAGGGCCGCCGCGATGCCGCCAAAACTAGCGAGGCCGCCCTGCCAAATCGCGAGCCAGCGTCCGGGATGTCCTCGGTAGTAGTGCCAGTTCGTCGCAATGTTCGCGAGGCGTGCGCCCGCGAGGCCGCTCAACAGCAGCCAGATCGTCAAGCGAGCGAATGGATCGACGCTCACGCCCGCGCGAATGAGTCGACGCCGCGCGTAGAGGTACGCGGTGTAGACCGCGATCGCCAGACCAAAGCCGTAGGTGTGAAAGATCAGCGGACCGAGGTGAAACGAAGTGGGAACGCCCGACACGCTTACGCCCGCGGGCGACCGACACCCGCGAAGCCGTAGCCGAGTCGAACCGGCACGACGTGCACGAGCGTCCCGGTCTCTTCGGCCTCAATCATTTGACCGTGTCCGACGTACATCGCCACGTGCTCGTCCCCGTTGTAGCCGTAAAAGAGGAGGTCGCCGGGCTCGATGTCATAGAGCGGGACCCGGGTGGTGTCGTCCCACTGACCGCCTGAGTAGTGGGGTAAGTAGATCCCCGCCGCGTCGTAGGCCAGCATCACCAGACCCGAACAGTCGACCCCGGAGCGACTGGCGCCACCCCAGACGTAGGGCGTGCCAATGAAACTCAGGGCGGCTCGAATGGCGATATTCGCTCTCGAGTCCGGTGGCGGCGCGGGAAAACCGGCAATCGGTCGGGCGCTGGAGAGGGTGCCCGCCGACTTAGCCGCCGCCGCCGCTTCGGCCTGGTCGACGAAGAGCGCGATCTGGCCCGTCACCTGAGCGAGGGTTTGATGGAGCGAACTCTGCAGGATCTTGGACTTGTGAAACGACTTAGCGGCGTCCCTGGTGACCGCGCGCGCGTTCGCGTCCTCGGCGTTCAAGAGACCACGCTCTTGAGTCAGTTCGATCCGGTCGTTCTTCAAGCTCGCGATGGTGGTGTGGATGTTGCCTTCGGCGAGTTGGGTGTAGACGTTGGTGGCGCCCAGTTTGGTGGCGTTCTTCAAAAAGAGGGGATTATTGCCCTCGGTGGCGCCGCTGGTGACGTAGGCGAAGATGACGTCCCGGCGCAGTTGGACGTTGCCCTTGGCCACGTTCTGCTCGATGGCCAACACCGTGGCCTTGGTGTTCTTGATCTCGTTGTTGTACTTGTGGAGCTTGATTTGGGCCTCGTCGTACTTTTGGCCCAGCAGGTCGACCTGGGCGTTGATCCGATTGATCTGGCTCAGGAGGGTCGCGGCAGTGGCCCGGTCGTTCGCCAGATTCGAAGCACCCGCCGAACGTGGCGAAACAGCCACAGCGCTGAAGCACACTGCGACAACAGCCAAAATGGAAAGAATCCACCGGAACGGCTTAAGTTCCCTCGGAGGCCGTAGCGCCGAAAGCACTTGGTGCTCGACGTCAGTCACTTGTCCAGGCTAGTTGCTACGCCTCCTCAAAGTCGCCTGAAATGGCGGGCGGTCCTCTGAAGTTCCTGATGACGACGGCCATGTCGAGGTTCGTCGGAGGAAAACTCACTATGAAATACGGGACCTGGCGTGGCTCAGGAATAGGCTCGGCGACATGTCCCAGCGCTCGAAAAACCTCCCACGTCGTTCGTGTCTCTCGACGCCGGGATCCTCTGATCGTTTCCTCGCCAAAGCTCCCACGGTCACCGCGGACTTCTCGTTTCTCGACCTAGAGGACTCGGTGGCGCCCAAGGAGAAAGTGAACGCCCGGGCCAAGGTCGTGAACGCCATTCGCACGTTGGCGTGGGACGAGCGTGTCTTGTGCGTGCGCCTCAACGCCTGGGATACCCCGTGGACCTACGGCGACGTCATCGAAGTGGTGGGCAACGCCGGCGAGCGACTCGACGAGCTCATGCTGCCCAAGGTGCAGTCGGCGGCCGAGGTCGTGGCCCTCGACCTGCTACTGACCCAGGTGGAGAAGCGCAGCGGTCTGCCTGTGGGCCACATCGGGATCGAGGCCCAGATCGAGACCACCCGGGGCCTCATCAACGTCGACGAGATCTGTGCGGCCTCTCCACGACTGGAGACGATCATCTTCGGGCCGGCCGACTTCGCCGCCTCCATGGAGATGCCGGTGCTGACCGGGGGCGTCCAGATCCCCGAGTATCCCGGCGACCACTTCAACTACGTCTTCTCTCGCATCTTGATGGCGGGCCGGGCCAACGGACTGCAGGTCATCGACGGCCCGTATCTCAGGGTGAAGGACATGGAGGGCCTGCGCGACTTCTCTCAGCGCACCAGGGTCCTCGGCTACGACGGCAAGTGGGCACTCACCCCCGACCAGGTGACGGTGCTCAACGAGCTCTACTCACCCACCCAGGAGCAGTTCGACCGGGCGTGGGCCATCCTCGACGCCTACCAGCAGGCCACCGAGGGCGACCGCAAGGGTGCCGTGATGTTCGGTGACGAGATGATCGACGAGGCCAGTCGCAAGATGGCCACCAAGTTCGTGACACGCGGTACGCGCGCCGGCCGGACCCGCTCGAAAGGCTGACGGTCGCCGTCACAGGGGCGCCCCGTGCTCTCAGCCCGCCTGCTCGACCAGCCGGCGGGCCACCACCTTCAAGGCCAAGGTCTCATCCGCCCCTTCGAAGATCGACAACACACGGGCGTCGACGAAGTAGCGACTGACGGCGTACTCCTCCGCATACCCCATGCCGCCGTGGATCTGCACGGCCTCGCGGGTCACCCACTCGGCGGCTCGGCAGACGTAGGCCTTCACCATCGAGGCCTCGAGGGCGCCTTCGCCGTTGGCCATCAATCGGGCCACCTGGTAGCTGAACTGGCGAGTGGCTTGGATGATGACGGCCATCTTGGTCAAATTGGCCCGGGTGAGCTGGTAGTCGAGGATGGGTGCGCCGAAGACGTTGCGGTTCATGGCGTAGTCGTAGGCCGCCTCATAGGCCGCCTGCATTACCCCGAGGGCCCGGGCCGCGGTCTGGAGCCGACCGTTCTCGAAGCCCTGCATCTGGAGATAGAACCCCTTCCCGACTCCTTCCTCGCCACCGACCAGGTTTGCGTCGGGGACGAACCAGTTCTCGAAGGCCAGTTCGTAGCTGTGCATGCCCCGATACCCAATGGTGTCGATGGGCCGGCCCTCGAGACGCCCGGGCTCACCGCCGGTCCCCTCCAGGGGGTCTTGGGTGAAGACGAACCCCCTGCCGTCTCCCTCGGGCTTCTCGACGACGAACAGCGACAGGCCCCGGTGGGCCAAGGAGCGGTCGGGATCGGTCCGGGCCAACAGCATCAGCACATCGGCCCGAGCGGCGAAAGTGCACCAGGTCTTGACCCCGTTGATCCGCCAGCCGCCCGCGGCCCGCGTCGCCGACGTCATGATGCCGGCCACGTCCGAGCCGAAGTCCGGTTCGGTGACGGCGACGGCGGCGAGCACTTCGGCGCTTGCCAACTTCGGCAGCCACCGGCGTTTTTGCTCTTCGGTGCCCCCGTACACGAGGGCCCGGGTCAGGATCTCGGGGCGGGTGATGAGGGAGCCGCCTATGCCGAGAGATCCCCAGCTGAGTTCTTCAGTGGCCACCACCATTCCGAGATAGTCGCTCTCACCTCCGGTGGCGAAGCCCTCATAGGCCTCGGGGACCGACAGCCCGAAGCCGCCCAGTTCGGCCAGCCCGCTGATGATCTCCTCGGGGATGTCGGCGTTGGTGCGATGGACGTGCTCGGCCTGGGGACGAACCTTGTCCTCAGCGAAGCGATGGAAGGTCTCGCGTACCAGCTCGAAATCCTCGCCCAGATGCCGGGGCCCCTGTTTGCCGCAGAGTTCGGCCAAAAAGTCCGGGGCCCGGTAGGTGTTCAAGAACTTGCCGGCGGGCGCCAGCTGCACCGCCTCGATCCCCCATTGGGTCTCTCGCCCGATGAGCCGGCCAACCAGGTCGCCGAGGGCGTCGGCCACAAACGCACAGGCGATCTGGGCCTCGACCTCGCCGTGCGCGCCGTAGTCGAGGGTTGCCCTGGCGGTCGCGGTGGCCGCCGCGGCGTGGGCGATGTCGTAGGCGACCACTTGGTTGGCATCGATACCACCGGTGTCTCCGAGGTTCCTGATCGCCTGATCGAGGGCACCTTCGGCGAGGGCAACGGCGGCGGTTGCCGCGCCCAGATCGGGGGAGGAGTGCGTCATGAACGGGACCCTAGTCCCCGTGCTTTTTCCGCCCGAGCACGGTAACTAGGGGCGGGAGTACCACCGGGTCGTCGCCGGGGTCGACGCCGGTCAGGCTGGCGAGATAGGTGCTGACCGGTCCCGGTCCGACGCCGGCCTGCGCCTCGGCCCAGGCGTCGACGATCTCGAGTCCAGCCTCGCGCACGAGGGCCGGGAGCCGGGCCCCGACGTCGGGGTGCGCGGCGTCGGGCATCGAGAGGGGAAGCCCGCCCACCCGTCCGGCTGAAGTGATCGGCTCTTGGGCCACGACCCAACCGCCGGGCCGCACGGCGGCGGCCATGCGGGCCAGCACCGCTGAGGGATCCACCACGTGGAGCAACAAGAAGCGGCAAAAGGCGAGGTCGACGGGTTCGGGGAGGTTCAGGTCCTCTCCGGCCTGGGTGATGGCCACCACCTGGCTGTGGGCTGCCGCCGCCCGGGCGGCCTC
>PKWA01000119.1 GCA_003131665.1 Acidimicrobiaceae bacterium
GATGGTGATCGCGGTGCTGATCACGCTGGTCACTCCAGCCCGCGTCGCTTTCAGCGTGTAGTCGCCCACCGTGCCGGTGATCTCACAGTTGGTGAAGTCCGCCTCGCCCGCTGCGACGGCCACCACAAGGGCGTCACAGGTGAGAGTGCCGGCGCCCGGTTGGGTGTTGATCGCCAGGGTCACCGAGCCATTCGAGGTCGCGGTCTCGATGTTGCCGCCAACGTCTTCCAGGGCGACCACGGGGTCGGGGCTGAAGGTGGTCCCATCGACGGCGCCAGTGGGTTGGCTGAGCAAGACCAGCTTCGAAGCAGTGTTGATCAACAACGTGAAGGTCACGCTGGTGACGCTGAGCGAGTCCGCGGCGTCGGTGGCGGTGATCGAGTAGTTGCCCACCGTGCCGGTGATGGCGCAGCCGGCGAAGGTGGCTTTGCCGCTCGCGGCGTTTAGTGGGTTCGTGGTGCAGGCGAGACTCGCGCCGATAGCCGGCTGGGTGGCGATGGTGAGATCGATCGACGCCGACGAGGCGGTGAGAACGTTGCCGCCCACGTCCTCCACCCACACGCTGGGCTGAGTCGTCCAGATCTTGCCATCGGTGGTGCCGGCCGGCTGGGTCTGAAAGACCAGTTGACTCGCGGCGCCGATCGTCAAGGTGATCGCCGCGCTCGTCACCGAACTCAGTCCCGGCGAGCTCGCGATCAAGGTGTAAGAACCGATCACGCCGGTGAGCACGCAGTTGCTAAAGGTCGCCACCCCGGCCAGCGCGGTGACGACGTTGTTGGCACAGGCGAGGACGCCCCCGCCCACGGGCGCGCTGTTGATCGCCAAGGTCACCAGCGCCGAACTCGAGACGACGTTGCCCCCGACGTCCTGGACCTGGACGACCGGCGACGTGCTGAGGGTCAGTCCGTCGACGCCCCCGCCCGGCGGCGTCGAGAAGGCGAGTTTGCTGGCCGCGGCCAGCGAGATCGTGATCGCGGTGCTGTCGCCGACCGTCAGGGCACCAGAGGAGGCAGCCACGACGTAGTTGCCGGTGGCGCCACTAATCGAACAGCCCGAGAAGTCCGCGACACCGGCGACAGCCGCCACGGGATTCGACGCACATGCGAGAACCGCGCCGGACGCGGGCTGGGTCGAAATCGCGAGTGTGATCGACGCGACCGAAGTGGACACCAAATTGCCACCAATGTCCTCGACCGCGACTTTCAGATCAGGGCTAAAGGTGACTCCGTCGACCGCGCCACTGGGCTGTGCTACGAAGGCGAGTTGGTTCGCGACCCCGACGCCCAAGGTGAAAGGGTCCGACGTTGCCGTCGAAACGGTATTCAATGTTTCGTCGGTTGCCAGGAGTGTGTAACTTCCCGTCGCTCCTGCAATTTTGCATCCAGCAAAAGTGGTCTTTCCGCTCGCCGCGTTCTGAGGATTCGTGGTGCACGTCACACTCGCGCCACTAGTCGGCTGCGTAGCGATGGATAGTTGTATTTGATCAGACGAGGTCGTCTCGACATTGCCACCTACGTCTTCGACCCACACCTTGGGCGCCGCGACGAGCGTCGCGCCGATCGTGCCTGCGCCGGGCTCAGCGTCGAAAATGAGTTGACTCGCGGCACCAATACCAAGGGTCAGCACCGCACTTATCGCACTCGTATAAGTTCCACCCGACGTCGCCGTCGCCGAGATTTTGTAGTTCCCGATCGCCCCCGTCAACTCACAGCCGGCATTCAAAAAATTAACGATGCCTGCGACGGCGGTCACTGGGTTCGTCGTGCACGTTAGAGTGCCCCCACCACCCGGCTGGGTCGAGATCGCGAGCGTGACTTGCGTCGAGGAGTCCGAAGTCACGGTGGCGCCCACCGAAGTCTCCAACGTCACGATCGGCTGGCCCGTCCACGCAATCCCGTCGGTCGCCCCGGTGGGCTGAGTCGTGAAGACGAGTTTGTTGCCCACGGCGTACGCCACGCCCGGAGTCCAAACCACGATGGCCGCGCTGAACAAGAAGAGCGCCTGCACGCTCACGATCACCGTACGAGACCATAGAGAAAATTTTTTCCTCTGCCTCGACAGGACTTTGGCGTCTACGCGCCGCGTGGTCGTCGGTCTCGACATGATCTACGCCTGAAAGACTTCAGGCGTCTAGCCCACTCGTACGCAGTGCACTGCAGAGGAGCGAAGCGGGTCTCGAGCGCAGTCACGCCACACCGGGGGGACGAACTTTCGCTGCGAAGTGCGTTGTCGGGTCGGGCCCGGTCGCCACGACAGAAGTGGTCAGTCCGTACGCTCGTTACGTTCGAGTCGCGCACCTTCACGTCCGCAGGTCGCGGACTCAACGCCACCACGTGTCGCGCCCAAACTTTCTGAGTGCACGAACCGACATGGGTAACGCGGCACTACGTCGTACCCGCGAATCGACCATAGGCTCTCCCCGGTTCATTGTCAGATTACTTCTCGCATCGACACAATTCCTGGTCAGAACGAAAACGCAGTGGCGTGACTCGCCGCCAGGCATGACTTCGAACCAGTCGTCATATGAATCGCAGAGTGAACTTGAAGATTTGATGAAAAATTGACTTTGGCGCAGAGACTCACCGACTTGGATCGTCACGTTGACGGCTGCTGGCCAAGGGGCGGGACGCACGCGGTCACTGTCAGCGCAGGTAGAGATCCAGTCGCCAACTCCCGGTCATCTCGTAATCGCACAGTGACGAGGTGAACGTGCACATGACCTCGAGCACTTTGGCCGCCGGCGTATCGGCCGGAACGTCGAGCAACAGTCCGCGCTGGCTGTGATTCTGGCGCACCGAATACGGAGCGCCGCCGAGGAGCATCGTGATGCGCTCGGCGCTGAGACGACCCCTTGAGTGCAAGACACCGAGTGAGGACGCCAGTGCCTCTCCGTGGCGAGGCGCCGACGTGACAAGGGACGCCACGGCGACACCCTTATTCACCCACAGTCCAAAAACATTCACCTTGAGATCTGCGACGTCGTCCACCACTCCCGGCACGACGTTGCACCATCCCCGGCCCGACGCGATCGATTCAACAGCGCGAATGGCGTCGCCACGTTCGTCGGAGAACTGCAGTTCGCTACGCGTGCTCACGAGTGCTCCCGTGGCGAACGCGTGGCGCTTGGTGTGAACGAGGCTAAGCCCAACCCAGCTCCTCCAGACGGGGGTCGCTGATCCCAAAGTGGTGCGCGACTTCGTGGATAACGGTCTTTCGAATTTGGGCCTTCACTTCTTCTTCACTGGTGCAACGTGAACAGATGGTCTTTTGATAGAGAGTGATCCGGTCCGGCAGCACGGCGTTATAACTGAGTGGCCCACGCCGAGTCAGAGGAATGCCTTCGTACAGTCCAAAGAGTGAACGGCCCGCGGCCTCGTCTTCAACGATGACCGCCAAGTTCTCTATCTGTGATGACAGCTCGGCCGGCAGTGAAGAGAGCGCCTCGGTCGCGAGCTCCTCGAAGCGTTCGTTGGATATTTCGAACATCTTCGAAGCGTACCGGTCACATATCGAGTCCGCCGTTGACGGGGATGACGGCTCCGGTGATATACGCCGCTTGGTCGTCGAGCAGACAGGTCACCGCGTAGGCCACCTCGGCGGGATCCCCGAGGCGACCCACTGGAATACGCGCCACGATTTTCTCGAGGATCTTCTCGGGTACCGAGGCCATCATGTCGGTAGAAATGAAACCTGGCGCGATGCAGTTCACCGTGATGCCCTTGCCGGCCAACTCGAGCGCGAGGGTCTTGGTCAGGCCGTGCATGCCCGACTTGGCGGTGGCGTAGTTGGCCTGACCGACGTTGCCCGTCTCACCGATGATCGAACTGATATTGACGATCCGTCCGGAGCCTCGCGCGATCATGTGCTCGATGACGGCTTTGACCATGTAAAAGCACCCCGAGATATTGATGCGCATGACACCGTGCCACTCCTCGATGGTCATGCGCCGCACCGTGCGGTCAATATTGATCCCGGCGTTGTTGATGAGATAGTCGACGTTGCCGTAGGTGCCAATCACCTCGTCAATGAAGCGCACGCAGTCTTGGGGATTGCCCACGTCCATTTGGTGAACGCTGATCGACAGTCCCTGGGCGACGGCCGCTTTTCGCATCACCTCGGCGGCGTCGCCGTTGGAGAGATACCCCGCACAGACGTGCGCGCCGCCCTCGGCCAGGGCCAGCGTGATCGCGCGACCGATTCCCCGGGTCCCGCCCGTTACTACCGCTACCTTTTGTTCACTCATTCGAATCACCCTCCCCTGGTCACCCTATCCATCTCGCGCGCGAGGGACCAAGTGGGGGTGTTTTCTTAAGTTGCCCTCGACTCGGGCTCGACGCAGCCCCGCGAGTAGTTCGCAAGCACCATCAAAGATCGTCGCGAAAACAGTGGGACTACGACGCCTCCGACAGGGCCTTGGCGATCGTGATCGTCTCACTGTCGAGCGACGACGGCTCGTGGAATCGTGTCACGTCGAGTTCGTCGATGAGTTGCAGTGACGCGCGGATGGCTTCGGGGGTGTTCTCGGCGAACACGACGCCGTGGGTCTCGCCCACGAATATCCGGGCAACCCGCCCGCCCGCGACCGAATAGATATTGCCATTCACCGCGCACTCGTCACTGGCGAGGTAGACCACGAGCGGACTGACCGAGTCGGTCGAGACTTTGGGCGCGAGATCGCCGAGGATGCCCTCGGTCATTCGGGTCAAGGCAATCGGGGCGATCGCGTTGACCTTGATGCCGTGCTCGGCGCCCTCGAGGGCGAGTACGCGCGTCAACCCGGCCAGACCGGCCTTGGCCGCGCCGTAGTTGGCTTGGCCGAAGTTGCCAAAGAGGCCCGACGCCGACGACGTGTTGACGACACGACCGTATCCCTGGGCGCGCATGAGACGAAACGCCGGTTGACAGACGTAGAGGGCACCTTTGAGGTGCACGTCGATCACCTGGTCGATCATGGCGGCGTCCAGCGCGCTCTGCACGATCGCTTCGCCCCCTAACGCGGTGGCAACACTGTCGTGATTGGGCGACGCGACGCCGCCGAGGGCGACGATCTCTTCGACGACCTGCTCGGCGGCCGACGTGGACGATCCGCTGCCGTCGAGTGCCCCGCCGAGGTCATTCACGAGCACGCTCGCTCCCCTCGCCGCGAGGGCGAGCGCGTGCGAGCGCCCCAAACCGCCGCCGGCGCCGGTAATGATCGCGACTCGCCCGTCAAAGCGAAGTTCATCCATGATTATCTCCCACTACGTTGAGTATTTGCACTGGTCGTGGCGATTGGTCGAATCGGCGTGATCGTCGAAGTGGGGGGCTCGGCGACGGCGCGGCCGAGGAACGTGTCGACGACGCGCGCCAGTTCCGTTGCGGGCTCGGGCCGCTGCAAGTCGTGACCGTCGGGTACGACGATCAACGTGGCGCCGGGGATCCGTGCGCACAGCGAGCGACTGTTAGCGATGGGCGCCACTCGGTCATTGATCCCACAGACCACGAGGGTCGGCGCCGCAATGGCACCGAGAAACGGAATGCTCGACCAGGCGGAGATGGCCATGGTGCGCCACATCGCCGACGTCGCTTGGGAGCGGTCGA
Organism: Acidimicrobiaceae bacterium; assembly: GCA_003131665.1. Taxonomy (GTDB): domain Bacteria; phylum Actinomycetota; class Acidimicrobiia; order Acidimicrobiales; family RAAP-2; genus RAAP-2. The sequence continues at coordinate 5,581 of PKWA01000119.1, forward strand.
ACGTAGACGCCGCGCCTAATCCATCGAACGTGCTCCAGCCATTGAGGGTCGCGCCCGCGCCGCACGATGTGGCCACCAGCACCAGGCGGCGAACTCTCGAGGGGTATTGAAACGCAAACTGCTGAGCGACGGCGCCCCCGTGTGAGAACCCCAGAACGTCGACCTGGTCCAGGCCAACGTCGTCGAGCACCGAGACCGCCAGCTCAGCCAGTTGGGCTATCGACAAGGGCAGGACAGGTGAGGGACTCTGTCCGACCCCGGGAGCATCGAAGCTGACGATGGTTCGGTCACCTAAAGCGTGAATGAACGGGTCCCAACTCTCGAGCGGGCGGGTAAGTCCGTTCAGGAGCAACAAGGGTTCCCCGTGGCCTTGCACGCGCAGGTTGACTAGATGTCCGCGAACCCATCGCAGCGGCGCATCGTAGGACTGTTGGGGGGCGTTACTCAAGCGCGAACACGCACGTAGCTGCCGGGCGCCGCTTCCAGAGCAGGATGGTGTTCGTTGCCGAGTCGCGACGGCGGGGTCACCTTGGCGCCGCCTCGAGCGCCGATCCACTCGGTCCAATCGTTCCACCACGTGTCTTGTACCAACGTCGCCCCGTCTTGCCAGGCCTGGGCGTCGGCGGGGCGTGCGTCGTTGGTCCAGTACGTGGCTTTGGGGCTCGGGGGGTTGACAACGCCGGCAATGTGTCCCGATGAGCTGAGCACGAAGCGGTTGGGACCGGTGAACATCTGTGCGGTCTTGTAACCCGACGCCCACGGCACGATGTGATCGTTGATCGCCGAGACTACGTAGGTGTCGAGCTCGACCTTCTTAGGGTCGAGCTTGCGCCCGTCGATCTCGAACTCTCCGCGGGCGAACTCATTGTTGAGATAGAACGAGCGCAGATACTGCGAATGCATCTTGGCCGGCATTCGCGTGCTGTCGTTGTTCCACACCAAAAGGTCAAAGGCGGCCGGCTGTTTGCCGAGCAGCCAGTTGTTGCCGACGTACTGAAAGACCAGGTCATTCGCGCGCAACGTGTCGAACACGTGCGCCATGGTGTCGGCTTCGAGGTACCCGTCCTTCGCCATCTGCTCTTCGAGACTGGCGATCGTGGACTCGTCAGTGAACAGGCCCAGCACTCCGGGCACGCTGAAGTCGGTATTGGTATTAAGGAGCGTGGCCGATTTGATCGAGTGATCGCCGAGCGAGGCGTCGTAAGCCAGACCGATCGCGCTCAAGGTGCCCCCGAGACAGAGTGAGACGGTGTTGACCGACTCGGCGCCGGTGATCTCGCGAATGACACCCACGGCGTCGAGCAGACCCCGTCGCAAGTAGTCCTCGAGATCGAGTTCACGCATGCTCGAATCGGGGTTCTTGTAACTGATGGCGAAACAGGTGTGGCCGTGTTGCACGGACCATTCGATCAGGCTCTTGCCCGGCGCTAAGTCCATGATGTAGTACTTGTTGATCCACGGCGGACAGAACAGCAGCGGCACGGCGTAGACCTGCTCACTCTGGGGCGAGTACTGGATCAGCTCTATCAGTTCGTTTCGATACACCACGGCCCCGGGCGTCGCGGCCATGTTGACCCCGAGTTCAAAGCCCGAGCTGTCAACCTGCGAGGGCCAACCCCCGTTCTGGCTCAAGTCCTCGAGCATGTTCTTCGCGCCACGCACCAGGCTCTCGCCGCCAGTCTCGAAGGCTTCGCGCAGCGCCACCGGATTGCCCAGCAAGGTATTCGTCGGGGCCAGCGCGTCGAGGATGAACTTCGCCGCGAAGCGGGCCTTGGCGTCTGGGCCCTCTTCGAGTTGCGCCGCGTCCAAGAGCTCACTGACGTACTGACAACCGAGCAGGTACTGCTGNNCCCCGCTGGCGCACTGGGCAGTGGCGCGCACCGCGGCGTCCAAGCCAATCGAGAGCCGGGCGTTCGCGGCCGCGACTTCGGCCGGCTTTTGCAACAGCGCCGCTTGGGCCGCTTGCAGTGACCCGAGAAACGAGGCGGGATCCGACTTAGCCACCAAACCGTCAAAGAACGCCTGTTGGGAGCTATGGAGCTCTTGGGCAAACTTGAACAGGTCCGCGGGCGCAGGAATGGCAACGGGCTGGGGCAGCTGGACCATCTCGGTCAGCTTGTTGAAGAATTCGCTGGCGCCGTCGAACCAGGCGCTGACAAACTGGCGCGTGGTCTCCTGGGAGATCTGCAGCGCACCGAGAAACTGCTCAGCGAGGGGCGAACCTGGCCCGGCAGGGCTGGTGGCTTCGTTATCCCCTATGACCATTATCGAATCCCTAGTGTTGTGAAGCCGCTCGGCGTCTGGAGGACACTGTACATACCAACTGCTTGGCATGTCAAGCATTGCCGCCGCGCGACAAAAGTCTTACGAACACTGCATTAATCAATGAAACAAAGGCTAATCGGCCGAGAGCGCCAAGATGCTTCGCTCTCCGCGAAGGGGCTTACGACCCTTGGCGGTTGGTCTCCAGGTAGCTGCGATACACCCCGAGCAACGCGTGGCGTTGGGCTTCGGTCAGACGCTGGTCGGCGCGAATGGCGCTCTCGGTGGCTTCGTCGCCCAACTTCTCGGGGCCACTAATGAGACCGGCCTGCTCGAAGAGAATCTCCGCCGACACGTTCAACGCGTCGGCGATCGATTTGAGGACGCGAATCGAGGGCTCGTGGAGTCCCCGTTCCACCTGACTCAGGTAGGGATTGGAGATCTCGGTGAGTGCGGAGAGCTGGCGCAGCGACAGATTTGCTATCTGTCGCTGCGCCCGGATGAATCCACCCAGCACGCGCCGGGGATCATCCTCAGTGGTGTTGACTGGCTCTTCCGTGCTTTGCATCGTAACTGAATCCGTCGAAACGGATTAAGCCAACTTCTCGGGAACGAGTGCGTTCGCCAACTGCAGGGTGAATTCGCGCTGAGCCTTCAAAAGGTCATTGGCGAAGTCAAACGCAAACTTGGTCATCACTTCGGCGTCCGGCAGGGCTGCAACACCAGGAATGGTGGGCAGATCGGCAACGGGCAACACGGAAGCGGCCTTCATCCAGGTCTGGGCGGCGTCGACAGAGAACTGCTGACACTGCTTGACGGTGGAAATCAGTTGTTCGCGAATTTTTACGGCAAACTCAGGCACTTCGGTCGTTGATGTGGTCTTAGTAGCTACCATCATGAACTCCTCTGGTCAATCTTCCAGCACGGCAATTCCGCGCTGAGCACACTATACACCCCATCTGCTTGGTATGTCAAGCACTTCTTTTGTCCCGTTCTGTCTGGAGAATGGGCGCTGAGGAATGCCACCATTCGCACGAATCAGCCACGAATTGGCGGCCACACTCGAACAGCGAGGTGAATCGACAGCCGCGGGATTTTGACCAGTCTTGCGAGTCGGCGTACTTTTAGTCGCCGGACTGGTCGTGGCCGGGGAGCGCCTCGAGCAATTTCTGGACGAACTCTTGCTGAGAGGTCATCAGCTCTTGGGCGAACTCAAAGAACTGAGTCGAGAGCTCGCTGGGCTTGGGCAGCGTGTCGACTAAAGGGATCTTTGGCATTTCTGGCAAGTGAGTCGTCACCTTGGCGACGTTCTCGCTCCNNACTCACGATCTTGAGCGTGGCGTCCTGGGATTTCTTGATCGCGTCCAGAACTTGATTTTGAACGCGCTCCGCTTCGGCGGCCTTCTTCTTCTTTTTTCCGTCCTTATTGCTCTCCGCTACCATCGTGAACTCCTCATGGTCTTGGCCCGTGAACGGCGACTCCGCCACTTTCGCACTCTACCGACGGTGCGCTTGGCATGTCAAGCAGACGTGGCGTCACCGTGACGTCGCCACTCGGCGACGCTTCGCACGCTCTCTCAAAATTAAAACTGCACCACCATCGAGATGAGTGCAACGGCGATCAGCGCGAGTAGTACGTCCATCGAGCGAACGAACTTGCGGCCCTGCTCGATCGACGCGACGCCGTCGCGCGCGATCGTGGCGGCCATGACGCGCTCTTGGGGCAACGCGCGCGCCTCGAGGTGGCCGGCCGCCGCCACGTAGCACAGCAGTCCCACCCCAACCCAGGGTCGCGATAGTGAGACCGAGTTGTCTCCACTCAAGGACATGATGAGTCCGGTCACCGGCAAAACGTGCACGACTCGCGCCGCCCAGTTTCTTCGTTCGGGAAAGCGCCGGGCCTGCGTGGCGGCGTTGGCGCCGCGCGCCACCGTGACACCCGCGAAGCGCATCGTGACCAAGACAATCACCGTGGCGACGGCCGCGATGATGTGAATCAAGAAGACGAGGTCGTAGGCGACCGAGGTGGCGATCATTTGGTAGCGAGCAGCGTCTCGGCGGCGCGATAGGGATCCGTTGAACCGTTGAGCAGTGCGTCCACCTGGGCATCGTACGCGCTGCCCTTGGCCAGTGCGGTAACCCGTGAACTCACGAGAAAACTGACCACTTTGTCGAGTTCAGCGCGCGTGCGCAGTCGCCGGGCCTCGAAGAGTTGTTCGCCGTCCAGAAAGTCTCGGTGCTCACCAATCGCGTCGAAGAGTGTTTCGGTGCCTTCATCGTTGGTGGCGCTCGTTTCGATAATCATCGGTCGCCACGCGTGCGTGCCGCCGAGGTTGAGCATCTGCTCTAAGTCTCGGCGCGTCTCGCGCACGCCCGGGCGATCGGCCTTGTTGATGACAAAAATGTCGGCAATCTCCAACAGACCGGCCTTGCTCGCTTGCATCGAGTCGCCCCACCCGGGATTCGTCACGACCACCGTGGTGTCCGCCGCCGATGCGATCTCGACCTCCATCTGACCGACCCCGACCGTCTCGACGAAGGCGAAGGGAAAGTTCGCGGCACCCAACACGCGAAGCGCCTCGGGTACCGCCAGCGACAGTCCCCCAAGATGTCCGCGCGTGGCCATGGAACGGATGAAGACGTGTTCGTTGGTGGCATGATCTTGCATGCGAATTCGATCACCGAGGATCGCGCCGCCGCTAAAGGGTGAACTGGGATCAACGCAGAGCACGCCCACCTGGTCAAAGGTTTCGGCCTCGCCGACTTGACCCTTCTTCAGGGCCGTCGCGATTAGTCGATCGGTCAAGGTTGACTTGCCCACCCCCGGAGGGCCGGTCAGGCCAACCACGTAGGGCGCGGGACTCTGGTACACGAGCGCCACCGTCGCTCGATGTTGGTCGGCGCCCGATTCCACGTAGGTCAAAAGTCGCGCGAGTGCCGTACGAGATCCATGGCGCGCCTCTTCGAGCAGTACCTCGGGCTCGCGCGCGATCACGCGAACCGTTCAATATTGGCGCCGAGAGCGCTGAGTCGTCCGACGAAATCGTCGTACCCGCGATCCATGTGCTCTAAGCCCGTGAGCGTCGTCTCACCTTCAGCGACGAGTCCGGCGAGCGTGAGCGCCGCCGCGGCACGGATGTCACTCGCGCGCACTCTGGTTCCGACCAGTCGATCGACGCCGCGAATCATCGCGTGATGGCCCTCGGTCGTGATATTGGCACCCAGTCGAACGAGTTCGTCGACGTAGCGAAAGCGCCCGACGAAGAGGTTCTCCGTGACGACCGAGACCCCCTCGGCGACACTCAGCATCGCGGTGAGCAGGGGCTTGTAGTCGGTCGCGACACCCGGGTAGGGCAACGTTGACACGTCGACGGCTCGCAGGCGTCCACGGGCTCTCGCCGCGACGCCGTCTCCGGCTTCGTCGACCTCGGCGCCCATCGCTTCAAGCTTTCGTAGCAACATCACCATGTGCTCGGACCGGGCGTCAACGACACGTACGTCTCCTCCGGTGATGAGACCCGAGGCTAAGTACGTCGCCGAGACCACTCGATCGGTGACGACGTGATGGTGCGCGGGAGCGAGTTCCTCGACCCCGTCGATAGTGAGTCGTGACGTACCGAGACCCTCGATCTGAGCACCCATGGCGATGAGTTGGTGGCCGAGATCTTCCACTTCGGGCTCGCGCGCGGCATTGTCAATGATCGTGCGGCCCTGAGCGAGTACCGCCGCCATCAAGAGGTTGTCGGTCGCGGTGTGACTGGGATATTCGAGCGTGACGCGCGTAGCGTGCAGGCGCGGCGAGCTGGTCGTGGCGTGAATGGAGGTGCGATCGTTGTGAAACGTCGCGCCCATCGCGCTCAGCCCCTCGGTGTGAAAGTTGATCGGGCGCTGGCCAAAGTCGTCGCCACCTGGCAGGGCCATGTTGGCTTCGCCACAACGCGCGAGCAGCGGACCGAGAATGACTATCGAGGCGCGCATCGCCTCAAAGAGGTGCGCCGGGGCCACCGGGTGGATCTGATCGCCGGCCGGCACGCGCACGCGAAGTTCGTGAGCCGCGGGCTCGTCGACTCGACAGCCGAGCGCTTCTAAGAGCTGACTCATCACCTTCACGTCGCTGATGGCCGGCACGTTCGTCAGGCGGTGCTCGCCCGAGGCGAGTAAGCAGGCCGCCATCTCTTTCAGCACCGCGTTCTTTGCCCCGTAGGCGCGAACCTCGCCCTCGAGCGCACCGGCGGGCTTCACCACGAGAGAACTCACCCCATAAGTATTGCCGCTCACACGAATTGAGCGAATCGTCGCGGGGAGCGAACCAGAGTGGCGGAGTACGCTGGCCCTGTGCTGCCTCCGTCCAGGCCCGATCGCAACATTGNNCGATTGCGGCCGCGCGCTGGGCGGGACGTGGCGACAAAATCGCCGCCGACGGCGCCGCGGTGGACGCGATGCGTTTCGTCTTGGGCGCCGTCGCGATGGACGGTGTCGTGGTGATCGGTGAGGGTGAAAAGGACAAAGCCCCGATGCTCTATAACGGCGAGCGAATCGGCGACGGTCGCCCCCCACAAGTTGACGTCGCGGTCGATCCCATTGACGGCACGACGTTGACCGCGATGGGACGAAACGGCGCGCTGTCGGTGATTGCGCTGTCGGAGCAGGGTTCCATGTTCAACCCTGGCCCGTGCTTTTATATGAAGAAGATCGCCGTGGGCCCACGTGGACGCGGATCGGTCGACGTGAACGCATCCGCGACGGACAACTTGACCGAGCTATCCAAGCGCTTGAAGAAACCGGTGCAGGAGTTGGGTGTCGTGATTCTTGATCGCCCTCGTCACGACGAACTGGTCGCCGAAGTGCGCGAGGCAGGTGCGCGCGTTCTCTCCATTACCGACGGGGACGTCGCCGGCGCCATTGCGACGGGCTGGCCCAACTCCGGCGCCGACGTGCTCTTAGGAATCGGCGGCACTCCCGAAGGCGTCATTGCGGCCGCGGCCCTCAAAGGTCTCGGTGGCGAGATTCAGGGCGTTTTGCACGCTCAAAGTGACGAGGTGAGAAAACAAGCCGAGGCCCTCGGTTACGACTTCACCCGGGTGTTGATGACCGACGACCTCGTCGCGAGTGATAACTGTTTTTTCTCCGCGACCGCCATCACCGACGGCGACTTCCTGCGCGGCGTGCGCTTCTACGACTTTGGCGCGACGACCCAGTCCCTCGTCGTTCGTTCACGCTCGGGCACCGTACGCACCATCGAGACGTTCCACCGTCACGACAAACTCCAGGAGTTCACCACCGCGGGCTTTTAGCCGCTGAGGGAATTCCTGGATCTGCTTGACCTGTTGCTTTGTCGAACGCCCCGGCGTAGCCTCCGGATAAGGGCCGATCGGCCCTGGCGCCTCGGCGCTGACGAAGGGGGTGCGCGGTGCGCGTCTCACAACTACTCGCGAGCAAGGGCCACGACGTCGCGACCATCTCCCAAGAGCGCTCGGTCACTGACGCGCTCGCCCTGTTAAAAGAACGCGGCATTGGCGCGCTGGTCGTCACCGGCGCCAAGTCGCCGCTGGTGGGCATCTTCTCTGAGCGTGACGTGGTTCGAGCCCTGGCGACCAGCGGCGAGAGCGCCCTGCATCAAAAGGTGTCCGAGCTCATGAGCACCGAGGTGACGGTGTGCAACGAGTCGACGGAACTCAACGAACTGATGATCATGATGACCGAGCATCGAATCCGCCACGTGCCGGTCGTCCAAGACGGACACCTGAGTGGGCTCATCTCCATCGGTGACGTCGTCAAGGCCCGGCTCGACGAGCTCGAGCACGACAAGAAGGATCTACTGGACTACGTGTCGGGCCGCTGAGCGCTACTTCGTCGCGGCGCTCAGTCGTAACTCCGCGCGCTCGAGCGCGGCCAGGGCGAGGAGTTGGGCCGTGTCGTCGGATTGGTCACCCTTCGTCGCCGCGGCCAGTTGAACCTCGGCGGCCTCTTTAGCGGCCTGAGCCCGCGCGACGTCGATCTCGGTCGTACGTTCGGCGACACCCGCGAGCACAGTCGCGAGCGTGACGTCCTCTCCGTCGCCCGGTCCGACTTGAAAGTAGCCGGTGTGCACCGCGAAGGCCACTTCCCCCTCGGTGGTTTCGACGCGCACGATGCTCGACACGAGGTCGCCGACCATCGTGGTGTGCTCGGGCAGAATCGTGAAATTGCCCTCGGACGAACGCGCCATGAGGGCGTTCGCCGTTCCGCGCCACAGCGCCGCTTCGGGCGAGAGAATCTCCACGGTCAACGTCGCCATTAGTTCTTCGCGAGCTCGGCGGCCTTCGCCTCGACGCCCGACGCGCCGCCGACGTTCAAGAACGCCTGCTCGGGAAATTGGTCGAGGTCGCCCTTGACCAAGTGCTCGAAGGACTCGACCGTCTCTTGGATCGGGACGTTGATGCCCTCAATCCCCGTGAAGATCTTCGAGACGAAGAGCGGCTGGGACAAGAAGCGCTGGATCTTTCGCGCGCGCGTCACGGTGATGCGATCCTCCTCGGAGAGTTCATCGAGTCCGAGAATCGCGATGATGTCC
>PKWA01000099.1 GCA_003131665.1 Acidimicrobiaceae bacterium
CCGACGAACATCTCCATGAAGTCCGATCCCGAGACCGAGAAGAACGGCACGCCCGCCTCGCCCGCTACCGCACGTGCCAGCATCGTCTTACCGGTTCCCGGAGGACCGACGAGCAAGATGCCCTTGGGAATCGTGGCGCCGATGGCCGTGTAACGCAGCGGGCTCTTTAGGAACTCGACCACTTCACTGATCTCGGCCTTCACGCCGAGATAGCCCGCGACGTCGGCGAAGGTGGTCTTGGGGTGGTCCTCGTTGAACTGCTTGGCCTTGGAGCGACCGACCGACATCATGCCGTTCATCTGGCCACGCGCCTGGCGACTTGCGTAGAACATGAAGGCGCCAAAGATCAAGATCCAGATCAGGTAGGGCAAGAGCTCCGCGGCCAGGCTCGAGGGGTTGGCGAAGGTGACGTTCACGTTGTTTGAACGAAGGGTGGTTACCTCGGCCGACAGGGCCGGCGTCGGACCATTTGAGGTGTAGTTCGTCCCGTCGCTGAGTTGGCCGGAAATGACCCCGTTGGAGTTATTGATGCTGGCCGAGACCACATCTTGCTTGCCCGCGTCTTTGATGAGCGTTGAATAGGTGATGGTCTTGACGTTTTTGTTGGAAAAGAGCGAGGGGATGATCAAGACCCCCAGGATGAACGCGAGGATAGCGATCATCATGATCCGACGGCGCGCCTGGGGCGCCATGGGCCGCTCGCCACCTGGTAGAAACTTCTTGATTCCGTTTGGTTCGTTCGGTGCGTCGGCCACGTATCTAATCTAGAGGTCGTCGGTCACAAGTCGACTGCGCCTGTGCAAAACCTCGAGTTGAAAGCGTTACGCCTTTGAGTTCTCCATCGATACCACAACTGGCGAATCGACCTCGCGTCGTCGCGATCGTGGTGGCGAGCTTTATCGGATTCTTAGCCGGCCAGATCCTCGCACTGCTCTTCGATCTCGTCGGCACGCTCGTGACTCACTATCCCGGGGGGTTGAGCGCACTCGGTCGAGCGAGCACCCCGCCGTGGTGGTCAAATGCGCTCGGTCTGCTGGGACTGTGGGTCGGCTTCGCGGCAGCGATCTACTACGCCCACCACGAGGGCCACTTGCGCGCCCCACCCGATCAGTGGCGTCCGCGTTGGGGTGATCTTCGCTACGTGGCCCTGGGCGTCGCCTGTCAGCTCGCGGTCGACGTTCTCTATGCCCCCTTTCACTTAAAGAGTCTCGACAAGCCCGTGCATCACCTCTTCAATGCCTCGCACGGAGTGAGTTTCGTACTTATCGCGATCATGACCACGCTGTTGGCGCCCTTCTTTGAAGAGTGGCTGTTTCGCGGTGTCATCTATCGATCGATCGCCGAAGGTGCGACGGGAGTGTCCCCCAGGACCGCGGTCACGCTGGGTGTGCTCGTGAGCGCATGCCTCTTTGGCCTAGCTCACGGCGAGCCCGTGCAGTTTGCGGGACTGGCACTCTTTGGCGTCGTGCTCGCCGTACTGGTCCAGCGCACGAAACGCCTGGTGCCGAGCTTCGTGACGCACGCGTCCTTTAACGCCGTCGCCCTCGTGGCGTTGATCGCCCAGCGATCGGGACACTGATGAAACGTTTTCGCGCGTTCTGGACACCACTGCGCGTGTTGGACGCGGTGCTCGTGTTCGTGGTCATCTACGTCACGATCTGGGCGCTGCACCCCCAACTGCTCTTCTCCTCCTCACTCATCACCGGCGGTGACACCGGATCACACTTGGAGGTGCCGGCGTACTTGCGCACGACCGGTAATCTCTTTAACTTCACGCCGTGGTATCCCGGCTGGCTCGCCGGCCTACCCGCCTACACCTACTACTTCGTTTTGCCCGATGTGCTCGCGACCTTCGCAAGCTACGTCGTGGGCTTTGCCGTCGCGATGAAACTGGCCACGGTCCTGGGCTCGGTACTCATGCCGATCACCGCCTACGCGATGGGTCGACTCTTTCGCGCCCCTCGCCCCATTCCCGTCGCGCTCGCGCTCGCGACCTTGCCGTTTCTCTTTGACGCGTCGTTCACGATCGACGGCGGCAACCTCTTCTCGACCATGGCCGGGGAGTACGCCTTTTCGCTCTCGCTGGCCTTGGCCCTGTTGACGATCGGCCTGTTTGCCCGGGGCGTTCGCACCGGTCGGGGCTACTGGCTCGCGGCGCTTTCACTAAGCGCGACGCTGGCTTCGCACGTGCTGCCCTGGCTCTTCAGCCTCGCGGCGATCGCGGTGGTGGTGGTCTTTGAACTCCTTCAGCGACGCGGCATCGGCGATCCGCGAGACTTCGATCTCGTTCGCGGGGACTACGCGCGACCGGTGCGCTTCGCGCTGGGCGCCGGGCTGCTCTCTTTTGGACTCTCGGCCTGGTGGCTCCTGCCTTTTGCGACGACCCAGTCGCTGTCGGATTCGTTGGGCTATATCAACGACAAGGTCTCGACGCTGCACGACATCTTCACGACGCTCGGGTGGTTCAACGCCACCGGCGGCGCGGCGGGGGATCGCTGGGTGATCTTGCTCAGTGCCGTAGCGATCGTGGTGGCCGTCATCGTGCGAGACCGTTTGGGCCTCGTGCTCGCGACATTGACAGTGCTCTCGTTCTGGGCCTTCGTGCTCGACCCGCAGAGTGCCATCTGGAACGAACGTCTAGTGCCCTTTTGGTTTATCTCGATTCACTTGATCGCTGGCTGGCTGGTGGGGTATCTCGCGTGGCGTTGGAGCGAGCGCGACCCGAACCACTCGCGTTGGCGAGTGTTCACCAGGGACGTGTCGTACCAAGAGCAAGACGAACTCGACTCCGAGGGAGCCACTGAGCGCTCGTTAGACGATGCGGTCGTCGCCCACGACGTCGAGCCCGATGCGCTGCGGCGCACTCGACGGGTCGTGGGTGCCACGGTGGTGGTGGCGTTGCTCGGTCTGCTCTCGACGGTGCCCGGGCAGATCACGTCGCTCGCGAACGACCTGCACCTTGCGACGGGCGGTAACCAGGTGAGCAGTTGGGCGCAGTGGAACTACTCGGGCTATCAGGCCAAGCCGGCCTGGCCCGAGTACCACGACCTCATGACGACCATGGGCAAGGTCGGCAAGAGGTACGGCTGTGGTCGCGCGATGTGGGAGTACAACTCCTCGGAGAACCGCTTCGGCACGCCCGAGGCGTTGATGTTGTTGCCCTATTGGACGAACAACTGCGTGGACTCGATGGAGGGGCTGCTCATGGAGTCCTCGGCCACGACGCCGTATCACTACCTCGATCAAGCTGAACTCTCCGCAGCACCGAGTAACCCCCAAGCGGGACTCGACTACGGCACGCTCAACGTCAACGAGGGTGTGCAACACCTCCAGATGCTCGGCGTGAAGTACTTCATGGCCTTCTCCCCACAGGTCATCAATGAAGCCGAGGCCGATCCCGAGCTCCAACTGGTCGCCACGACCAAGAAATGGCCCGCGCCCGGCGTGCAGTGGCGGATCTATCTCATCAAGAACAGTCCCATGGTCCAAGCGCTGACGAGCACGCCCAATGTTGTGGCCAATATCTCTGGGGGGACCCCGTGGCTCAAGGCCAATCAGAAGTGGTGGCTCACTCCTTCGCTGCAGGGCATCTACGCGGCGAGCGCCGGACCGGCTACGTGGCCTCGTGCGACGTCGATCACCTCAATGACGAGTTCGGTGGTACAGCCCAGAGTGAGGGTAAGTCACATCAACGTCGGACTGCAGTCGATTTCGTTTCACGTCAGCCGCGTCGGAGTACCGATGCTCGTGAAGATCTCCTACTACCCACGTTGGCACGCCACCGGCGCGAGCGGGCCGTATCGGGTCAGTCCAAACCTGATGGTCGTGGTGCCGACCGCCAAGAACGTGTCGCTCAACTACACCACGACCCCGGCCTTGACGCTGGGCAACGTGCTCAGTGATCTGACGGTACTCGCGGGCTTCATAACGATCTGGTTTGCCATAAGGAGGCGGCGAAACCTGCCCCGGTAGTGTGAAGAGTCGTGGATACGAGCGTCATTTTTAAGGCCTACGACGTGCGCGGCACCTACCCCGAGCAGATCGACGAGGCCGTCGCCACGGCCATCGGATCGGCCTTCGCGACGTTCGCGTCCTCTCCCCGTATGGTCATCGCGCGCGACATGCGCGCCTCGGGCGTGGGGCTCGCGAGCGCGTTCGCCCACGGCGCGCGCGCCGTGGGCGTGGAGGTGCTCGATCTCGGACTGGCCTCGACCGACTTTCTCTACTTCGCCTCGGGCTTTCTCGACGTGCCCGCCGCGATGTTCACCGCGTCGCACAATCCGGCTCAGTACAACGGCGTGAAGCTCTGTCTCGCGGGCGCCAAGCCCCTTAGTTCGGAGTCGGGACTCAGTGAGGTTGAGATCCTGACCAATGAGTTCTACGCGGCGCCCGCCCTCGGTGATCTGGCGTCCTACAGCACGCTCGATCTGACCAACGAATGGGTGACCCACGTGCACACCTTCGCCGATGTGGGGTCGTTTCGACCGCTCAAGATCATCGCCGACACCGCGAACGGCATGGGTGGCTTCGTCGCGCCGCTGGTCTTTGCCGGGCTGCCCTTTGATCTTGAGATCCTCTACCCCGAACTCGACGGCACGTTTCCCAATCACCCGGCCGATCCCCTCAACCCCGAGAACCTCAAAGACTTACAGCAACGGGTCTTAGAGACCCACGCCGACCTCGGCCTCGCCTTTGACGGCGACGCGGACCGCGTCTTTCTCATCGATGAACTGGCCCAACCGGTCAGCGGTTCCGCGACGACGGCGATGGTGGCATCAGTGATGCTCCAGCGTCATCCGGGAGCGACGATTCTCTATAACTTGATCTGTTCCAAATCGGTACCCGAGGTCATCGTCGAAGAGGGCGGCGTCGCTCTCAAGACGCGCGTCGGGCACAGCTACATCAAGCAAGTCATGGCCGAGAGCGGCGCCGTCTTTGGCGGAGAGCACTCGGGCCACTACTACTACCGCGACAACTACCGCGCGGACTCGGGCATCATCACGGCCTTTGTGGTGTTGGAGCTGATGAGTGAGACCTCGTTACCGCTCTCGCAGTTGGTGAAGCCCTTTCAGCGTTACGTCGACTCAGGAGAGATCAACACCGAGGTGGCCAATCCCGCCGATACGGTCGAGCGCGTCGCCAAGACGCTCGAGGGCAGCGGGGTCGCCGTCGACCTGCTCGACGGGCTGACGGCCGANNGCTCGTGGTGGTTCAACCTTCGTCCCTCGAACACCGAACCGTTGCTACGTTTGAACGTGGAAGCGAAGGACGACGCGTCGTGTCGTGCGCACGTGAAAGAAGTACTGACCCTAATCAAGGAGAACGACTGATGGCCCTGGACGCGTTTCTACTCGACCTGCTCGAGGACCCGGTAGACCACGGCACGTTGCTCTACGTTCCTTCGAAGAACGTGTTGTTCAACCCCCGTCGCCGCGTCGCCTACGAGGTGCGTGATTCGATCCCGGTGTTGCTGCCCGACGAGACGCGACCCGTTGACGAGGACGAAGAGCGATCGTACA
>PKWA01000025.1 GCA_003131665.1 Acidimicrobiaceae bacterium
CAGGAGGAGATCTTCGGCCCCGTGCTCAGCGTGATCGCGGTGGCGACGCTTGACGACGCGATCGCCGTCGTCAACGCGAGCCGCTTCGGCAACGGCGCGTCGATCTTCACCGAATCGGGGGCCGCGGTCCGACGCTACCGCCACGACGTGCAGGCGGGCATGATCGGCGTCAACATCGGCGTCGCCGCGCCGGTTGCCTGCTTTCCGTTCTCCGGCTGGAAGGACTCCTTCTTTGGCGACCTGCACGCCCACGGCGGCGACGCGATCGACTTCTTCACGCGCAAGAAGACGGTCACGAGCCGCTACTTCTCGGGCGCTGACGGCTCCGGGCCTTACTTCGTCGAGCGCTGAGCCGCGGCCCGGGCGCCGCTGTGACGTGCCTCAGGCCGTCAGCACGGCGGGCGCCGAGTCGAGCGCCTGCTGAATCGCGCTGAGGAGATCGCGCGCGGCAGCTGCCGTGAGCTCGACCGCAACCCGCGCGGCCGGCCCCTTTGCCGGGTCGGCGAAGTCGATGTTCAGCGTGTGCTCGGCCAGCGCGTGGACCGGGTGATCGAAGTACACGGTTGCGTCGGTGACGGCGAACCAGCGACCTTCAGGCCCTTTCGCGCTGCCCTCGAGCGTTGTCTGGACTGTCGCGTATGTGCACATGCTCAGCCTCCGAGGTATTTCCCGTAGAACTCGACGATTCGCTCCCAGCCGTCGTTTGCCGCCGCCACGCGATAGGACGGTCGGTCGGTCGCAAAGAAAGCGTGGCCGGCGTCGTCGTAGCGGTGAAACTCGTGCGGCTTGCCGTGCTCGGTGAGGATCCGATCGAGCTCGTCAACCTGCTCCGGGCTCGGATATGAGTCCTCGTTGCCGAACAGGCCGAGCAGCGGGCAGCTCAAACGAGGCAGCTGGTCCACCAGATTGGTGACCTTGAGGTGGAAGCCCTCGGGCGGGGTGCCGACCACGAACGCGCCATAGCAGTCGACGGCTGCGTCGAGCTGCAGGTTGCAGGCCGCCAGCACCGACTGGCGCCCGCCCGAGCAGTAGCCGATCGAGGCCACTTTGCCGTTCGAGGTGGAAAGAGACTTAAGGTGCGCCACGGCGCCCGCGACGTCGCCGACCAGTTGCTCGTCCGGTACCCCGCCCAGGCTTCTCGCCGTGGCGGCCGCGTCATCAGAGCTCGCGCCGGGCGCGACGCGATGGTAGAGATTCGGCATTAACGCGGCGTATCCGTTCGCGGCGAACGTTCGCGCAATCTCCTTGGTCGACTCGTCGTACCCGGGCATGTGGTGAATGACGACGATCGACCCACCTCGTTCGACGTCGGTGGGTACCGCCAGGTACGCCTCGATCTCGTCGCCCTGGTGACCCTTCAGAGTGATCGTGTCGGCTCGCAGATTGTGTGTCATATTCGTCCCTTCGTTGACTTGTTCGTTTGACTTTAGGAGTTGGGGCGTGCGTAAGAATCACTAACGCGTCGCCGGCTCACTCCACTAGCCACAGGCGACGTTAGTACGGCGGTGACGGCGCCCAGTGGCTCGAAGGATTACACGCGGGAGTTATTCGTTTTCGACCATCGAGCGACTCTCCGCGGTGCCCGTGAAGTAGGCGATACCCCCTGAGACAAGTAACAAGAGTCCCGAAGCCGTCAGCGCCAGATTGAGTCCGTGGGTGAACGCCCCGTACGCGGCGTGCACCACTTCTTTGATGATTTTCCTCACAGCCGCGCTGCTTTGGCCGCTCTCCTGTGCCGCCTGCGACTTCACCTGGCCGGTGATGACGTCCGTGATGATCTCCTGGCGATACGAGGCCGGGATGCCGAGCTGGATGAGCCGCTGAGTCAGGTGCACCGTGAGTTGACCGTTCACGATTGAGCCCAAGATCGCGACGCCCGTCACCGCGCCGAGCTCGCGGCTGGTGTTGATGGTCGAGGCGGCCATGCCCGAGTTCTCCGCCGGAATGCTGATGAGCGCCGTGGCGTTGATGGGTACGACGATGATCCCAAAGCCCACGCCCGCCAGGCCCATCGTCCAGCCGAGCGTGGAGAGCCCCGCGGTCGGGTTGATCGCGACGTCGGTCAGCAGGACCCCGACCCCGGCGAGTAGACAGCCCACCGTCATGGGCACACGCGAGCCGACCCGGCCCACCCATCGCCCGGTAAAGAGCGAAGCCACGACCATGCCCGCGAGGAGCGGCAAGAAGTCAAGCGCCAGGGTGTAGGGACTGACGGCGGCCACGACCTCGAGGTAGAGCGCGACGAAGAAGAAGATGGAGAAGATCGCGAAGTAGCTCGTAAAGGCGATAGTCGTCGATCCGGCGAAAGCCCGATTGCGTACCCACTTCAGATTCAACATTGGGTACGTCGTATTGGCTTCGACGATGAAGTACACGACGAACGACACTGCGGCAATGGCGTACAAGGTGAGCACGCTGCTCGAACGGTATCCCCACGTTTCGCCCGAGATCGTCGCGAAGGTGGCGAAACCGAGCGCCACGGTCGCGAGAACGAATCCGTAGCCGTCAATGCGCCGGCGAATCTCGTTCACACTCTCTTTCAGCGCAATCGAGGCCACGACCAAGACGAGCGCGCCGAAGATGAAGTTGAACCAAAAGACGGCGCGCCACGACCAAAGTCCAACCAGTACTCCACCGATGACCGGCCCCAGGGCGAGCGCGAGACCCGACACCGCGGCCCACGCTCCAAGCGCTCGGGCCCGAAGTCGCTTGTCGGGGTAGATGTGGCGGATCATCGACAACGTGCTCGGTTCGGACCCGGCGGCGCCGACGCCCATAATTACGCGCCCGATGATCAACTCGCTGGGCGACGCCGCAAAGGCGCACACCAGTGAACCGGCGCAAAAAATGACCACGCCGATCAACATCACCTTCTTTCGCCCGAAGTTGTCACCGAGTGAACCGCAGATGAGCATCAAACTGGCGAAGGCCAGGGCGTAGCCACCGACGACCCACTGCAACTGTGAGACGCCGGCGTGCAGTTTGGCCTGGACGCTCGTCAGTACGGCACTGGCGATCGTGTTGTCAAGGAACGTCAGAAAGAGAATCGCCAACAGAGAGGCGAAACTGAAGTGGGTCCTTAACTGATGGGCAATGGCGGCTCGACGCTCGACGAGCGATCGATTCATTGACGACGCGGAGCTTTGGCGCTCGCTCATGTGCTCCTTTCCTGTGACGAGGTCTCTCTCATCGTGAATCGACTTCGTCACCCAGCTTTACGCCGACAGCGGGGCGCTCGTGACCAAGCGCGACTTAGCCCACGGCCTTAAACGTGATTCGAGCCACCGCGGAGTCGCCCCCAGTGATATTGCCCGCACTGATGGCACATGTCGTCAGGTTTGATTTCTTCGTGCCGCACTTGCCATCACCAATCTTGCCGGTGATGACTTTGAATGTGGTTCTCGGCAGTTGGCCCTTGGTGTTGATGGTCGCGGGAATCGCACCCAAGGTGTTGCACTGGGCCGCGCCCTTGGCCGAGGCGAGGCATTCAACGACGTAGACCGAGTCGCCGACCTTGAAGCCGGTGCCGGTGACGTTGACGAGTTCACCGTTATGAAGCTTGGTCGAAGGTGTCACGACCAATTTCGGCACCGCGGTGGCGGACGCACTGTCCAATGCGGTCAAGCCGCTCGAAATTCCCGTGATGGCTAAGACCGCGACACTGATCCCGACGCCAAGTCCCTTTACTGAGAACATTTTTCTCCCTCGTCTTTCTGCACTGTCAAAGGTTTCGTCGTCGCGCCACCAAACCTTCTGACGTGGCGACGACGAGAATTCCCCCGAAATGCCGTTGTTGTCATAGTAGTCAGGCGAACCGTGACGAAATTGTCTCGAAATGCCCCGATTTGGCCCGTTCTGGCGCTCGTTTTGGCTGTGACGACGGCTTAGGCGACGTCGTTCTTACGCACCTGCGGTGCTGACGCATGGTGCGCATCACCTCACTGTTTTCGAAGTCATCGTCGCGTCGCAGCGGTCACAGTGCCAAAAATGAGTTTCGTTGGGAATGCGTTGTGATGATGCGCTACGCGTCGTAGTCAATATTGGTCAGCGCCGCACCTAATGAACTAACGCGAGCGATTTGCACTGACACGCGCTCGCTAGTTGAAAAAAGTTCAACTTCGTTACCCGCAACTATTAACGCGCATCATGACGGCGAAGTCGCATTCCGCGAGTCTCTTTATAGAACCCTGACACTTCAAATCACTGAAGTGGATCCCCAGAAATGAGCAGGATTTATGAAGAGATTCATGATCTTTGGCTGCGTCTCGAGCCTCGTGGTGCTCGGCTCGTTGGGACTTTCCGTGACCTCTTCGAGCGGCGCCACGCCAAAGCGTGCCGCTAGCTCGACGTCTCGCTCCGTGAGCGCCAGGGTCCCTCAGGGTACGAGCGTGAACGTCTGTGCGAGCGTCGTGCCCGCCGGGTACGCGCACTGCAGCGCCCTGCTTCGCACTGACGCCACGGCCAAGGGCGAGCGTCCTAGCCAAGGTGGCGTGACGCCCTTCGCTTCCATCGGCGACGGTGGTGCGTACTCGCCGGCCTATCTTCAGTCCGCCTACAACGTCGCCTCGCTCGGGGCTGCCGGCAGTGATGGGATCGGCCAGACGGTGGCGATCGTCGACGCTTCGAGCAACCCCAAGTTGGTCAGCGACGTCGCGTACTACCGTCACTACTTCAACCTTCCGGCCTGTCCGGTGGGCACCGTTTCTGCCTCGGCGAGTGGCTGTGCGCTCGAGATTGTGAACCAGGCCGGCTCGGCCTCGCCACTGCCCTCGACCAGCGCCAGTTGGGGCCTCGAAGAGGCGATTGACGCCGAGATGATCAGCGCTCTCTGCCCTAACTGTCAGATCCTCGTCGTCGAAGCGTCGACGGCGTCGATGAGCGACCTCGGCGCATCGGTGAATACCGCAGTCTCTCTCGGTGCCAACGTGGTGTCGAACAGTTACGGCTCGCCCGAGTTCGCTGGCGAGAACAGCCTGTCCAGCGCGGACTACCTGCACCCGGGCGTCGCCGTCGTCGCGGCCACCGGCGACAACGGTTACGGCGTCCAGTTTCCGGCGGCCTCGCCCAACGTGGTCGCCGTCGGCGGCACGACGTTGATCCAGAACTCCGCCACGGGGACGCGCGACGGTTCGGAGAGCGTATGGAACGACGCGGGCTCGGGCTGCAGCCTCTATGAACCGAAGCCTTCGTGGCAGCACGATACGGGCTGTAGCCGGCGCACGGTAGCGGACATTGCGGCCGAAGCCAATCCCAATACCGGCACGTGGGTCTACGACACGTTTGGGGCCAGCGGTCTCTACGTCGCCGGCGGCACGAGTGTCGCCACGGCCTTGGTCAGCGCGCTCTATGGCGTGGTGAACACCGGCTCGTCCAACACCCTCTCACCGGACTCGGTGCTCTACCGGGCCGCTAGCGGCTCGCTCTATCAGGTGAGTGCCGGATCCAACAGTGCCTGCGGTACCTATCTCTGCAACGCGGCCGACAGCTCGAACGGTTACAACGGACCCACGGGGCTCGGTACGCCCGGCGGCAGTCCCAACAGCCTCGCGGCCTTAAGCCTCTCGGGCGCGACCAACGCACCGACACCTTCAACTGAGCCCACACCTACCTCGTTGGTGAGCACGACGCCGGGCGCGCCGACCAACCTCGACGCGGTGCCCGGGAACAAAGAGGCCATCGTTGGTTGGACCCCGCCGTTGAGCATCGGAAGCTCGGCGATCGAGCGTTACGTCGTTTCTGATAATCGGGGTCAGTCGTGCACGTACACGGTCACCACCCCTGAGACCGACACGTGCATCGTCAAGCATCTCACCAACGGCACGTCCTACCACTTCAACGCGACGGCTCTTAACGCCACGCTCGGGAGCACCTCGTCGCTCAAGTCCAACGCCGTCACACCTTCTAAGACCGTCGCCGTTACTCAGGTAGCGGCCGGCTACAACTACGGCTGCTCGCTGCTCGCGAGTGGCACGGTGCAGTGCTGGGGCGCCAACACCTTCGGCCAACTCGGTAACGGTTCGACAACGGACTCGAGTGCGCCGGTCAGCGTCGTGGGTGTCACCAGCGCGATCCAGATCGGCGTCAACGCGAACTACTCGTGCGCGCTGCTCGTCAGTGGCACAGTGCAGTGTTGGGGCCAAAATACGTCGGGCCAACTCGGCAACGAGTCGATGGAGCCAAGTTCGGTACCGGTGACCGTCAAGGGCATCAGCGACGCGACCGAGATCTCTCTCGGTCCGTTGTCGGCCTGTGCGGTTATCGCGGGAGGCAACGTCAAGTGTTGGGGCGACAACGTCGACGGCCAGCTCGGTGACGGCACGACGACGGCGTCGTTGATTCCGGTCGCGGTGACGGGAATCAACAACGCGCTGCAAGTCAAGACGAGCTTCAATCACACCTGTGCCCTCCTCGTCGATGGCACCGTGGAGTGCTGGGGCGACAACGTCCACGGCCAACTCGGCAACGGCGAGTCGGCCTCGTCACTCGTGCCGGTGAGCGTGACCGGGCTGAGCGGGGTCAGCGAACTCGGCGTCGGTTTTAACAACACCTGCGCGTTGTTGACCAGCGGCTCGGTCGTGTGCTGGGGCTTCAACGGCGACGGCGAACTTGGCGACGGAAGCCTGTTGAACTCTTCTACACCCGTCGCGGTCACGGGGCTTGTCGACGTGCGCCAACTCACGACGAGCGCGTACAGCAGTTGCGCGCTGCTCACCAGTGGCGTCGTGGAGTGTTGGGGCTATCAGAGCGCCGGTGAACTCAATCTGGGCACGACTTCCAACGCCGAGGTTCCCCTAGTCGTGGACAAGCTCTCGGGGGTCACGCAGATCAATCGCAGTTACGACTACCACTACACCTGCGCCATTGAGAACAGTCAGACCGTGGTGTGCTGGTCCAATAGCGGAACCTCGCCCGCGTTGGTCAAAACGCCCCTGAAGGTGACACTCTCCTCGACGACGGCGCCGCTCACCAAACCCTCGAAGAAGAGTTGACTAGTCGGCGTCGACGAGGTTGATGAGTCTCTCGCGAGCGGCGATGGCGACCGCTTCAAGTTTGGAGTGGACGCCGAGTTTGCTCAAGATATTGGCGATGTGGTTTCGCACGGTGTTGATGGAGATGAACAGTTCTTCGGCGATGACCTCGGTCGAGTGACCGCGCCCGAGCATCTGCAGCACCCCGAGCTCTCGCGCCGTCAGTAGATGGGTCTTTTGCGCCGGCGTCTTGCGCAGTTGGCCCAGGAGACTCGAGAACTCATCGGAGCGAATGACGAGTTCGCCTCGGGCCGCCGACCGCACGGCGCTCAAGACGTCGTCGATGGGACGGTCTTTGCTGAGCAGGCCGACGCAACCGGCTTCAATCGAGCGAGCCAACAGGTCCGCAGAGCCGCTGCCAGTGAGCATGACGATCCGAGTTTCGGGGAGCTTGTCGAGGATCTTCTTGACGGCTTCAATGCCGTCGCCGTCGGGGAGCCGATAGTCCATCAGCACGACGTCCGGCTGTTCCTTCAAGACCAGCACGAGCGCGTCGGCGATGTTGCCGGCGACGCCCACGAGGCGTAGATCGCTTTCCTTGGAGATCGTCAGGGCCAACATCTCAGCCACCATGATGTGATCGTCGATAACGGCGACGCTGGTGGGCGTGGACACATTGTTGGTCACTACTGAATGAGGCTAGTGACGTCGTGACCTAAATGGCCAAGAATTGAGGGTATTTTGTGGCACCGTTGTCGGCGCGCAGCTCGACACATCTAGCGCGACGACCCGACGACGCGTAAGCGTTTGCAAGGCGACTGGAATATCTTGAGTGCGTGTCGTCGCTGATCGATTACCTGTTCACGCTTTCGTCACGCGACACGGCTCGCGATGATGTTCGTCGAGCACGGCGCCGCACGCGCGACAGAGCAAGTGCGCGTAGCAGGCACTTTCGCCGCCCAACTCTTCTACGAGTGAGGGACTCTCTTCCACTGCCATCCTCCGACCGACTTTAGATCTACTTAGCGAAAGTCTTCTTGCATGGATGCGAGCTCGGCGGCCCCGGGACAGAGGTCGGATAAGGGCAGGCTGTTGAGTCCCGCCTGGGGCGTGTGGTTGAGCTCGTGCAGCTCTAAGCCCGACTCGTCGAGGTACAACAGGCCCGTGGCGATCTCGCCGCGGCCTTGGCGATCGCGGATGTACTCTTCGACCTTCATCCGATCGCTCGGGTCGTACCCCTCGGGCACTGAGCGAAAGCGCATCACGCTGCCGTCGTGCATCGTGACGGCTTTGGCGTCGTCACTGGGGATCTTGGCGCGGATCGGCACCTGGAGGGGCACGAAGTCCGTTTGGACCTCTTTGACCTCGTGCTCGCGAAAGAACTTGTAACTCTTCGTCGAGCTCTCGTGATCGTTGAACGTCACGCACGGCGAGATCACGTCAATGAGGGCAAAGCCGTTATGCGACACGGCGGCCTTCAGGATTGGTATCAGTTGGTCCTTATCGCCCGAGAAGCATCGAGCGAGAAACGTGGCGCCGAGGGTGAGGCCCAACATGATCGGGTCGATGGGCGCGAGCAGATTGGGCTCGCCCTTCTTCGGAGCCGAGCCGATGTCCGCCGAGGCCGAGAGTTGGCCCTTGGTCAGGCCGTAGACGCCGTTGTTCTCGATGACGTAGACCATGTTGACGTTGCGGCGAATGGCGTGCATCAGATGGCCCAGGCCGATTGAGAGTGAGTCGCCGTCGCCCGAGATGCCGATGTAGGTGAGTTCGCGATTGGCCGCGTTCGCGCCGGTGGCGATGGTGGCCATGCGTCCGTGCGCGGAGTTAAAGCCGTGGGCCCCGCGCACGAAGTACGTCGGAGTCTTCGAAGAGCAGCCGATCCCGCTCAGCTTGGCGATGCGGTGCGGGGGCGTGGAGAGTTCGAAGAAGGCGTGGCTGATGGCGGCGGTGACCGAGTCATGTCCACACCCGGCGCACAACGTCGACATCGCGCCTTCGTAGTCGCGAAGGGTGAGGCCGAGTTCGTTCTTCGGCAGGGGACTGAGCGGGATGAGGGGCTTCACGATCGAGGGCATCAGGGAATCTCCATCTGGGTTAACACGCTGTCGACGACCTGTTGGGCGCTCAAGGGGTACCCACCGTACGCCAAGACCGAGCGCATCTTTTCGATCTCGGCACCGGTTTCGATGGAAATCAAAGAGCGCAACTGCGCGTCGCGATTCTGTTCGACGACAAAGCAGCGTTCGTGCTCTTCAACGAACTGGCGAACATCGGCGACGAACGGAAAGCCCCGTACACGCATGAAGTCGGCCACGAGACCTTGCTCGGCGAGTTCGTCAATTGCTTCGCGCACCGCCAAGTCACAGCTGCCAATGGTGATGATCCCGACGGTGGCGCCTTGGCGCCTGACGACGACCGGCGCGGGCACGTGTGGCGCGGCGGCGGCGTGCTTCAGTTTCAAGCGATCGACCACTTCTTGGTATACGTCAGGGGTTTCGGTGTAGCGGCCGAACTTGTCGTGGCCCGAACCGCGCACGAAGTACGCGCCTTTGGGGTGGGAGCCGGGAACCGTGCGCGGCGTGATGAACTCGTGGTCCTCGTCGCTGTAACGAAAGAACTCCGCGATTTCGCTCAGGTCCTCGTCGTGCAGAATTCGTCCGCGGTCGGGCACGTAGTCGTCGTCCCATTCGAGATTGGGTACCACCCAGTCGTTCATCCCGATGTCGAGGTCGCTGAGCATAAAAACCGGCGTCTGGAATCGTTCGGCCAGGTCGAAGCTTTGGGCGGCGAATTCAAAGCATTCGTGGGGATTGGCGGGGAACAACAAGATGTGCTTCGTGTCGCCGTGCGAGGCGTAGGCGCACATCAAGATGTCGCCTTGTTGAGTGCGGGTCGGCATGCCGGTCGACGGGCCGACGCGCTGCACGTCGATGATGACCGCCGGAATCTCGGTGTAGTACGCGAGTCCGAGCAGCTCACTCATGAGCGATATCCCCGGACCCGAGGTCGAGGTGAAGGCCCTCGCGCCACTCCACGACGCGCCGAGCACCATGCCGATCGAGGCGATCTCGTCCTCGGCCTGGATGATGAGGTAGTTGTTCTGGTACGTCGCGGGCGCGTTGGGATCGTCGTTGTCGATCTTCACGCGTCGATACTTCGCGCAGAGCCGCGTGAAGTTGTCCATGACGGCCGTGGCGGGAGTGATCGGGTACCAGCCCGCGACGGTGGCCCCGGCGTAGAGGCACCCGAGCGCGGTCGCGGTGTTGCCGTCAATGAGAATCGAATCGGCGTTCTTGTTGAGGGTCGTGAGGTGAAAGGCGAGTGGACACTCGAAGTTCTCTTTGGCGTAGTCATAGCCCAGGCGCAACGCGCGCTGGTTGGAGTCGCGCAGTGCCTCGTTACGGGCGTACGTGTCGGCCAACAGTGAGGCGACGACCTCGACGTCGATGCCCACCAGCGCCACGACGGCGCCGGCGTAGGCGACGTTTTTCATCAGGATGCGTTCACGCGGTTTGGTGAAGTTCTCCAAGCACATCGCCGCTAAGGGCACGCCGAGAAACGTGACGTCGTCGCGCTCTAACTTGGCGTCGAGGGGCCATGAGGAGTCGTACAGTACGTAGCCCCCGCTCGAGACTTCCTCGATGTCCGCGGCGTAGGTCTGGGAGTTCATCGCCACCACGAGGTCGTAGTCGAGGGCGCGCGCGGTGTAACCCGAAGCGTTGACGCGAATCTCGTACCACGTCGGAAGTCCCTGGATGTTCGAGGGAAAGAGGTTCTTGCCCGAGACGGGCACGCCCATGCGAAAAATGGCCTGCACCAACAGACTGTTGGCACTGGCCGAGCCCGTGCCGTTCACGTTGGCGAGTTTGATGGAGAAGTCGTTAACCCGGCTCTTAATCGCTGACTTGGCGGTCATCGTCACGAGCGACCTCCGCCAAAACCGACGGCGACGGGGATGAAGTTCTTGGAGCCGGCGTAGGGGATTGCCAGGTCGAACAGTTCCATGTCCCAGGCCGCCGTCGGACAGCGCTCGGCGCAGAGCCCACAGTGCACGCAGACGTTTTCGTCTTTGACCATGACGCGGCCGGTCTGGGGCAGACGCTCAGAGACGAAGAGATCCTGGGCGAGATTGGTGGCGGGCGCGAGGAGTCGTTCACGCAGGTCGGCCTCGTCGCCGTTCGAGGTGATCGTCAGACACTGCACCGGACAGATATCGAGGCAGGCGTCGCACTCGATGCACAGCGGTGCACTAAAGGCGGTCTGCACGTCACAGTTCAAGCAACGTTGCACCTCGCGCGCGGTCTGCTCGGCGCTGAAGCCGAGCTCGACTTCGAGGTTCAGTGACTCGAATCGTTTCGTCAGTTCGACGTGGGTCATCTTCTGGCGGCTCGAGGGGTTGTAGTCGTTGTGGTAGCTCCACTCGCTCATGCCCATCTTCTGGCTCGCCAGCGTCTGGCCCATGGCCGGACGCTGTTGCAGCGAAACGTCGTGGCAGTGGTTGTCGATCGAGATCGCCGCCGCGTGGCCGTGCGCGACGGCCCAGATGATGTTCTTCGGTCCCCACGCGGCGTCGCCGCCAAAGAAGACCCCGGACAAGCTGGACTGCATAGTCGTCTCGTCAACGGTGGGCATCTCCCACTCGCCAAAGGTCATGCCCAAATCGCGTTCGATCCAAGGAAAGGAGTTCTCTTGGCCGATGGCGAGGATGACGTCGTCGCAGGGAATCGTCACCGTGTCCAACGTCGTTGAGCGCTTGGCGCCTTCGTCCCACTCGAGCACGTCGAACTCCATGCCGACGAGTTTGCCGTTTTCAATAACGAAGCGAGTGGGCGCGTGATTGACCAGGATCTCGACGCCCTCTTCCTCGGCGTCCTCGAGCTCCCAGGGCGACGCTTTGAAGAACTCGCGCGGACGCCGGGCCATGACCTTGATGTCGCGCCCGCCGAGTCGTCTCGAGGTGCGACAACAGTCCATTGCAGTGTTGCCGACGCCGATGATCAAGACGCGTGAACCGATCTCGCTGACGTGGCCAAAGGCCACCGACTCGAGCCAGTCGATGCCGATGAAGATGTGTGACTCCGCCTCGTCGTGGCGACCGGGCAGGTCGAGCTCTTTGCCGCGCGGTGCGCCCACGCCCACGAAGACCGCGTCGTAGCCCTCGTCCAAGAGCGAGCGCAGGCTCGTCACGGGTGAGTTGTAGCGAATGTCGACGCCCATGTCGAGGATCATCGCGGTCTCCTCGGCGAGGACCTCTTCGGGCAGGCGAAAGGAGGGGATGTTCGAGCGCATCAGACCGCCGGGCTTGTCGAACTGCTCGTAGATGGTCACGGCGTACCCGAGCGGCATGAGGTCGTTGGCGACGGTGAGCGAGGACGGGCCGGCGCCGATGCAGGCGACGCGCTTGCCGTTCTTCTTGGTGGGAATGACGGGCAGGCGAGCTGAGATGTCGCCCTTTAAGTCACTGGCGACGCGCTTTAAGCGACAGATCGCGACGGGCGAGCCGTCCACGCGATCGCGCCGACAGGCCGGTTCGCACGGCCGGTCGCAGGTTCGCCCGAGGATGCCGGGAAAGACGTTGGACTNNAGTCGACGACCTTATGGAAGTAGTCAGGACTTTGGGTGTCCGTCGGTTCCACGCAGAATCCTTCCTCGATTGGTGCCCGACGTAGCCCCATGAGGTACTGGGCTTTTACCGGGTCTTCCTTCAATTCACTGTAGTTCCTTTGATGCGCAGCGAGGTCGCCAAACGACGTCGCGAAGGGCTGCACCGGCGTGTCGTGGAGTGAAAGTGACTATGGTCACCTTCTCGATTCAGCGCGCCGTACCCTCGGCTCGTCCACGGCGCCTGAGACACCCGTCCCCTAGGGTTGGCCCATAGCGAAATCGTCGAGACTCTCTAGTAGCAATGATCTCCAACGCGTGATCAACGCCGCGCGAACGCCCGAGNNCGGGCAATCCTCGAGAGATGGGTCGTCAACTGCGTACGCTGCTGGGCGATCTCACGCTCGACGCATAGCTCGCGCAATCTAAGTAACCGCTCGAGTTACTCGGGCTTCTCGTCGTGGGGCTTGAGAAAGGCGAACGGCTCGTCGACCATCTCACCGTCGAGCATCGCTTCGAAACCGTGGGCCTTATCGAAGTCGCCTTGGGCGCTCGGGAGCTCAGAGTGCGCGATCTTCGCTCTTGAGAGACCGGTGCAGATGACGCCCGCGAGTACGGCCATCGAGGCGACGAAGAACCATAAGTGTTTGAAGTTGCGCAGTGCCTCTGTGGTCGTTGACGGCGTGCCCAGGATCACCACCAGTATCGCGATGCCGAGCGCGCCGCCGACCTGTCGGGCCGTTTGATTGACGGCGCTGCCAACGGCGTAGCGCGCGGGCTCGAGGCTTGAGACCGCGGCGGCACTAAGTACCGGAAACGTGAGACCGATCCCCAGCCCGACGATGAGCGTGCCCGGGAGCCAGATCTTTAGATACTCCGGGGTGAGCCCGACGCGCGTGATGTACCAGATGAGACCGAGGGCGAAGACGCCAAAGCCCGCCATCAAGATCCGGCGAAAGCCGTAGCGCCCGGCCAGCTTGCCCGCCGGCCCCGAGACAAAGGCGACGACCAACGGACCCGGCGTGACCGAGAGACCNNAGACCGGCTCTAAGGATCGAGTAGTGCCACACGCTCGTCAAGAACAGAATATTGCCGAGCAGCATCGCGAAAAATCCCATGGCGTACAGCAACGCGGCGGAGTTCGCGACGCTAAACGAGCGCGCTCGAAAGAGACGAAGGTCCAGTACGGGCTCTTCGTGGCGACGCGAGCGAAACAAGAAGGCGCCCGCCAGAACCACGGCCACTATGAACGCACCGATGATGCGCGCGTTACTCCAGCCCCAGCTCGGACCCTCGGAGATCGCCAACACCAACGTNNCTGAGCAACACCACACCCGGAAAGTCCGGGCTGGTCGTTGAGCCCGTTCCCTCGGTCCGAGCGAGGACGCGCCGGCCAACCAACCAGGCGATCAGTCCGACCGGCAGGTTCACGTAGAAGGCGGCGCGCCAACTAAAGGCCGTGATGAGTACGGCGCCCAGCGAAGGACCGGTCGCCACCGCGAGCGCGCCAATGCCGCCCCACAGCGCCACGACCTGCGAGCGCTTCTCCTTCGAGTACGACGCGAGCAACAACGAGAGCGACGCCGGCAACAAAGCGGCCGCTCCGAATCCCTGGACCACGCGACCCAGAATCAACATCGTCACCGAGGGCGCCACTGCACAGAGTAGGGAACCGGCGCAGAACACCCCGAGGCCAAAGAAGAAGACGCGACGACTCCCGAGACGATCGGCCGTTCGGCCCGCAACGACCAAGAGCGAGCCAAAGACGATGGAGTACCCGGTCAAGACCCAGGACAAACTGGCGCGCGTGTCGTGAGAGAAGGCTCGTTCGAGTGCGGGAAAAGCGACATTGACGATGGAAAGGTCCAGCGAGGCCATAAAGGCGCCGAGGGCCGTGACGACGAAGATGGTCTTGCGGTGTGTGTGGAGCAGCGAAGGGAGGGCCGCACCGCCAGTAAGTTCTGTCATGAGATGCACCCTACATGCTTGCATTTCATTATGCAACTAACTAGGCTGTGAACATGGAACGCAAGAGTTTTGCCGCCATGGACTGTTCGGTGGCCCAATGCCTCGAGGTGGTCGGTGAATGGTGGAGCATGCTCATTGTCCGCGACGCCTTTTTGGGGGTGACGCGATTCGAGGACTTTCAACGGCGCCTAGGTATCTCGAGGAATATTCTCATCGATCGGCTCAACTCACTGGTGAACGCCGGTGTACTAGAGCGTGTTCCCTATTCCGAGCGTCCGCCGCGTGACGACTACAAGTTGACGCCCAAGGGGCGCGACCTGTGGCCGATTCTCACCGCCATGCGCCAGTGGGGCGATGACTACGCCGCGCCGTCGGGTCCGCCGGTTGAGCTGGTGCATCGGTCGTGTGGCGAAGTGACCCACGCCGAGATGGTGTGTGGGGGCTGNNGGGGCTGTGGCGAACAGCTCACGAGTCGCAACGTCAAAGTGATCGCGGGCGCGGGCCACGAGGGGAACGGGTTCCCCTCCGCGTAACGATCGGCTACGCGTCGCTCGACGGCGTCGCGCCAGGGGCGAAGCGCCCCGTTTCGGCGCCCAGCGCTTTGCCAATGTTGGCGACGTGCAGGTGAATCTCTTCAAGAAGATCCGTGTTCTTTTTGACCGCGGACACGAGTTCAGTGTTCTCTTGGATGAGCGTCTTGATGTCGTCGGTATTGCTCGACGTGTGCAGGGCCACTTCTGAGGAGATCGCGTCGGCCCGTTTCGCGGCGATGAGTAGAGCCGCCGCTTGCACGCCGGCCATCATCGACAGAAAGAGGTTGAGCAAGATGTAGGGATAGGGGTCGAAGGCCTTGTGCTGGAGAATGTGTTCGAAGAGCACGGTGTTCACCAGCGCCCACAAGATCATTACCGCGAAGAACCCGAAAATGAAGCTCCACGAACCCATCGTGTTGCGCATGCGGTCGGCGGCTCGCTCCCCGAAAGAGAGTTGGTCACCCGAGCGAACGCCAGGGTGTTTATGCCAGAGCGACTGCCAGGGGGACTTTGTCACGTAGTAATGGTCGCATACGGGCTTGGTGACGACGGGGAGCCGACGTCAACAATCTCCGACAAACGTTTGGACCCCTGCGTGGCCATTGAAATGTAGTTCAGCGATGGAAAATCACCGAAGTGGTTGACTAACCGAAAGATGTCAACTACCAGGTCTTCGTGGGGGCGGTACCAAGAACTTGGGGACCTTACGCACAAATATGTAAATAATGAAAGAGAAACTTCCGGCACAAATCATC
The DNA here is from genome assembly GCA_003131665.1 of Acidimicrobiaceae bacterium. Lineage (GTDB taxonomy): Bacteria > Actinomycetota > Acidimicrobiia > Acidimicrobiales > RAAP-2 > RAAP-2. Next base: position 15,829 of record PKWA01000025.1, read on the forward strand.
ATGAACAAAACGAAGAACACTTGTGAAGCGATGGCCAACCAATAGTCACTTGAGTTCACCCAGTAAGCCATTGGTAGTGCTAGGGACAAGCTCAGGAAAAAGATCGCTGAAGGGAACGTCGAGGCAGCTACGCGCAACGACCGCGGATCATTGAGTCCAACTAGTTCGTTGCGCCAAGGACTTAAGCCTCTCCACGTTCGGAAGCTCGTCCAAAGAGCAATGATCCCCAACAACAAACCAAAAACTTCAGCTAACCAAGGAAAACCTTGACTATTTGTGGTTGCGACAATCATGGCGCTCCAACATTCGTACCATTCCGAACTTAGCCGCGAGTCAGTGAGGTACAGCTGCCTTGTCTAGTCGAGTCAATCTGATGATCGAAAGCCCTTCAAGTGAAAGCCATTCCGAGAAAAACGATTCTTCGGTGGTGCGTTACCGGCCGACTTAGCCGGCCGGGTGCGTTCCCTGATCACAGCACCCGCAAACTGCATTTATCTGTCAATGCATGTCAATTAACACGTCGCGATCGAAATTCATTCAATCGGAAATTGTTGGTATCGGAGAGCCAAAGTTAACAACCTCCGACCGGAGGTTGAGGAAGTGGACTCGGTTTTAGAAGACAGATCGAGCCGGTCCGGGTCACTGTTGCAAGTCACTGCGCGTACCCACGATCGCCGGGCATGGGTTGCACCTTGACCCCGGCGCTAGTCAGGAACTGGCGGATCTGGGAGGCATGTTCAATGACGTGTAGCGGAATGCCTCCGACCATGACTCCGTAGAGCGCGCCGTGGTAACGATGGGCGTCGGGGAGTGGCCAGGCCGCATTCTCTTCGAAGAGATCGTCAAGCGTGTGACGCGCCCTTGCGCCGCAGTAGTCGACGTAATCGAGGAGTTCTGCCCTAGTGAAGACGCGGTTGGGATAGGCGTACGTGTTTTCGTCAAAGGGTTGCGGCGGTTCCCATGGTTCGAACTCGCCGGCGAGGTCGTAGTCGAGGGTCAGCAGCGAATGGTACGCCAGGAACCAAGGGGCCGAGCCATGCAATCCCCCGTGCGTTGTCGGAGCGGTGGGCGCCTCGTCTGGCCATAGGTCCCTCTCCCACAGGATGTCAGGACAGTCCGTCAGCGCCGCTTCCATCAGCCGCAACGCTTCTTCGAAGTTGCGGGCCATGCTTTGCACCAGCGGGGACGCCACACCACGAGTATTAGCAGGTTTCGAGGGATGTGGAGATCGGGAACTGTCGATCATCTCACCAAGCCGATGGCCGGTGAGCATCTTCGCTCAATCAGCGGCTGCGACCTCTTGACTGCACACGCTTCGACCTCGCCGCGACGTCGGCACTCTTGGCCTTCTTAGGCTTCTGTCCCTTTTTCTTCTTGGACGGCACGTCACTCCCCTCGCTGCAGTTCAAGTGAATGGTAGCAATCGTTTTGACTCTGTCAGGGCTCGACGATCGCCTTGCTCGAACTCGCGACCGAACCTAAAACGTGGGTTCGAAATCCGGGCGAAGGGCCATGTTGCTCTGGCCATCGCTAGGGCGCACGTTCAAGACTTGGTGAATCTCCAGGTGGTGGCGTTCAAATCCGACCGCGGAGCCGGCCATGTAGAGCCGCCACACTCGGGCCCGCTCCACGCCGACCTCTTCGACGGCTTCGTCGAATCGCTTGGTCAAGTTGTCGACCCAGTGCCGTAGCGTCATCGCGTAGTGCTCGCGCAGACTCTCGACGTGGCGTACCTCAAAGCCGTGGGCTTGAAAGGTCGATATCAGCGTTCCCACTTCGTGGAGTTCACCGTCGGGAAAGACGTAGCGGTCGATGAATTGGCTGCCCGTTTTCGAAGGGCCGCGCAGCCCGATGGCGATCTGCATCTGGCGATTCAGTTCCGAACTCTTCGAGGGCCGGGGGTCGTCCTCGAACGAGACCGGTCGACCGATGGCGTGATTGAGGAATCGCCCTCCGGGCTTGACGAGATCAAACATCAACTGGGTGTAGTTGGGTAGCGACTTACGGCCCACGTGTTCAGACATCCCGATCGAGCTAATCGCGTCGAACGGTCCGTCGGTGACGTCGCGGAAATCTTGGACGCGAAACTCTACGAGATCGCCGACGCCGGCGAGTTGCGCCTGATCGGTGGCGTACGCCGCCTGGGGCTTAGAGAGCGTGATCCCGACGACGTGTGCGCCGTAGTGCCGTGCGGCGTGAATGCCCATCGCGCCCCAACCACAGCCGACGTCGAGCAGGCGAGTGCCGGGTTTCAGGGCCAGTTTGCGAGCGACGAGATCGACCTTTCGAGCCTGGGCCTGTTCGAGGGTGTCCTCGCGCGAGGAGAAGACCGCGCACGAATAGGTCATCGAGGGTCCGAGCACCATCTCATAGAAGCGGTTCGACACGTCGTAGTGGTGCGTGACGGCCTGACGGTCGCGTGCACGCGAGTGCAGCACCCCACGCGGTTTGGCCTCCACGGACGGGGGCGCCAACGGTTTGAGAGCCGAGGCCCCAACCGTTGAGAGCAAAGAACGAAGATTGTTGGCGTTGAGTAGTTGACGCAGCGGTGGCATCGAGAGTTCAAAGAGGGGATCCAAGTCGCCTTCGATGTCGAGGTCGCCCGCAACGTACGCGCGCGCCAAACCGAGCTCTCCGGGATGGGTGAGAAATCTCGTGATGGCCTCTCGGCGAAGGATCTTCAAGGTGACGGCGTTGGCGCTCGAGACGACGGTCGGTTCGGCACTACTTCCGTCGTACGCCTCGACGCGAAAGGGGAGTTCGTGGTTAAAGACCGAAGCAACAAACGTAGCGACGTCCATGGCACTCCTTGTCGGCGCTCTTGGCTCTCAAGAGCTGGTCAGGTCTGGCCTTCACGTTTTATCAGGAACAACGCTCTTTCGACCACTTGACGGGGCCCCCGGAATCCTTAGAAAGTCGAAGGAAAGCTGATTTTCTCGTCCGATACACTGCCACTATCAGCCAAAACGTAGCCAGTTACCTCAACTGACGTGCTGTTTTGGGGAGGTAGCGGTATATGAATTCGATTGGCATTGTTCTCGCAGTTATCGCCGGCATCATCGTGCTCCTGGTCATTACGACCATCTCGAAGTCGGTGCGCATCGTCCAGCAGGGTTTCGAAGGCGTGGTGACGCGCTTTGGTGAGTTCAAGGACATCAAGAATCCGGGGCTGACCTTCATCTTCCCCTTCATCGAAGTGATGAAGATCATCGACGTGCGCGAGACCCCACGCACCGGCGACCGTCAACAGGTGATAACGCGCGACAACGTGGCCGTCATCGTGAACGCCACGATCTTCAGCCAAGTCGTCGACGTGCGCCTAGCCCTCTTTACCAACTCGGACTACTTGGTGAGTGTCGACAACCTCGCGCGCACCTCGGTGCGTGCGGTCTTTGGCTCGATCAGCCTCGACGAGGCTTTCTCCCAACGCGAGCGAATTGGCACGCTGCTCCAGACCCAGATGGAAGAGGCGACCGACAAGTGGGGCGTGCGCATCAACCGAGTCGAGGTCTTGGAGATCACGCCGCCCGATCAGATCCTCCAGGCCATGGCGCTGCAGAAGCAAGCCGACCAGGAGAAGCGCGCGCGCATCCTCGAGTCCGAAGGTCAACAGCAGTCCGCCGTGAACGTGGCCGATGGTCAACGGCAGGCCGCCATCAAAGAGGCCGAGGGTATCCAGCAGTCCCTCATCCTTCGAGCTGAAGGTTCTCGCCAGGCCCAGATCCTCGAAGCGGAAGGTCGTTCGCAAGCGATCAGCCTGGTCTACGCCGCGATCACGGCCCAGGCGCCCAGTTCGACCTTGGTCGCGATCTTGCAGCTCGACACCTTGTCGAAGTTTGCCGCGAGCGAAAACACCAAACTCATCATTCCGGCCGAGAGCGCCGCACTGCTCGGTGCCGCCCAAGCCATCAAGAGCGTCATGGAGGGCGTGCCCGGCACGCTGGCGATTTAGGACACCTCCTCTAGCGAGGAGCGGCCAACCTCGCTATCGTGTTGGCCGTGACGGCGAAGTGGTCGCTCTCGGGTGGGGACCCCGCGGAGACGCGGGCACGCTCGTTCGCGGCGCTCGGATGTTTCGCGGTCGCGGTTTCGTTGTTCCTTACTCTCTTCTTTGGTGTGGTGACACACGGATCCTTCGCGGCGGCGGCCGAGAACAAGCCGGTGCCCATTACCTCGTACATCTGTCAAGGCGCGCAGGTGACTCTCTTTGACAACACCAACGCCGACAAAGTGAAAAGCGGTGCGACGTCGCCGACGTTCAACACCAACGGCAAGGCGTACTGCTTGACCTACATCCAGACCTACCACTGGAATAGCGGCAAAGGTTCCTCTCCGGGCCAGATCGGCGTGACGCGCTCCGGTGGTCCCCTCGGTGGATTTGGTGGTCAGCCCGCCAAATCGCGATTCGCCGCCCAGGGCAGCGCCGGCGATAACGACGTCGCGAACGAGAACTGGTACGCCGACGTGCCGACCGCGCATCCGACACTCCTGGACGGCAGTTACACCTGTTACGACTCCAGTCCGACGACTTGGTCGTTCAACGCGTCTTCCGCGGGCGGCTTTTGCATCGTCTACGCTGACCCCGCCGTGCCGCCCGGGACCGCTGCCGCCACGACTACGACGTCGATCAGTAGCACGACCACGACGTTAAAGGCCGCCGCTCCCACGTCGAGTTCGAGTTCATCCTCCACGTGGCTCTGGCTCTTGATCGCGCTCGCGGCCATCATTTTCGCGGCCGCCGTGTACCGTTGGCGAGACGCCGGTTTGAGGCGGTTCTTCGGCCGTGACCCCTTTAACCCTTTCGATGACGACGACGACGGCCCCGACGGCCCCGATGACTGGGGACCCTCTTCTCCTTTGGATGATGACTCGATGCCGATCCCATCTGATCCGCCGGATGATCCGGATGGCTTAGAGCTCAACGAGGAGTACCGCACTCCTGAAATGCCGCCCATCGCCGGGGACTCCGCGGGGCCTATCGACGACATGATGTAAGAGAGCTCCTCTTCGCTTCGAACTCTGGCCAAGAACAGATCGAACGAAGAGAACTGCTGCAACCCGATCGACTCAAAGCGTTGTGCCCTAGGACTTTCTCACCATGACGTAGGTTCCGTCGGGGATCGAGTGATTTTTGTTGTTGTTGAGCGCGCCAAAGCCTGTCATCCATCAGTGGTGCCGAGTAGTTCGATCGATTGATGAGATCTATGGGTGCGGAAACACCACTTCGACGCTGGGGCCGGCGCTCGTCCAGAACACTTTGTAAGGATTGAATCCCGGCACCGGAAATCGAAAGACAATCCCGGATCCAGTGGGAATCACGCTCGACTGTTCCTGAGCCAATCCAGGATCATCGAGTATCCACTCGCAAACGGTGATGAGACCGTTGCAGAGATCGATGTTCTCGCTGGCCCCTATCTCATCGAGTTGCTTGTCAGCGACATCCGAGTAGCTGGCCGCCACGGGCTACCTCGCGATGGGACTTCTGCGACGCGTAACCCTCTTCGATGTGGTGGCGCGCGCGAGTAACTCTTGGAGGGCTGGGGTGGTGTCGTACTCTCGTTGTGCGGCACTCACCACTACCGCAGGCTCTAAGTACAGACTTCCATCGCCGTTCTCCTGGAGCAGGAAACGCTCATTCGCGTGCCCCGGCAGAACTACTCGGCTGCGGTTGTCGGTCTCGATCAATATTGGCGTCTGCATTGCTAACTCCATCGGTTGTTGCTCATCGTATAAGAGTTGCCCACTTGGGGTAAGTGGGCACGTGGGTATTTAGTGGTTCTATGAGTTGCTTCATCTTCAAGAAGTCGTTGATGTTCCAACGGTCGCTTCGCCAAACCAATTTGAGAAGCCCTTGACGAATCGGTCAGCAGCAGCCGAGTTCTCCACCAAACCCCGAACGGTGAACGTGAGATCGGGGTACTGGCGAGGTCAGGCGATGGCGCGCCGGTACTTCGCGGACTACTTAGACTCGATCGACCCAGAGCGTCGTGCCGTAGGACTTTCTCACGACGACTTGCGTTCCGTCGGGGATCGAGTCACGTGAGTCGGTCACGGCCTTCCACGACTCGCCCTTGATTTTCACCCGTCCGGGGTGGCCCTCGTCGCCGACGGTGGCTTCGACGAAGCCGGTCAGATTTGTCATCGAACTGTTCGAGGGTGCCGAGAGATCCAAGATCCCACGGTGGTGAAAGCGGTGCAGCGCGGCCGGACGCAGAGCGCCCAGCAACGCGGCCGAGATGATGAGCCACAAGACGGTTTGTACGGCGAAGGACACGCTCGCCAGGGCGAGAAAGAACGGGATGATGGCGCCGGCGGCCACGAAGAGCGCGATGAAGGCGTTGGTGTGAATCTCGGCGAAGATGCACACCAGGATGATGATCAACCAGAAAAGTACCGCCATAGTTGGCAGTATAAGACCATCTTCCGCGCTCACCTCGGCGCCACGGAGTGGTCGGCGTACCCCAACGGATCCGTGTGGTGCTGTCGCTCAAAGAGCGTTACTTTGGCAGTAGACGTACGAGGAGTTTTTGATGGCCAGCAAGATCGACGAGCGCGACGAAGGGCGGGGACTCCTCGCTCCGATGACCGGCTCGTTTGACAGCGAGGCCGACGAGCTCGACCCTCGGCGGGTCGAACTTCGCCACTGGCTCCTAGAGCACCCGCACCCCTCGGGCAGAGATCTCGCCGAGGCGAAATTGGTCACTCCCGCATGGCCCGAGCCCTGGGGCTTGAACGCGTCGGTGGAGTATCAACTCCTCATCGACGAGGAACTCAGACGCGCTGAGGTGCGTCGCCCGATCAACCCGATTGGCATCGGCTGGGCCGGGCCGACGATCGTGGTGGCCGGTACCAAAGAGCAGCAAGAGCGGTGGCTGCCCAAGCTGCTCAGTGGCGAAGAGTTCTGGTGCCAACTCTTTAGCGAACCCAACGCCGGGAGCGATCTGGCGTCGCTGACGACCAGCGCTCGTAAAGACGGCGAGGAGTGGGTCATTACCGGACAGAAGCTCTGGACCAGTTACGCCCACCTTGCGACGTGGGGCATCTTGCTCGCGCGCACCTCGAACGAAGGCTCCCCGCAAAACGGCATCAGTTACTTCATCTGTTCGATGCACGCGCCGGGCGTCACGATTCGTCCGGTCCCCGATATGACCGGTGATCACGCCTTCAACGAGGTCTTCTTCGACGAGGTCCGTCTGCCGGCCGACGCGCTGTTAGGCGAGGTGAACGAAGGATGGCGACTCGCCAAGGTCACGCTGGGTAACGAGCGAGTCGCCCTTTCGGGTGAGGGCGTGCTGTGGGGAAGAGGACCGACGGCCGAGGACCTAGTGGACCTCGTTCGTGCTCAGGGCCACACGCTCACCAAAGTTGATCGTGACGATCTAATCAAGTGCTGGTCGCACGGGGAGATCCTGCGGTTCTTGCGACTGCGTCTTAACGCCAACGCGCTGGCCGGTAAGTCGAGCGGCTCGGACGCGAGCCTGCGAAAGGCCCTCGCCGACGACCATGGTCAAGAAGTCATGACCTTGGCCCAACGACTGGCCGGCAGTGCGGGCATGCTCGCTAACCGAGGACCCGGGGGCATTGACGGCGAAGACGGACGCTCGTGGTACTGGGGTTTTCTCTACTCCCAGGCCCTCACCATCGGCGGGGGCACCTCGGTCGTACAGCGCAACATCATCGCCGAGCGGGTGTTGGGCCTGCCAAAGGACGCCAGCGCCTAAGGGTGTTCCGACTCAGCGCAGCGTCCACTCTCCGAGTCCGAGACAGAGCGGTTTAGGGCCGGCGTGCACGTTGCCGTAGCGGTGATTGGTGATCGAGACACTCTGTTCGAGGAGCCACCTCGCCAATTCGACGTCCCCATTCTGGGCGAGAGATCGGGTGTCCACACTGACCCCTCGCTCTAAGAGTGCGAGCGACGGCGGTGTCTCTTTGCTCAGCCAACGCACCTTGGCGAAGGTATCGGCTCGATCACAAAATTCATCCGCGCTTTCTAAGGTGACGTCCGTCACGCCCTCTATCAACTCGTCGGCGCTGAACTCCACGTCCAGGCCGGCCAACTCGACGAGACCTTGTAGGTACTCACGATGATCCGAGGTAAACGTGTCGTCAATTCGAATCGCGATGGTCTGTAAGGCACTGCGGTAGCGAACGTAGTTCTCCTCGGCTTTGAGGCCCGCGACGTCGAGGGCCTTGGATCCGAACTCCTTCCACCACTCACTCGCCTCGCTCAAGGCCGCCTCGACGTCGTGGAGCGTGCGCCACTGTCGAAGACAGTTCACGTAATTCGCCCCGCCGGCCTTGGCCGTCGGTCCGACACTCGATCGCTTCCAACCCCCGAAGGGCTGGCGGTGCACGACCGCTCCAGTCGTGCCTCGATTCACGTAGAGATTGCCGACCTCGACGCGCTCGATCCACCGTTCGCACTCCGCTTGGTTGAGCGAGTGAAAACCTCCGGTCAGTCCATACGCCGTCTCGTTCTGCCACGCGATGGCCTCATCGAGGTCGTCCGCGACCATGACGCCGAGCACCGGCCCGAACCATTCGTGCAGATGGCTCCACGACCCGGGCCGCACGCCGACCTTGACGCCGGGGCGCCAGAGATAGCCCTCGTCGTCGAGNNCCGCCTTCGTCGAGTTGGGTCAGGGCTCGCAACAAGTCGTTCTCAGGGGGGCGAATGATCGGCCCGACGTGCGTGTCGAGTTGGTAGCCCGGTCCGACTTGAAGGCTTCTGACGGCGTCGTCGAGTTGCGCAATGAATCTCGGGTCGTCGTACATCGAGCGCTCCACGATCGCGAGACTGGCCGCGCTGCACTTTTGCCCGGCGTGGCCAAAGGCCGACTGGACCAAATCCTTCACCGCGAGGTCGACGTCGGCACTGGCCGTGATGACGATCGCGTTCTTGCCGCTCGTC
>PKWA01000134.1 GCA_003131665.1 Acidimicrobiaceae bacterium
CGATGGTCTCGGTGGGACCGCCATTGTTCCGAAGCCGAGCGGGATCAAGGGCGGGGTTCGTGTCGGAGAGATCGTGGTGTGCCTTGGAGAAACCGCAGGACCCGTCGTCGTCGAGGTTGTATCCAGCATCGGTGATCGAACCGCTGAGGTCGCAGTCGGCGTACGCCTGGGCCGTGTTGGCGGCCACAATCGATGCACCCAGGGAAGTATCCTCCCCGGCGATGCCTCCCCCCACATAGGCAGCGTTCTCGGCGATGGTGGTGTCGGTGACCACGAGCGGGCTGCCACCGTTGGCAATGCCCCCGCCGGCCCAGGCGCCGTTGCTCGCGATGGTGCTGTTTGCGACCGTGACGAGGCCGGGCCCCGCCATATACATGCCTCCACCGCTGTCCGGATAGACGTCGCCGGTGTTGTTATCCGAGATGGTGCTGTCGGTAATTGTGAGCGCGCTACCGCCGCTGATGGTGCCTCCGCCCCCGGAGGGAGCGCTGTTGCCCGAGATGGTGCTGTCGGTGACGTTAACGGTACCTGTGGAAACGTAGATCCCGCCGCCTTCGGTGCCGGAGCTGCCCGAGATGGTGCTGTTGGTGACGGTGGTCGTGCCGTTGCTGTAGATCCCGCCACCGAAACTGCCAGTAGCGCTGGTGGCATGTCCGTCTTCGACGGTGAGCCCAGAGATGTTGACGGAACCGGTGGATAGAACGAAGACCGTGTGGGTGTTGCCTCCACTCACTGCCGTATGGCTCTGGCCGTTGCCCACGATAGCCAAGTTGATACCCGAGGTGGCGTTGTTGATGGGCGTCGGCGTGCCCACGGTGAACGTGGAAATCGAAGATTTGAACACGATGGTGTCGGCGTCGAGCGTGGTTACGTCGGCGTTAAATGCTGTGATGGCGTCGTCGATGCCACAGTCAGTGTTGGACGGTGTCGTGCAGTCGGAGGCGGCGGTATCGGTGGCCGAGTTCACGTAAAAGGTGAGACCGGCGCCGGCGCTCGCCGGCTGAGCAATCACGAACGTGAAACCGGCGACAAGGAGAGCAACGGAGGTGGCAACTGCGCTTAAACGTCGGAACCGGTAGAGCGCAGTTCGTGAGGCTACGTGATGACTACCGCCCCCAATGTGCGCGAAGAGGCGACCGGGAGAGGTGATCGCAGCAGTGAAGGCCCGCACCATGTCTGTTGCAACAGATATCCGAAAGTGGTTTTTCGTGCGGCACCCTCTTCTTGATCCGTCAGTTTCGTGATCTTCCAAAGCAGCACGATCATGCGATACCAGTGCAACGTATCAATAAGCCGTGCACGTCGTCGGGGTTGTCGCCTTAATGTCAAACTTGCCTGGTCACGGTGAGTCGGCCTGACTCTAAGTTGCTGCTGACGGCGACATGCTCGCCATTAACGAAGAGACTTCGGCAATGTAGCAACCACCGCATCGTAAATCCTTGCGGGGGAATTCAGCGCCGTCAGGGATTCAAAGCCGCTTGAAGAAATTCCGCGAACGACTCGTACTGCCACGAGCCGTCGTAGCGCACGCCGTTTACAAAAAAGGTCGGCGTACCATTGGCGCCGCTTCGAATAGCGCCCTCAAAGTCTGCTTCGACCCGACGGCGCGGACCACCATCGGCCAGGTCTTTGTGTACTTGGGTGACGTCAGCGTCAACATTTTCGGCGTAGCGCAAGAGCGCCGCCTCACTGAGGTCGCGCTGGTTTTCAAACAAGGTGTCGTGCATCTCCCAGAACTTTCCCTGCAAGCCCAAGGCCTCGGCCATCTCGGCCGCTGCTTCGGCGTGGGGGTGCACTTCGGCCAAAGGTAGATTTCGAAACACGAGGCGCAGCGAGTCACTAAAGGTTTCTAGAAGCCGTTCAACGATGAAATGGGCCTGGCCGCAGTAGGGACACTGGTAGTCGCCGTACTCCACGAGAGTGTGTTTCGCGTCCTCGGGTCCGCGTGAGTGGTCCTCGGGTCCGACGGGTACCGAGAGACTCGCGACATTACTCACGTCAGCGCTTCCACCGCGCGCAGGGCGCCGTCGGCTCCCGGACTCACACCAATCGGCGAGACCTCACTCCAGGCAATGTGACGATCACGGTCGATCACGAACAGCGCTCGTTCGGATATGCCGTCGTTCGGCCGATAGACGCCGTAGGACTGGGCGATCTCGCCCTTGGGGTGAAAGTCCGCGAGCAGGGGGAACTCAAGTTTCCGATCCGCCTTGAACGCCTGATGGCTCCACAGACTGTCCACCGAGATACCGAGCAACTGTGCCCCTCGAGCTTGAAAAAGTTTGTTAGCCGCGGTGAACACCGAGAGTTCGTCGCTGCAGACGGGGCTCCAGTCGGCGGGATAGAAGATCAAGACAACCGGACCGTCAATCCCCGACAAGGTGACTTCCTCACCGGGTGCCGCGAACAGAGTGAAGTCTGGCGCCGCGGCCCCTTTCTCCAGTGCCATGGATACTCCTCTCGACCTCGAGTAGTCAATGCGACTACTCGAATTGTTCGACACTATACGTATGGGCCGATCCTCGCCGCCCGCTCCCACGCATCATGCACCGATCCGCGCTGACACTTCGCCTACTGTGGAGCGGTGAAAAAGAAGCTCGCCATGGTGCAACTGGCGAAACATCGCGAACCGACACTCCTAGTCTCGGGTCAGACGATTTCGAGTTTTGGTGACGGAGTCGCACTCGTCGCGCTGACTCTGCTCGTCTTGGACACGACGCACAGTGTCTCCAAGCTGGCGTGGTTCGCCGCCGCACGAATGACACCTCTGGTTATCTTCCTACTCGTTGTTGGAGCGATCGTCGACCGATTCTCGCGCCGAGTGCTCCTGATTATCTCCGACGTGGCTCGAGCCGTCTTAACCGGCGCGCTCGTCATGATGATTGTCGCGGGCGAGCTGCGATTCTGGGAACTTCTCATCTTCGCCGTTCTCTTTGGGTCATTTGACTCGGTCTTCTATCCGGCCATCTCCGCCATCACGCCCGAGATCGTGCCTGAAGAACTCCTACCGGCCATGAACGCGGTGCGCCCGCTGGCCAATAACTTGATGGGTTCGATGGTGGGACCTGCCGTCGGCGGAATCCTCGCCGCGTTTAGTACGAGCTTGGCAATTGGCGTGGACTGCGCAACCTTCGTCGTCAGCGCCACCGCCTTGTTGTTAATGAAGGCGACGCCCAAGCCAGTGAGAAACGTGGCCAACTCGATGTTGGACGACATCAAAGAGGGTGTGCAGTACGTGCGCCAAACTCGTTGGCTCTGGACAACGCTGCTCGGAGTTGCCTTGGTCAACGCGTTCCTCTTCAGCCCGATGTTCGTCCTCATTCCCTTTTTCTTGCTCCACAACTTGCACTACGNNCCTCAGTGACGTTAGTGAACGCCTTCGTCTTAACCACGATGTTTGTTCTGGTTCCCTTCTTCTTGCGCCACAACTTGCACCTCGCCAAGGACTACGTCGGCTTTGCGGTCGCGGCGTCGGGCGTGGCGGGAGCCATTGGAGCGTTAATCAGCGCCAACCTTCCCTCACCAAAGCGTCGCGTGCGCGTGATGTGGATCTATTGGACCATCGGAACGCTGTCGGCCCTCGTCATGGGCATCGCGACGAACTTCTGGGTGGTCATTATTTTTCCCCTCGTCGCCTCTCCGATGATGATCTTTGGCAACGTGATCTGGGAATCGATGATGCAAAGCGAAGTCCCTCGCGAACTTTTGGGCCGGGCCAGCTCTGTTGACTGGTTTGTTTCGCTCGGTATCAGTCCCCTCGGGCTCGTGTTTGCCGGCGAGATTGCAAACTACGTTGGCGTGCGGACGTACTTCGCCGTACTAAGCCTGATCTGTGTGATACCAGGCCTCTATATTCTCAAATCGAAGCGGATCAATGCCATCGATGCCGAACGCGTCACTCCAGTGCCAGTTGTGGTGCCGTAGCGAGCGAAAGCCCCATGACGCGCGATCCCTTTCGCGCACCACTCGGATAGATGAGTTCTGGAAGAAACGATCGGCCTTTGGACTCACCCACTCGGCCTCCGCGCACTTCCACCCACTCGTCACCCGTCGCCTCGTTCACCACGTGCGCGACGAAGGTCCATCGTTGACGGCGTTCTTTTGGCGAGTTCACGACCACGAGGTCACCGAATCGAACGCCGTGCCACGCGTTCTCACGCACGATCTCGCCGAAACGAGTGACGGAAGAGTCGCGGGCCATCTCTCCATTGTTACCTTGCGTGCTCGGCAATGACGTCACACCACGGACCTAACGTGGCCCCATGGCGTTCGACCAACCACTGCCCAAGTCACTCTCACCCTCACGCCTGTCCGACTTTCAAACGTGTCCCCGTCGCTACCAGCACGCGTCGGTTGAACGGATCCCCCAGCCCGCGACGTACGCCACGGCGAAGGGACGGTTCGTTCACTACGTCCTAGAGCAGCTCTTTCTCTTAGAGAACTCCCATCGGACCATCGAACGTGCCCGTGAGTTCATCGAGCCCGCGAAGGCCCAGATACTGACCGACGAGGTCCGTGTCGACATTGGTCTCGACGAGACGATGATGTCGAAACTTTTGGCCGAGACCGAGGCCATCATCGTGCGCTATTTCGCCATGGAGGATCCGACGTCAGTGAAGAGCGAAGGCGTCGAGTTGCGCCTGGGCGTGGACGTGAACGAAACACCTCTGTTGGGCATTCTCGATCGCCTCGATCGTGCCGACGACGGCTCGCTCACCATTGTCGACTACAAGACCGGAGCTCTGCCGAATAGGAACTACGACAGTCACACGTTCGCGAACACCGAACTCTACGCCGCGCTCTGCGAGGCCGAGTTGGGCGAGCGACCAACAACCATTCGATTGATGTACGTCGCGCACGGTCAGTCGATTGACCGGTCCGTCAGCGAAGTGGTGGTAAAGGCCCGCGCCAACGCCGCCGCCGGGGCGTGGGTGAAGATCAATCGCTACTACGACGACGGCGACTTTCCCGCGACGCCCTCGGTGAACGCGTGCCGATTCTGTTCCTTCAAGGACCTCTGTCGCAGCCAGGGCGTGCCGGTTCCCGGTCGCTAGTTCCTAGGCTGGATTCGTGATCGCCTTTCAACTCTCCTACGACTATCGCTGTCCCTTCGCGAAGAACCTGCACCTGCACGTCATCAGCGCGTTACGCGCGAAGGCGGACTTTGAGGTGACCTTCGTGCCGTGGACCATGAGTCAGGGTTTCCAGGCCGACGGCGCGCCCGACGTGTGGGACGACCCGAATCGAGACGACGACCTGTTGGCTCTCGCGGTAAGTACCTCGGTACGCGACCTACAGCCCCAATACTTCTTGGACATACACGAGGCCCTCTTTCGCGCCCGTCACGAACGAGCGATCCGCCTCGTCTCGATGGAAGAGATCGATGGGGTCATCGCGTCGAGCGGCGTCGACCTCGATGAAGTGCACGCGGACGTGGAATCGCGACGTCCCCACAAGGTCATTGGTGAAAGCTTTCGAGAGTTCGAGCGCTACGAGGCCTTTGGCGTGCCGACCTTCGTGGTGGGCAACGACGCCACGTTTGTTCGCTACATGAACGCGCCCAACGACCAACCCAGCGCGTCCATTGCCTTAATCGAGTCGCTGGTCACCTTGATGAGCGACCAGAAGGCCATCAACGAGTTCAAGCACACCCGGGTGCCGTTTTAGGCCTTAGGCCAGACGGAAGATCAGCTCCAGTACCAACAAGACCGCGAGCACCAATGCCGGCGCGATGTACTTCAGCGCGTCACCCTTTTTTACATGCAAGGTCACCGCGGCGACCATCAAGAGGAAGAGTCCCCCGGCCGAGACTTCATTGATGATGGCCAGTACGGACGATCCCTTGGCCGCGAGTCCGATCAGCAACCCGATCGCGGCCAACACTTCGATCCCGCCAATTCGTTGGTAACTGCGCTTGGTAAAGCCCAGGTGATCAGCGACCCGGGACATTGCGGGGTTAAAGACCAGTTTTTGCGCGCCCGAGGAACCAAAGGCCAGGAACAGCGCAATAGAAAGTAGGGCCGCGACAACTGTCATAGATTTTCACACCTCGTTCGAAGCCACTTTAGTAGCGCTCTTAGAAACTTCTTGGATACTTAGGACGAGTGTTGAGCCTGATACGCCAGCAGTGCGTCAATCGAACCTTCACGTTCTTCACTCGTGCCCGAGGGCGCGCCAGAAAATTCAGTCACGCCAGCTTCGGAGAGTTCGTGCAACTGTTCGAGGACCTGTTCCTTTGATCCAATGAGGCTGACGTCGGCAGGCGTCTTCGCACCTTCACGCTCCAACATCGCGGCGTAACTCGGCAACGTGGCGTAGAGCGCGTACGTGGTGTTCAGGCGTTCGCGGGCGCCTTCGGGGTCCGAGGTCACGGCCATCGGCAGCGAGCACACGACGCGCGGATCGTTACGACCGGCCTTGGCCGCCGCGGCACGAATCGTGGGGGCGATGTGCGAGCTAATCGTCTGTCGCCCGGTCATCCACAAGAGGGTGCCGTCCGCCACGGTGCCGGCGAGCTCGAGCATCTTGGGGCCCAGCGCCGCCACCAGCAAACTCGGGGCCGCGACGTCCCTCGGTCCGATCGCGCCGACGGTGACCGCCTTGACGCGCTCACCTTGTACGTTCACCTTTTCGCCGCGCAACATCGGCGCGAGCGCGGCGAGATACTCCTGCATGTACGTCCCTGGCCGATCAAAGGAGATGCCCCACATACCTTCGACGACGACCTGGTGTGAGAGACCTACGCCGAGTGAGAGGTGACCACCAATGGCGTCTTGCACGGTGCGCGCCTGGGCCGCGAGCATCGAAGGGTGGCGGGGCTGTATCGGCACCACCGCGGTGCCCAGATCGAGATCACCCAACTCGCGACCCACCAACGCCAGCACGGTCAACGTGTCGGGTCCAAAGATCTGCGACGCCCACAGACTCCTAAAGCCGCTCTCACGCAGCTTGGTCGCTCGCTCGAGGGTCTTCTCCAATGGTCCGTCCGTATCTAATCCAATAGCAATACGCATCTTCGACGTCCCTTCGCGGACACGAGCGATTCGTTCGTGCCGATCGCCCCCAAACTACTGTCTTTGCAGTTGTGAGAACATGGGCGGGTGCCCGCGCGGGCGCGAAGAGGACCGAGGAGGCGTAGTGGGCGAAGTAGTGGGAATCGTGATGGGCTCGTCGTCCGACCTCGAGGTCATGAGTGAGGCCGCGAAGGTCTTGGCCCGATTCAACGTCGATTACGAGATCCGCGTGTTGTCGGCACACCGCCGGCCCGACGAGACGCTCGCCTACGGCAAGACCGCGCGCGAACGCGGCCTGAGAGTTCTCATCGCCGGAGCCGGGGGCGCCGCGCACCTGCNNTCAACGGCGCCGCCAACGCCGGACTGTTGGCGCTGCGAATACTCGGATCGTCCGATGAGTCGATCGCGAAAGGTCTTGAATCGTTCCGCCAAGAACTGGCGACCGAGTCCCAGGCCCAGGACACAGATTTACCAAAAAATTAGGGAAAACGCACGAACTTCGCGCTTCGTCGAGGACGCGAGTCTCGTGCGCGGGCTCTAGTCTGGACAAGTACCAAAAGGAGGCCCACGTGGGCATTTTGAAGCGAGTCCAGACGCTCTTTCAGGCGAAGGCCAACGACGCCCTCAACAAGGCCGAGGACCCTCGCCAGACGCTCGACCTCTCGTACGAGCAGCAGTTGGAGAACCTCACCAAGGTCAAGCGGGCCGTCGCCGACGTCGCGACCGCGCGCAAGCGGGTAGAGATTCAGGCGGAACAGCTCAAGAGCCAGGGCGACAAACTGGCCGACCAGGCCAAGACCGCTCTCGCCCAAGGCAACGAGCCACTGGCCCGAGAGGCCCTCACGCGGCGCGAGGCCATCGCCAACCAGTTAAATGACCTCGAGACCCAGCACGCCTCGATTCAAGAGCAGCAGAGCAAGCTCGAAGACACCGCAACCAAGCTCCAGACTCAGGTGGAGGCCTTTCGCACGAAGAAAGAGACCATCAAGGCGACCTATACGGCGGCCGAGGCATCGGCGCACGTGAACGAGGCGGTGAGCGGTATCTCCACCTCCATGGGTGACGCGGGAGCGNNGGCGCAGCGATGCAGCGGGCCCAGGACAAGGTCGCCGAGATGCAAGCGCGCAGTGGCGCCCTCGACGAACTGCTGGCCTCGGGCGCGCTGACCGACCTCACGAGCACTAACGACGACATTCAAGCCCAACTCGACAAAGCCTCGTCGACCTCGGACATCGACGCCCAGCTCGCCGCACTCAAGAACAGTGGCTCGGTGTCGGCGTTGCCCGCAGGTCCCGGCGACGGCGCCGCGAGCGCACCCGCTCCGGGAGGCAACTAAACGTGGCGAAGACCAAGATTGAATCTGATCACGGCTTGAACGTTCGAATGTTCATTACCGGCCTCGCCCTGGTGGCGCTCTACGCCATCATCGTCTCGGTCATGCTGAGCCTGGGCGTCTCANNGATCGCGATGTTCGCGATGCACGCCCACGAAGTGACACCCCAACAAGAGCCAAAATTGCACGAGATCGTGGACCGACTGTGCCTGCTCGCCGATATGGCCAAGCCCCGCGTCGGCGTGTCAGAGATGGACATGCCCAACGCCTTTGCAACCGGACGCAATCCCAACCACGCGGTGATCTGTGCGACGCGCGGTCTGATGAGTCGACTCAACGACGAAGAGCTCGAAG
>PKWA01000030.1 GCA_003131665.1 Acidimicrobiaceae bacterium
ACGGTTTCACGGGCAACGTGGCTCTGAAGACCTTGGAAGGGGCGTTGAAGTTTGTTTTTTCAGCGGTGCTGTCGGCCGTGGGCACGAACGACGAAACCCGTGCCGCCGGTGACGTACTTTTTGAGTACCTGTTGCCGATCGCGGCGGAGTTGGACCCGGAGAACCAAGGAGGAGCCCTGTTGCTCGGCGTGAAGGGGATCTGCGTGATTAGTCACGGCTCGTCCAGCGCCACGGCGATCATGAACGCACTGCGCGTGGCGTCCGAGATGGACAACGCGGGAGTCGTGGCAAAATTAGGGGCTACTATTCGACCTGATCACGCTGCCTAACTGGGAAGCTGACCGCCTTATCTCGGTAGTCTGGGTCCGTACGTCAAAGGAGGCGTCATGAGCGCTGAATCCCTTGCCCCGCTGGACCGGGCCGCCATATTGACCCTGGTCCAAAGTCAACTGGCCGAAATCCTGGAAAAGAGTCCCGGCGACATCATCGAGGACGAATCGTTCGAGGATCTCGGCGCCGACTCGCTCGCGCTCATCGAACTCGTCGAAGCCCTCGAAGAGAATCTCGCGAGCTACTCCGCCGGCTTTCACATCGACGACGAGGACTTAGAGGGCCTCGTCTCGGTACGCGACGCCGTGAACTACGTCGCGGTCAAGCTTCAGGTTGCCTAACGAGGCACGCGCGCCTCATGGTCACGTCTCTCGACACCGTCGCGGAGCATTTGGGTCTCGCGCCGACGAACCCGCGGCTGTTGACGGCTCTCACCCACTCGAGCTTCGCCGCGGAACACGAAGTCGACTCGAACGAGCGGCTTGAATTTCTGGGCGACGCGGTCGTCGATCTGGCGATCGCTGATCTCATCGTCACGCGCTACCCCGAACTCAATGAGGGATCGGGATCACTGGTGCGAAGTCGCGTCGTCAACGAGGCCGCCCTCGCCGACGCGGCCCGGCGCCTCGGTCTGGGCGACGTCCTTCGCGTGGGACGCGGCGTGGTGAAGGAGAATGGCCTAGAACGCCCCTCGCTCCTCGCCGACGCCTTTGAAGCGGTCGTGGCGGCGATCTACTTAGAGCGGGGATACGACGTGGCGAAGAACTTCGTGCACGACGCGCTCGCGCACGACGTCGAAGAGGCGTCGAAAGAGCCCGGTGACGCGGATCCAAAGACCCTGCTTCGCCAGTGGGCCGAGGCCTCGGGCCGCGGCACGCCGAGCTACGACGTCATCTCCGAGGGTCCCGGACACGACGCCACCTTCGTCGCGACGGTGCGCGTCGGCGAGGGAATCGTTGCTACTGGTGAGGGTCGTTCCAAGAAGAGCGCGGAGAGCCGCGCGGCTCAGGCCGCTTGGCGCGATCACGTCGATGCCTGAGCTCGCCGAAGTCGAAACGGTTCGCTCGTCGCTCGCGCGCGACCTCATTGGCAAGAAGATCAAGAGCGTCTCGGTCACCAACGGTCGAGCCGTTCGCCGCCACAAGACCGCCAAGGACTTTCGCGCCATGGTCGAGGGCCACTCCATCAAGTCGGTGCAGCGACTGGGCAAGAACCTCGTGGTGGGTCTGGACAACGGAACGCATTTGGTCATTCACTTAGGCATGAGTGGTCAGTTGCTACGCGCGAAGAACGCCAAGGATCCCAAGCCCAAGCACACCCACGTGGTCTTCTCCTTCGTCCAAGGTGGCGAGTTGCGCTACGTCGATCCACGGACCTTCGGCGAGATCTACGTCTCCAAGCCCCCGGGTGACGGGGACCCCCCGGCCGAGATCTCGAAGTTCGCCCGACTCTCGATTGGCGGGGACGGCCTCGGGCTGCGCCGGGCGGTGCCCGAGCTGGCCCATCTCGGTTTGGATCCCTTCGAAGATCAGATCGGCTGGGACCGATTCGCCGCGGTGTTGCGAAGCCGATCGACGCCGCTGAAGGCCGTACTGACTGACCAGGACATCATTTCGGGCATCGGAAACATCTACGCCGACGAGATCCTCTTTTCGTCGGGGCTGCGTTTCGACCGACCGGCCGAGTCGCTCTCCACGATCGAGATTCGTCGGCTCCACCGGGCCATCACCGAGGTCTTGACCGAAGCGATCAAACACGGTGGCTCGACGCTCGACGACCAGCAGTTCGTCGACCCCGACGGCCGGCCCGGCAACTACCAACTGCTCCACCAGGTGTACAACCGCGAGGGTCAGGCCTGTTACCAGTGCCGCCAGACAATACGTCGCGAGAGCGTGCGCGGACGCTCGACGTTTTACTGCGAAAAGTGCCAGGCCTAGGGCCCAGTTGACGACCAGAAGGTTGCTAGCGTCGTGGCGTGTTTCTTAAGCGATTGACCATGAAGGGCTTCAAGTCCTTCGCCGACAACACCGTTTTAGAGTTCGAGCCGGGGGTCACGGCGGTCGTAGGCCCCAACGGTTCTGGCAAATCCAACGTCGTCGACGCGGTGACCTGGGTGCTGGGCGCCCAGAGTACGCGCGCTCTTAGAAGTGCTCGCATGGACGACGTGATCTTCATGGGTACCGCGAACCGTCCGGCCTTAGGGCGCGCCGAAGTGGCGCTCACCATCGACAACTCGTCGGGTCGCCTGGCGATCGACGGGGCAGAAGTCACCATCTCGCGCACGCTGTTTCGAAACGGTGACTCGGAGTACGCGATTAACGGCACCACCTGTCGGCTCTTGGACGTCCAAGAGCTCTTAGGCGACTCCGGGGTCGGTCGCCAACAGCACATGATTATCGGACAGGGCCAACTCGACTCGATTCTCTCTCCGAACCCAGAAAATCGCCGCGCGGTGATTGAAGAGGCGGCCGGAGTCTTGAAACATCGACGCCGCAAGGAGCGCTCGGAGCGAAGACTCGCCACGACCCAGGAGAATCTTGAACGGCTCGGCGACTTGGTGCGAGAGGTCCGGCGCCAGATGCGTCCCCTCGAGCGTCAAGCCGCGTCCGCGCGCAGTCACTCCGACGTCGAGAGTGAACTACGCGACGCCCGTCATGCGCTCTTTTCAAGCCGACTCAACAACTTTGAACAGCGTCGGCGCGAACTCGATCGCTCGCTGGAAGAGACGTCGGTACGTGAGCGTGAGCTTCGTCACGAACTGGTTACTCTCGATGCCCAGGCCACGGCCGCCGCCGCCGAAATGGCCTCGCGGCGCGAAGAGATGCTCGCGTCCACCCTCGGGACGCTCCAGGGTTTGGCCGAACGCGCCCGCGGCACGGGGTCGATCATTCAAGAGCGTCAACGCTCGTTGCACCAAGCACTCATCGCCTCGGCCGACGAAAACGTGATCGCCACGCTCGAGGCGGATGCGGCCAAACTGGTCACCGATTTAGAGGGGCTCAGCGGTGATGAGCTCACACTCACCGGGTCGCGGATCGCTCTCGAAGAGTCTCGGCGCGTCTTCGCCGACGCCGAAGCGCTCTTCGACGAGACTTGGTCGACGTCCTCGACGGAGAGCGACGAAACGGCGCTCGAGAACGCTCGCCATCAGATCGCGCTCTTGGAGCGGTCCCTCGCCTCACTTGAAGAGAGCGAACGAAGAGCCCGCACGCGACTCGCCGACGCCCAGCGACGGCGCGCAGAACTCACCAGCGCGCACGAGCGGGCCATCAAAGAACAGGCCGACGCCGTCACGAGACTCGAGGCGGCGACGCTCGAGTACGCCGAGGCCGAGAAATCGGCCGAGCGTGCCCAAGGCGAGCGGCGCCAGGCCGACGCGTCGCTTGGCGCGGGTGTGGACGTCGCGTCGCGCCTCCTGGCGCGCGCGGAGACACTCTCACGCGCCCTCGATGAACTCTCGGGCGCGGGCGGGCGCGCGATTATTGGCAACTTGAAAGGCGTGCTCGGCTCGTTCCTCGATCTGATTGAGATCGACCCGGGAAGCGAACGCGCGGTGGAGTCGGCCGCCGGTGCGTCGGTGGCGGCGATGGTGGTTGACGGTCGTCGCTCAGCACGCGCCGCCCTGGCGGCACTGCGCCGAGAAGGCGGCGCGGGACTCATCTTGCCGGTCGTTGACGGCGACGTCACCACGCCCTCCACGCCCGAGGGTTGTCGCGCGCTGCGCGAGGTCGTTCGAACTCGTCGCGGTGCACCAGAGCACGTCACGCGCGTACTCGACGCGCTCTTCTCACGCGCCTTTGTGGCCAAGGATTGGGAGGCGGGCATCGACGTGGCGCTGGCCAATCCCGACCTGGTGATCGTCACCCTCGACGGAGATCGTTTCGCGTCATCGGGTTGGCGAGTGGCCTCGGGTCGCACGCTGGTGACGCGGTCCGCCGTGGACGAAGCACAGTCGGGCGCCGAAGACGCTTCGCGTGATCTAGTTGTCTTGCGCCAGCACCATTACGAGACGGATGCTCTCCTCGCCACGGCGCTACAGCGCTTTAATCTGGCCACGTCCACGCTGGCGGAGTCGCGCGCCGAGGCCGAGCGTCTACAAGGTGAGATCGAGCGATTCGTGCGTGAGGGTCAGGAGTTGGTTCCCGTCGCGGACACGTTGGGCGCCGACGCCGATGACGTCTCGACGCAGATTCTCACCGTCGACGCCGAACTCTTAGCGCTACGCGAAGAACTGCCGAAACTTGAGAAGGCGCGAAGCGACGGCACCGAACGCGAAGCCCGACGAAGTGAGGCCAAGGCCGCGCTGGAAGCGCACCGGTTCCGGGTCATTGACGAAGCGACGACGCGCTCTCGCCAAGAGGCCGAGTTCGCCGAGCGCCGGCGCCTGATCGAACAACGTCGACTCGAAATCGAGCAGCGTCTCGAGGGTCACTCGGGTGAGCGACTCGAGGCGGCGACCCGGCGTCAGTCACTCGAGTTCGATCGTCAGGTGCTCGATCGCTTGTCGGCGCTCGTGCAGCGAGCGGCCGACGAAATCCGTGTGGCCCAAGAGGCGCTTGATTCGAGCTACCGCGAACAACTCGAAGCCTCGCGCGCGAGTGCCGAGCTGCTCGAAGAAGTGCGTCAGGCCCGTCACGGTACCGACGCTCGTCTCAGTGAACTCGGCGACGTCATGCGCCGACACGAAATCGAACAGGCCGAACTGGTGGTCAAGGTCTCCAACGTGCACGAGATCGTTCGACGTGACCTTGGCGTGGAACCTCACGAGATGGGACCGGCCCCGATCATTAAGTTGCCCGAGGGGATCGCGCTCGAGAGCCGCGTCGTGGAACTCGAAGCGCGCATCACGTCGCTTGGACCGATCAACCCCTTGGCGCTCGAGGAGCTGGCCTCGCTCGAGGATCGATACAAGGATCTCGACGCTCAGGTCAGTGACGTGCGCCACGCTCGACGAGAGTTGCAAGAGGTCCTTCGCGCGCTCGACGAGGAGATCATGCAGACTTTCACCCGAGCCTTCGCCGACGTCAATGAGCACTTCTCGGCCCTCATTANNCCCGGAGGCCAGGGCCGGCTCAACATGAGCGAACCAGAAGACCCCTTGAATACGGGCGTCGAGATTGAGGTTCGTCCGATGGGGCGAAACATTCGACGCATTTCGCTTCTCTCGGGCGGCGAACGTTCCCTGGCGGCGTTGGCCTTTCTCTTTGCGGTCTTTCGCTCGCGGCCGTCGCCGTTTTACCTCATGGACGAGGTCGAAGCCGCCCTCGNNGGCGGTGAGCGCTCGCTCGTGGCGTTGGCGTTCCTCTTCGCCGTGTTCCGGAGTCGGCCGTCGCCCTTCTACCTGCTCGACGAGGTCGAAGCCGCCCTCGACGACGTCAACTTGCAACGGTTCCTCAGCCTCGTCGATGAGTTTCGCGTCGAGGCCCAACTGCTGATTGTCACGCACCAAAAGCGCACCATGGAAGCCGCGGACGTGCTCTACGGCGTCACGATGGTGCCGGGTGCCTCGTCCAAGGTGGTCAGCCAGCGCGTGAACCGCACCCTGGAAGTCGAAACGGCGTGATCGCCCTCATCATCGTTGTCGCGGTGCTGGTCGTGCTCGCGGCGGTCGTGTTGACGGTGCGACGGCGTCGCCAAACAACTCGACCGCCCCTCGCCAGATCGCGCGCGGCCATGCCCGAGATCCTGGTTCGTGACACGACGCTGATTCCTTCGTTGGCCGGCGAAGTGACGTTGAGTCAACGACTGGGTTCTTCGAGAAGCGTCTTTGATCGGGTGCGATCACTCTCGGGCACGGGCGATCTGACCAGTGACCAACTGGACGTCGTCGAAGAGGTCTTGCTCCGAAGTGACGTCGGCGTGGCTACGACGGCGTCGGTGCTCGCGGAATTACGGGCCAACGGCGCACCTGACGGCGTGGCCGTCGCGTTGCGTTCAATCCTGCTGGAAGGACTGCGCGCGGACCGCACGCTGAAAGTGACGGCCGACCCCGGACGGGTGCCGGTGTGGCTCTTCGTCGGCGTGAACGGCGTGGGCAAGACCACCACGATCGGGAAACTCGCCCAGCGTCACCACGACGAAGGCCGCTCGGTAATGCTGGCCGCCGGCGACACGTTTCGCGCAGCCGCGGCCGATCAACTCGAGCAGTGGGCGACGCGCACTGGCGCCGACATCGTTCGCGCGAACGAAGGGGCC
Organism: Acidimicrobiaceae bacterium; assembly: GCA_003131665.1. Classification (GTDB taxonomy): domain Bacteria; phylum Actinomycetota; class Acidimicrobiia; order Acidimicrobiales; family RAAP-2; genus RAAP-2. Next base: position 6,526 of record PKWA01000030.1, read on the forward strand.
GACCCCGGTTCAGTGGTGCACGACGCGATAGGTCGCGCCAGCGCGCGGGGCAGCGACCTCGTCCTCGCCGACACCGCGGGTCGACGTGCGAACAGCTCCAACCTGCTCGACGAACTGGCCAAAGTCCGTCGCGTGGCCGACCGCGCGCCGGGTCAGGTCGTTGAAACGCTGCTGGTCCTTGACGCCACGACCGGTCAAAACGCGCTCAGCCAGGCGCGCGAGTTCTTGGCGGCTTCGGGAGTGACCGGTATCGTGCTGACCAAACTTGACGGCACCGCGCGAGGGGGCATTGTGATCGCGATCGAACGTGATCTCGCGATTCCGGTGAAGTTCGTGGGTGTCGGCGAGAGCGTGGGCGACCTTGTGGTCTTTGAACCGGAACTCTTCGTGGACTCACTTCTCGGGGCCTGACGCTAGCCTTCGAGCATCATGTTTGACGCCCTGAGCGAACGCCTCGAACGGCTGAGCACGTCGTTGCGCTCGCGCGGGCGTCTCAGCGACGCCGACCTCGACGAGGCTCTCGGCGACGTGCGAGCGGCGCTACTCGAAGCGGACGTCGAACTCGGAGTGGTGCGCGCGTTCCTCGACGCGGTGCGCGAGCGACTAAGCGGCGAGGCGCTGAACCAGAGCCTCTCTCCGGGTCAACAGGTCATCAAAGCGGTACACGAACAGCTCGTCGAAGTACTTGGCGCGACGCCCCTGAAGGTCAACTACGCCTCTAAGCCCCCCACCGTGGTGCTTTTGGCCGGCCTCCAGGGGGCCGGAAAAACGACGGCCGCGGCGAAGCTCGCGGCCTGGTTCAAACAGCAAGGCCGTCAGCCCTACCTGATCGCCGCCGACCTTCAACGCCCCGCGGCCGTCGAGCAGTTACGCCTGCTCGCGCGACAGGTCGGTGTTGACGTCTACTCCGAAGCCACGACGCCCCTGGACGTCGCGCGCAAGGGTCTCGCCGAGGCAAAGCGACTGGGTCGCGACGTCGTCATCATCGACACCGCCGGACGTCTCGCGATCGACCAAGCGCTGATGGACGAGGTCCGTTCGATCGCCCAGGTCACTTCGCCCGACTACACCTTCTTGGTGATCGATGCCGTTACGGGTCAAGACGCCGTGCACACCGCGAGGAGTTTTCACGACGCACTCGAGCTCTCGGGACTGATCGTGACCAAGCTCGACTACGACGCGCGCGGCGGCGCAGTGCTCTCGGCGCGCGGCGTCGTCGGTCGCCCCGTTGTCTTCGCGTCGACCGGCGAGAGGATCGCCGACTTCGACCTCTTCTACCCCGAGCGCATGGCGTCACGGATCCTGGGTATGGGCGACGTTCTCTCGTTGATCGAGCAGGCCGAGCGCACGATGGATCCCGACGTCGTCGCCGAGTCCGCCGGACGAATGATGAGCGGCACGTTCACCCTGGACGACTTTCTCGCTCAACTTGGACAAGTGCGCAAGATGGGCTCACTGGGCGGGCTGATGAAGTTGATGCCGGGGGTCTCGAAAGAGATGCGCAACGCCGCCAACAACGTCGACGAGGGAGAACTGAATCGCGTCGAGGCGATCGTTCGCTCCATGACTCCGAAGGAACGCCGTACTCCTAACATCATCGACGGATCCCGGCGCACGCGTATCGCCAAGGGGTCGGCCACCAGCGTCAGTGCGGTGAACCACCTGCTCAAGCAGTTCGTCGAGATGCGAAAGATGATGCGCCAGATGGGAAGCGGATCATCGCCTTCAATGCCCGGGGGACTGGGACGAATGGCGGGCGCCGCATCGCGCGCCTCGATGGGCGGCGAGGCGCCGACCAAGGGATTCGAAGCGCTCAGCGCTGGCATGGCGAGCGCCGCGACGTCGTCGCGCGCCGGCGCGGGAAAGAGTAAGAAGAAAAAAGGCGGCAGGGTCACCCCTCCCAAACAACGCTAAACTTGGACGCTCGGGTATTTCGCCCCGTTCCGACTCGGAACAATAATGTTCGAAGGGAATTACGTCGTGGCTGTAAAACTACGTTTGGTACGCATGGGTAAGAAGAAGCAGCCCACCTATCGCGTCGTGGCCGCCGAGAGTCGCCGGGCCCGCTCCGGGGCCTTTCTCGAGATTGTGGGTACTTACCAGCCACGAGGCATCTCCACAGCGGAGCCCGAGATGGTCTTGAAGATCGACAACGACAAGGTGTTGCACTGGCTCCGTGAGGGCGCCCAGCCCACCGAGCGCGTGGCCAAACTTCTAAAGGTCAGTGGCGCGCTTGAGGCGTTCGAAGCCTCCAAGGTCGCTCGATGAGCGACGCGTCCGACGAATACGTTGCCGGGGACGTCAATACGATTGACGACGGCCCCGAGGATGATTTTGACGACATGGACGACGTCGGCAATGACGTTGACGACGTCAATGACGTCGACGACGCCGGTCACGCCGACAAGGCGGCCGCCGCGATAGCGGCACTGGAGTTCATCGCGAAGTCGCTCGCCGAAGACCCCGAGGCCGTCTCGGTCGAGGTTTCCGAGCGCCAGGGCAAGGTCATCTTGTCGCTGAGCGTGGGCCCGAGTGATATGGGCCGGGTCATCGGACGGCGCGGGCGCACCGCGCAAGCCATTCGTGCGTTGGTGGGCGCCGTGGGATCTCGCGACGGTGTCACCACCTCGGTCGACATCGTCGACTAGCCGTGACCGACGAGCGTCCCACGCTCGAGGTCGGGCGCATCGTCAAGGCCCACGGCCTTCGTGGTCAGGTGCAGGTGGATCTGTCGAGTGACCGCGTCGAACGGCNNTTAAGCGAACGCGGACCATTGGTCGTGCTCGAAGCGGCGGCGCACCAGGCTCGCTTCATCGTGAGTTTTGATCGAATCCACTCTCGTGAAGAGGCCGAACGCTGGCGCGGCGTGGTCCTGTCGGCCCCTCGCATTCGGGACGAGAGCGTCATCTGGATCGATCAGCTCTTCGGCGCCGAGGTCGTCGACACCCAAGGCGTGTTGCGCGGCGTGGTGGTCGACGTCGAAGCGAACCCCGCGAGCGATCTCATGGTGCTCGACTCTGGCGCGCTGGTACCCCTGACCTTCGTCGTCACGCTCGAGGCCAACACCCGAGTCGAGATCGACGCGCCCGAGGGACTCTTCGAATGACGTTGCGCGTGGACGTGTTGACCCTCTTTCCCGAGGCGATCGCCAACTACAGCGCGACGTCCGTGCTCGGTCGAGCGGCGGAGCGAGGAGTGTGGGCGTTGCACCTTCACGACTTTCGCGACGCCACCTCTGACGTACATCGCAGCGTCGACGACACGCCCTTTGGCGGCGGGGCGGGCATGGTGCTGCGCGTTGAGCCGATACTGGTGAGCATCGAGTCGACTCCGGATCTCGCGAGGCCCGTGATCGCTCTCACCCCCTCGGGTCGGGTGTTCACGCACGCCGTGGCGCGTGAACTGAGCGAACTCTCGGGCTTTACCTTGCTCTGTGGTCGTTACGAGGGGTTTGACCAACGGGTGCTCGATCTGGTCGTCGACGACGAGATCTCATTGGGCGATTTCGTCCTCTCGGGGGGCGAGTTGGCCGCGTTGTGCGTCATCGAAGCCGTGGTGCGCCTTCTTCCGGGCGCGCTGGGCAACGACGAATCCAGTGTGGATGAGTCCTTTGGTCACGGGCTCCTCGAGTACCCCCAGTACACCAAGCCCGCCGAAGTACGAGGGCGGCGCGTGCCCGAGATCTTGCTGTCGGGCGACCACGCGAGGATCGAACGCTGGCGCCGAGCCGAGGCGCTGCGTCGAACGCTGTCGCGACGTCCCGATCTGATGGAGCGTCGTGGGGGACTGAGCGAGTCCGACGTGGCGATATTGGCCGAATTCCCTTCGGAGCAGGGTGACGAGCGAAGCGGCTAAACTTTTAAAGCCTGTGATCCGAAAGGGACCGCTCTCATGAACCCGACCGACCTCGTCGACCGCGACTCACTTCGCGACGACATCCCCGCCTTTCGACCCGGCGACACCCTCAAGGTGCACGTACGCGTCGTCGAAGGCACCCGTCAGCGCGTCCAGGTCTTCCAGGGCATCGTCATTCGCCGTCAGGGCTCGGGCCTGCAAGAGACGTTCACCGTGCGCAAGATCAGTTTTGGCGTCGGCGTCGAGCGTACCTTTCCGGTGCACACCCCCACCATTGCCAAAATTGAAGTCGAGTCCTACGGCGACGTACGTCGCGCCAAGCTCTACTACCTGCGTGATCTGCGTGGCAAAGCCGCCAAGATCAAGGAACTGCGCGTCACCGAGCGCGCGTAGTCGCTGGTGAGTGAGGAAGAACTCGACGACTACGAGTCGACCCTCGAACTCGCGTTAGTCCAGGAGTACAAGGCGGTCGTAGGAATGTTCGACTTCGCCGTCGAGACCGACCGGCGCTTCTATCTCGCCAACGACGTGGCCGTCGACGTTCGATCGAACGCGACTCCGACCCTGCTCGAAGTGACGTTGCACGACGCCTGGGTCTGGGACATGTACCGGTCGGCTCGCTTCGTGCCCTCGGTGCGCATTCTCACGTTTCGCGACGTCAATATCGAGCGACTTCCCAAAGAAGATCTCCAGCCCTAACGATGGAGTTGGCCCGCCTCGTCGCTGCTGTTGCTCAGCGTGATGCTCTGCTCGAACTTACCAACGAGCGCGTCGTGCTCTTTCGTTGTCTGGACGCCGATACCGTAATCGTCGCGGCGTCGCTGAGTGGCCGTCTCTCTCATCCGTTGGGCGTGTGGCTCGTGGTCGACCAGGCGTATCCGGCCCAACTCGCGGCCCGCGACGTAGCGACCTTGGCCGCGCTGATTCCTCTGAGTCACGTGGTCATCGAAGCGGGTTCCCTGGCCACCGAGCACGCCGACGTCGTTCGAGCTCTGCTCACCAACGACGAGGTGAACTTCTCTAACGACGTCGTCTCGCTGGTGGGTGCCTACAACCGACCGGCGCCGCCGTCACCAGTCACCGTGTGGAGCTACGACGGGCGCAGCCTCGTCAGCGGCGAACACGTTCTTTCTCCCGGTCGCGTCGACACCGACGAGGTCGGGGAGTTGACTCTCTTCGAGTGATCTAGGCCGGTTGGGTGGAGATGCGGTCGGGGCGAATCTTCACGGTCACTCGAATCTCGCCTTCGCGACGCATCGGGTAGGAATCGACGCCCATGTACTTTTTCGCGAAACGGTCGATCACCTCGTCGGCGCCTTCGGTGGTGAAACCCACGACCGTTCCGCGCACGGCGATGCAGACGTAGGGGTCGTCGGGATCGGTCAAGGAGACCGCGACGCGCGAGTCGGCGGCGAGGTTGCGAGCCTTGGCCCGCCCGAGTGCGGTGTTGATGACGATGTCGTCACCGTCGAGCTCGACCCATACCGGCGTGACGTTCGGTGCGCCGTCCGCGTCGAGACTCGCGACGTGGGCCAGCACGTTCTTGGCGAAGATGGCCCTCGAGGTGGGGGTGAAGGTATCAGTCACGGCACTCCTGTCGTTGGATCGAGATGGGGCAACTAGTTTTACTGTAATGAACGTTGGTGCACACGTCCGCGGCGGCGGCAAGCTCATTCCCTCACTCGAGGCCGGCGTGGAGATCGGGGCCACCTCGATTCAGATCTTCACCCAGAGTCCACGAATGTGGAAGCCCTCGCAGTACGCGCCCGAGGTCTTAGCCGCTTACCGAGAGGCGCAAGCGACGCACCCAACGATTACCGACACTTTTTGTCACGCGACGTATCTGATCAATCTCGCATCGGCCAACCTCGAACTTTATGAGAAGTCCGTTGAATGTCTCACCCACAATCTCTCGGTGGCCCGGGGGATGGGCTCGTCGGGACTCGTGTTGCACGTGGGATCGCATATGGGGGCCGGCTTTGATGAGGTCGTTCGCCAAATCGCCGACGCCTTCGAGCGCGCGCTCGAAGAGGCCGACTCGGCGCCTGAAGGAACTCCCGACTGTCCGATTCTCATTGAAAACGCCGCAGGTTCTGGCGGCACCGTCGGCCGATCATTAGAAGAGATCGAGTTCTTGATTGACGCCTGCAGCGGTGACGATCGACTGGGGCTGTGTATCGATACTCAACATCTCTGGGCGAGTGGTGTTGATTACTCAACGGTCGAAGGCACCGAGAAACTCATCAAAGACATTGACAAGACCGTGGGCATGGATCGACTTCGCTGTTTTCACTTCAATGACTCAAAGATTGAGTTAGGTGGGAACCGGGACCGACACGCCAATATCGGCGAAGGGACTATCGGTGTCAAGGGACTGGCTCCGCTGGTCGGACATCCCAAGATCCGCAATCTCCCGTTGTTGCTCGAGGTTCCGGGCTCGGGCGAAGGTCCACGGGCCGAGGACATCGTGACCGCGCAGAAAGTGGTGACGGCTGGGATAAGACTTTATGACGGGGCAAAGAAATGGCCCCCGGCGATGAAGACTACGTTACCGAAAATGGCCGCGTTGAGCAAAAAGGTCACCGCACCAAGGAAGTCTGCGCCGAAGAAGTCTGCGCCGAAGAAGGCCGCACCAAAGAAGTTTGCTCCGAAGAAGGCCGCACCAAAGAAGTCCGCGCCAAAGAAGGCCGCGCCAAAGAAGTCTGCACCAAAGAAGGTCGCCAAGAAAAAAGCGAAGAGGTAGGTATTCGATGACGAGCAAGCGCGAAGAGTCCGACAGCATGGGCTCCATTGACGTTGCCGCTGATCATTACTGGGGAGCTCAGACTGAGCGCAGCCTGCACCACTTCGCGATCGGCCATGAGACCATGCCGTTAGCAGTGATCCAAGCCTTTGGTGTCCTGAAGCTCGCGTCAGCGAGGGTTAATAACGCACTGGGCAAACTCGACGATGATCGAGCGTCGTTGATCTACCGCGCCGCGAGTGAGGTCATCGACGGCGCGTTGGCCAATGAGTTTCCTCTTCGAATCTGGCAGACCGGCTCGGGTACCCAGACCAACATGAACGTGAACGAAGTGATCTCGAATCGTGCGATCGAGCTCGCGGGCGGTACCCTCGGCTCGAAGGATCCCGTACATCCCAACGACCACGTGAACATGTCCCAGTCCTCGAACGACACGTTCCCGACCGCCATGCATATCGCCGCGGTCATGGAGATCACTGGGCGTCTCGTGCCTTCGGTGGCTCGACTTCGCGACGCGCTCAATACGAAGGCGACGGCGTTCGCCCACGTCACCAAGATCGGGCGCACGCATCTGATGGACGCGGTGCCGCTCACGTTGGGTCAAGAGTTTTCGGGCTACGTCGCGCAGCTCGACGCTGACCTTGGTCGACTCCAGGTCATTCTTCCCGGACTCTACGAACTCGCCGCCGGAGGGACCGCGGTGGGGACCGGTCTCAATACCCACCCGGAGTTCGGCGTGCGCGTCGCCGCCGAGATCGCCAGTCTGACTGGTCAACCCTTCGTAACGGCGCCCAACTACTTTGCCGCGCTCGCCGCGCACGACGCGCTGGTCTTTGCGCACGGGGCGATCAAGACGCTGGCGACGAGCTTGACCAAGATCGCCGATGACCTTCGCTGGCTCGGCTCTGGTCCGCGCGCGGGACTCGGCGAACTGAAGTTGCCCGAGAACGAGCCGGGCAGTTCGATCATGCCGGGCAAGGTCAATCCCACCCAGTGCGAAGCCATGATTATGGTCGGCATTCAGGTCTTTGCGAACGACACCGCGGTGGCGATCGGAGGCTCGCGAGGCAACCTGGAGCTCAATGTCTGCAAGCCCGTCATTATTTACAACGTCTGCAACTCAATCGATCTTCTCAGTGACGCGTGCGACTCATTCCGCGAGTTCTGTGTCGAGGGTATCGAGCCCGACTATGAGCAGATCCAAAATCACCTCAACAGCTCATTGATGCTGGTGACGGCGCTCACGCCGATCATTGGCTATGACAAGGGTGCTCAGGTCGCCAAGAAAGCGCACCACGAGCGCACCACACTACGAGAGGCGGCGCTCTCGCTGGGCTTTCTCAGCGCGGAAGAGTTCGACGCGGCCGTGGTACCCGACGAGATGACGCACCCGTAATCCTAGGCCAGGGTGAGAAAGCCTGACGTGACGCACAGGCCCATCGCGCAGATGACGAGCAGCGTGGTGACCACCGAGATGACGACCATTCGGTTGCCGCGCCCGCGTTGCGTGGCGATCGGTCGGGGCATGTACCACTCCGGCAGCAAGTTCGCCGAGTCCGCCGAGCCGTACCAGGGGACCGCGTCGGGATCGAGGGGCGCCGAAGGATCGGCGGCCAAAGCCAGCGCCGTGAGCTCTTCGTCGCTCAGCGGCTCGGGCACGGACGTATCAGCGGACCCGAGCGACCACGACGGCTCCATGTTGACCTCCGGGCGCTGACGTCTAGCCATCTTCGCTCAACTGACCGGAAGATTCCATAGCGCCATCCAGCGCGAGAGGTCTTTTTCGACGGGCAGGTCGGTATCGAGAAACGACTTTACGCGCAGTTCGAGTTCGTTGTCGCGTTGTGAGGGTCCCGTCGGCGCGAAAGGGTAGAACGTGCCTTGCTTCATGAGATAGACCATGCGCACCGACCCTTCGCCCGGCGGGGTCTTCGCGACGAAACCAAAGACGGCGCACAACAGTCGTGGACCAAGACCATGTTCAACCATGGAGGTATCGGCGGCGTGAACTCGCGTCACGAGCGCCTCGAAGTCCGGGTCGATTACGACGAGCCACTTAAAGCCCAAGTCGTCGGTCGTGAGGGTGACTTTGTTGTTGGTTTCGTCAAAGTCGAGGAGCTGCTTGATGTCGTCGTCAGTCGTGATCGTGCTCTCGCCGCTCCCGGACTTAAAGCAGAGCCCCGCCTGACCGGAACTGACCAAATCGAGTTCGCTCTGCAGGGTAAGGGCCGCGGTCGGCAGGGCGAAGAGGTTGTCGAGGTTGGGCGCGACCTGCTTCGTTCGACCAAAGAGTGTGTCGCGTAGACCCACTAGCCGTTGAGTTCCTTTTCGAGCTTGTTCAACGCGTCCAGTCGCTTTTCGAGCGACGGGTGCGAGGAGAAGAGATTCGCCGCGGTGCCCCCGGCGAGCGCCGGGGCGAAGAAGAAGGCGTTCATGCCCTCGGTCTTGCGCAGGTCCGTGCGCGGAATCTTTCCCATGTCGCCGGTGACGTGCACCAACGCACTGGCGAGCACGCTCGGCTTGCCGATGAGAATCGCACCCGAGCGGTCGGCGGCGAGTTCGCGGTAGCGCGAAAGGGCCATGGTCAAGAGAAAGGCGATCACGTAGATGACGATCGAGACCAGCATGGTGATCATCTCTAAGATCACGATGTTCTGACCGCCGCGACCGCCGCCGCGGCCGCCGCCAAACATCGCGCCGAACATGGCGATGCGACTGACCAGGCCGGCCAACATGCCCACACCGGAGGCGATGGTCATCACGGCTACGTCGCGGTGCGCGACGTGGCTCAGTTCGTGGGCGAGGACCGCTTCGAGCTCTTCGTCGTTGAGCCGCTGCATGATGCCCCGGGTGGCGCAGATGACGGCGTGCTTTGGGCTGCGGCCCGTGGCGAACGCGTT
>PKWA01000149.1 GCA_003131665.1 Acidimicrobiaceae bacterium
ACTGGCCACCCAACGGCCGAGCGTGGACGTGATCACGGGCGTGATCAAGGCCAACATCCCGAGTCGAATGGCCTTTGCCGTGTCCTCGTTGGCCGACAGCCGGGTCATCTTGGATCAATCCGGGGCGGAGCGACTGATCGGCAAAGGCGACATGTTGCTCGTGACGGCGTCGAGCAATATCGCTCGGCGTCTCCAGTCGCCCTGGGTCTCCGAAGACGAAGTGCGCCGCGTGGTCGAAGCGTGGCGAGCCCAAGGGGGTCGAAGCGAATCAGTGGTGGCGCTGGACGGTGCTCGGGTTCGAGGACTGACCTCGAGTGGCAACGTGGGCGACGACGACGAAGAGATCTTGCGCCAGGCCCGTGATCTCATCATTCGGACCCAGTCGGGCTCGACGTCGATGCTCCAGCGAAAGCTACGCGTGGGTTTTGCGCGCGCGGGCCGGATAATGGACCTCTTAGAAGAAGAAGGGGTGGTGGCTCCCGGCGACGGTTCCAAGGCCCGAAAGGTGCTCGTTTCGCCCGAAGAGTACGACCAACAGACTTCGCTGTAGTACGTGTCTCGCCCCGCCTCCGCTCGCCGACCAGCTCTTCGTGGGCTCTTCACTCGTTTCGTCGGTCTCTTCGTCGGTCTCATCGTGGCGAGTGCCCTGATCGTGGCCATGCAAGTGCCGCTCTTGCATCAACCGTCGAGTGATCGAGTCACCCTGATGGCCATCTCGTCGGTGAACCCGACGACGCCCCTCGCGTGGCCCGTGGTGGGTTCAGCGGCGCTGGACATCCCGTCGCTCGGAGTCTTGGAGGGCTATCACGACCAGGTGGTGCCCATTGCCAGTTTGACCAAGCTGATGACCACGTATGTCGCTTTGGAGAAACTTCCTTTGGGAATAGACCAAACCGGGCCGTGCCACGAAGTGACCAGCGACGACGTGACGACCTACGACGAGATGCAAGCGATGGGCGAGTCGGTGGTCGAGGTGGTCGAAGGCGAACAACTCTGTGAGCTCGATCTCTTGAATGGGCTGTTGGTGCACTCGGCGGGAAACTACGCCGTGATGTTGGCCAATATGGTCTCGGGGACCAATGACGCGTTCATCGCGCTCATGAATCAAGAGGCCGCCACAATGGACCTGACGGGAACGCACTACGACGACGTGACGGGCTTCTCGCCCGGATCGGTCTCCACCGCACTCGATCAAGCACGGCTCGCGGCGACCTTGATGAAGTCCGCATTGGTGCGCGCCATCGTCATCCAAACGAGCGTGACGTTGCCGGTAGCGGGAACGGTCGACTCCTTCACGCCCTTTCTCGGCGTCGACAACATCATCGGGGTGAAGTCCGGTCGCACGTTCGAGGCGGGAGGCTGCGACGTCATGGCCATGACCTTTATGGATGGATCGTCCACCAAGGTCCTCTACGCCGTGGTGCTTGGTCAGCGAGGCGGCAACCTCCTAGGTCCCGCCGGCGACGCGGCCCTGGCGCTGGCTAACTCGGCGATCGACAGTCGTCTGCACTACGTCTTTGTCAAAGGTCTCGACGTGGGCGAAATCGCGTGGGACGGACATCACGTGAACTTTGGTCTTACGCACCAACGCGAGGTGTGGTGGTGGCCCGCCCAGGCCGCGCTACGAGTGAGCGTGCACGTACGAACTTTCACTTCCTCGATTCGCCGAGGCGAAGTGGTGGGCCAACTCGTCGTGCACGGCGTCACACGTCACACCTTTACGCTTCGTGCGTTCGGCGATCTCTCGCCCCCCTCGCTTCTCCAGCGCCTACGCTGACGAGATGTTCGCGCGCGCGCCCGCTAGCTCGGCCAACCTTGGACCCGGCTTTGACACGCTGGCCGTTGCGCTCTCCTTGTACGTGGACGTCTCACTGGAGCTCTCGGACTCACTCAGCATTGTCAGCGACGGTTGCGGCGCGGGACATTTCGATGATGAGCGCCATCTCGGCGTTCGAGTCGCCCAGAGTGTCCTGGGTCACACCAACTTCGCGATGAGCGTCACGTCGTCGATTCCCTTATCGCGAGGTCTCGGATCCTCGGCGGCCCTGGCAGTGGCCGCCGCCGCCGCCGCGGGAGCCGAGAGTCCGCTGGCGATTGGCGCGGGTATTGATGGCCACGCCGAGAACGCGGCCGCGTCGGTGCTGGGGGGATTGGTCGTGGCGAGCGTGAGCGAGCGCGACGGCGTACTCGCGCGCCAACTGCCGCTTGACGACGAGTGGCGCTTTGTGGTCGTCGTTCCCGACCAAGAGCTCGCCACGGTGGACGCCCGACGGGTGCTGCCCACGCAGGTCTCACTGGTCGACGCGGTACACAATTTGAACTCGATGGGTCTGTTGATCGCGGGGCTCGCCAACCATCACGAGTTCGTCGCCACGTCGATGGACGACACCCTTCACCAGCCCTATCGTGCGGGACTTCTTCCGTTCGCAGCGCCGCTGTTGGCACTGCTGCGAGAGAGCGGTGCGGCCGCGTCGTGCTGGTCGGGCGCGGGCTCGAGCATGATGGCACTCGTGACGAACGACACAGCCGACGGCGTGGCCACGGCGGCCAAGGTCTTCCTGCACGATCAGGCCCTCGCCGGTGAGGTACACGTGCTGGACGTGGATCGCACCGGCCTGGTCATTCGTTGAGCCGCCCGAGGAGTCAACTCGATCGGCGCACCGTGAGCGGCGTTGGCTTCATGCTGCTCGGGGCCACCTTGATCCAATGGACCGCCGCGTTAGTCATTCGGGTCTTTCCGGTGATTGGGCCCTCGGCGACGAGCGCGTGGCGATTTCTTCTCGGCGCTCTGGTCCTGCTCGCGTTGACGCGCCCGCACGTTCGACACTGGACGAGACGTCAGTGGTTGGCGGCGCTCGCCCTCGGAGCCGCCACGGCCTTCATGAATCAGTGCTTCTATCAGGCCATCGCGCGCATTCCCTTGGGCGGCGCCGTTGCCATTGAGTACCTCGGACCGTTCTGCGTGGCCGCGCTCGGCAAACGCACCCCGAAGCACCTGGCGCTCGTGGGGCTGGCGGGCGTGGGGGTCGTGGCGCTGACGCGCCCCGGCAATGGTCTCAATCTGACCGGCGTGCTCTTCGCCGCGGGGGCCGGCGTTGGCTGGGCGGCGTACGTCTTCGCGTCGCATCACCTCGGCGGCACGACCACGGGCTTCGAAGGACTAGCGGTCTCGATGTCGATCGCGGCGATGTTGACGTTGCCACTCTCGATCGACACCGGAGCTCGTCTGGTGCACCAGCCCGACGTCGTGCTTCGACTCCTCATTGTCGCGGTGATGGCCGTCGTGCTCGGCTTTGGCTCGGAGTTCCAAGGGTTACGACGATTGAAACCGTCGATTGCCGGCGTGATTTTGGCGACCGATCCCGCGATCGCTTTTTTCGTTGGCTGGCTCTTACTGCACCAGAGCGTGCGAGGCTGGGACATCGTCGGGCTGTGCTGTGTGGTGCTCGCCGGGGCCGGAGTGACCTATAACACGTCGGTGAGTGAGAGCGAACTCGCTCAGTAGGCTTGGTGGGTGTCAACCCCTCGAACGTTCGCCATTCGCACCTTTGGCTGTCAGATGAACGAGCACGACTCCGAACGCTTGGCCGGGCTCTTGGTGGCCGACGGGCTGGTAGCCGCCTCGAGTGACGCCGAGGCCGACGTCATCGTGCTCAACACCTGCACCATTCGCGAAAACGCCGATCTCAAGCTCTACAGTGCGCTCGGTCAACTAAAGGCCCTCAAGGAGGAGCGACCCGAGCTGCAGATCGCCGTCGGAGGCTGCATGGCCCAAAAGGATCGCGGCGCCATTCTTGAACGCGCGAACTGGGTGGACGTGGTCTTTGGCACGCACAATCTCGCGTCGGCGCCGGCGTTGCTGCGCCGCGCCCAACGCGAGGGTCCCTTGGTGGAGGTCTTGGACGCGCCTGATCCCGTGACCAGCCGTGATATGGCGCCCGCCCTCTACGCCGTACGCGAGTTGGGCTTCGCCGCCTGGATGACCATTCAGACCGGCTGTGACAACAGTTGCGCGTTCTGCATCGTGCCGAGCGTGCGCGGCAAAGAGATCAGTCGGCCCTTCGAAGATCTGATCGACGAGGCGACAATGCTCGCGGACTCGGGCGTGAGCGAAATCACCGTGCTCGGCCAGAACGTCAACTC
>PKWA01000130.1 GCA_003131665.1 Acidimicrobiaceae bacterium
CCACGCGCACGCTGATCGACGGCTACGAGATGGGCTCGTTATCGATGACCGCGTACGAGCTGTCGGGCCAGAAGAGCTAGCGGCGCCGAGAGGCGCGCCACGCGCGCCACACGGACCCGCCCAGCGCGAGCACGCTCAACGCCGGCAATAACACGACGGCTAGGGCGTTCTCGTGACCGACGAGACTGACCAGCGAGACGACACCGATGATCACGAGCACCGCCGCAAAGAGTTCGGGAGTGTCGCCGATGAGAAAATCCCACCAGAACCTGGCGAAGCCCCGTACCAAGCGAACCGCCCACGACGTGGAGGCCTTCACGACGTCACCGCGGCCTGGGCGGCGCTCAGCGCGCGCAGGCGTACGACCAAGAGCCAGCTCACCACGGCGTAGATCACCACGAGCAACACCAATGAGGTGTCGCCGCCCGGCCAACGAATCCTCAAGCCTTCGCCACCAAAGAACGTGCCGTAACTCACGAGCAGAACCCCGACGGTCATCTTCATTGCGTTCTCGGGCACTTTGCTCAACTGACGAGCGACGATCACCCCGACGACGCCCACCACGAGCAGTGCTGCCAGTGCGGCCAGTGCCGCCAGGCCNNGGTGGCGCGCCGAGGTGCCCAGGGTCAGCACGATGATCACAACCTCGAGGCCCTCGAGAAAGACGCCCTTGAAGGCCAGGACAAAGGCCACACGGTCACGCCGCGCACTCGAGGTCGTCTCGGCCATCGATTCGACGGTCTGTTCATAGATCGCGTCCTCGTCGTGCTTCGCCTTGAGTCCACACGAGCGCAAGATGGCCTTTCGCAGCCACTGCATGCCAAAGATCAACAGCACCGCACCGACCAGCAGGCGCAGCACGTCGATTGGAAAGTGAACCAGCGCGGGACCGACGAGCGCGACGAGCGCGCCCAACGTGAGCAGCGCCACCGCCGAGCCTTCCAGGGCTGAACGCCAACCTTGGGTGTGGCCCACCGCGACGACGATCGTGAGTGCCTCGACCATCTCCACGGCGCTCGCCAGGAAAACGGCGCCAACTAAGACCACCACGTTCGAAGACACCGCCGCCATCACCATGAGTCGATTCTTACCTCAACTCCCCGACCCGTCGGGTGGCGTCAGAGACCCGTTGGCGTGACTAGGACGTGACGGCACGTCGACGCAGTTCGTCGTCCACGGCCGCGGGATCCAGTCCGCGACTTCGCAGCAACAACAGTGAGTGAAACCACAGGTCGGCCGCTTCGCTCACGACGCGCTCGTCGTCCTCACTCAGTGCCGCCACCGCCAGCTCCACCGCCTCTTCGCCCACCTTTCGAGCGTTGGACGCGACGCCGGCTTGAAGTTGGGAGGCGACGTAGGAACCTGGTGCATTCTCGCTCTCGCGACGCAGGATCCTGCGCCAGAGCCAAGGAGAGAAGCACGACGTCGATCCGACGTGACAGGTAGGGCCGTCCGCGTGCACGCTCACCAAGACCGCGTCCTCATCACAGTCGAGCGCGACCTCGGTGACGTGCAGCACGTTGCCGGACGTCTCTCCTTTTTGCCAGAGTCGCTGGCGAGAACGCGAGAAGAAGTGCACGAGACCCGTTGAGCGAGTCAGCGCGAGGGCCTCGTCGTCCATCCAGCCCAACATCAAGACTCGCTTGGTTCCTTCGTCTTGAACGATCGCCGCTCGAAGCTCTTCACTCATGTTGCCCCCTTAGTGGCCGCAGTTCTATACCCAGGCTTTCAATCTCTTGGCGTAGGGCCGCGAGACCCGCCGGGTTCTCGTGCACAATCGAGGCCACGAGTGCCGCGTCGGTGACGCGCAACGCCTCGGCCACGTGCAGAGCCGATCCCGCACCACCCGAGGCGATCACCGGAATGCTCAGTGCGTTACGAACCCTCGCGGTCAATTCAAGGTCGTAGCCGCTGCGCTGGCCGTCTTGGCGAATCGAGGTCAAGAGAATCTCACCGGCGCCGCGCTCAGCGGCTTCGACGGCCCAGGGAACCGTTGGAGTCGTCGTCGCGACGCGCCCGCCGTGGGTGTGCACCACTCCCTCGCCGGCATCAATCGCGACGACGACGGCCTGGGAGCCAAATCGCTGGGCGATGGCGGTGATCAGCGAGGGGTCCGCCAGTGCCGCCGAGTTCAACGACACTCGATCGGCCCCGGCCTCGATAAGGCGTGACGCGTCCTCTACCGAGCGCACACCTCCACCGACGGTGAACGGGATCTCGAGGACTTCGGCCACCTGAGCGACGACACTGGTCAAGGTTTCGGCGTCTTCGGGCGTGGCGGTGATGTCGAGAAAGACCAACTCGTCCGCGCCCCCATCGCTGTAGAACTGCGCGAGTTCGACGGGGTCGCCCACGTCACGAAGTCCGACGAAACTCACGCCCTTGACGACCCGCCCGTGGGCGACGTCCAGGCACGGGATTAGACGAGCGAAAGGCATTGATCGAGAAATTCGAGCCCGGCCGGTCCGCTCTTTTCGGGGTGAAACTGCACGCCGGTGAACGACCCGCGACGCACGGCCACGGTCACACCGTCGACACTCGCGACCGCGTCTGGCGAACGCACGGCGTAGGAATGAGCGAAGTAGAACGCCTCGCCCCAGGGCTCGACGACGGCCCAACCGAGGCGCGGCACCCTTCCTTCACGCAAGCGCACGACGTCGCCGCTCAAGAGTCCGAGACCCTTCACTCCGCCGTCCTCTTCACTTGACGCCATCGCGAGCTGCAGACCTAAACAGACGCCCAGAGTGACGCGTCCGTGGTCGAATCGTTCGCGCAGCGCCGTCGCGGCGCCGGTGTCGTTCAAGTGAACCATGGCACTTTGCGCCGATCCGACGCCGGGCAAGACCACAAAGTCCGCCTCGAGAATCGCGGCGGGGTCACTCGTGACGACACTCGTTCGTCCCAGATGGGTCAGCGCCGCGCGCACCGAGCGAGTGTTGCCCGCGCCGTAGTCAACGACGACGACGTCGCTCACAGCGAGCCCTTGGTCGAACGCACCAGCGAGCCATCTTTCGCCACTGCCTGTGCCAACGCGCGCCCCACGGCCTTAAAGGAGGCCTCGGCGACGTGGTGAGGATTCTCACCCGAGGCGGTGACGTGCAAAGTGATCCGCGCGGACTGCACCAGTGAGGTGAAAGCGTGTTGGACCATGCCCTCGTCCGGCGAGATGTCAAGAGTCGCCGTCGCTCGTCCCGACAGATCCACCACCGCGTGCGCGAGAGCCTCGTCCATCGGCACGCGGGCCTCGCCGTAGCGCGCGAGACCCTTTCGATCACCGAGCGCCCGATCGAGGGCCTCACCAAAAGTGAGCATCATGTCTTCGACCGTGTGGTGGTCGCCGGTCTCTAAGTCGCCGACGCCCTCTAAGCGGAGGTCCATGCCAGCGTGAAAGGCCAGCTGTTGGAGCATGTGATCGTAAAAGCCGGCGCCGGTGTGTACGTAGACCCGACCTTCACCCGCTACGCGCAGGCGCACTTTTAAGAGCGTCTCGGCCGTGTGCCGTTCATAACGAAGCGCCGGGCTCGGCATCGGGGTGCCGAGCAAAACTGTGCGCAGAGCGTCCAGAAGGAAGTTGTTGTCGAACTCGTCGCGCACGCTGACACGAAGTCCTCCGGGGTAGGCCCGGGTCACCGCGCCATGCGGCAATAGTTGCTCGACGAGTTTTCCGGGGTCGTCCATTGGAATGAAGAGAAAGTTGGTGTAGGAGCGAAGGGGCGTGAGACCGAGCCCCGCGAGTTCCTGAGAGAGTCGCTCACGTTCTGCGAGGATGCCGCTCATCTCCAATGGCGTCGAGATCGCCGCCAGCGCCAGCGCC